>NZ_QUAL01000421.1 GCF_003579925.1 Jiangella rhizosphaerae | reverse complement strand
GATCATCGCTCAACAACGACTCACGCGACATGACCCCAACAATCGCGGCCCACACCGCCAATCTTTAGGAGACACGCCCTAGCGCCGCTGCGGCTCGCCGCCGCTCGGCTCGGGCGGCGGCGAGTTCGGTCGTCCCGATCGCGACCGCCGACGACTAGCTCGACAGACGCAGGTGTCACCGGGACGACCCGATCCTTGAGTTCCGAGATCATCAACCGGTAGCGACACCATGACGTCGCCAACCGTTGATGATCATCGGCTGGGAGACACGGCGCCCGCCCATCAATGAGCGGATCGCGGCGACCGAGCCGACATGCCGTTGTGATGGCGGCGATCCGGTCGCCATGTCATCACCACATGCGGACACCGGGCGCATGTCACGGACGGGCCGACACCGGCCAGGGGCGCACCGAGGCACCCCCAACCACGCTCGACCCGGGCCGCCACGCGGTGACCGCACACCGTGCAGCCCGGACATCGTCGTGCCCCATGGCTGCTACCAGCCCGCACTCGGGAGCATTCGGTACCGAATGACGAGGGCCCCAGGCTGGTGCCTGGGGCCCTCGTCAACGTGGTGCGCGAGGGGGGAGTTGAACCCCCACGTCCTTTCGGACACACGGACCTGAACCGTGCGCGTCTGCCTATTCCGCCACCCGCGCGTGGTGTGCGGCACCAAGGTTAACACGCCTTGGCGGGTGGTCGATTCCACGATCCGGGGGTCTGGATGTCAGCATGGGCGGGAAGCACACAGAGAGCCGTCGGAACCAGCCGCCAGCCGTCCTTCGTCACATAAGGTTGCGACGGCCGTTTCCGCACGGTCCCGATCCAGGGCGCATCCGCACCACCATGCCACGCGCCGTTACGATCAGGGTCTTGCCCACGGCACAGGCGCGAGAGGTGAAGGGAGGTACCCGTGGGGGTGTTGCAGCGCTTCGAGCGGCGGCTCGAGAGCATGGTCCAAGGTGCGTTCACCCGGGCGTTCCGCTCCGAGGTGCAGCCCGTCGAGATCGCCGCGGCCATCCAGCGCGAGCTCGACAACAACGCGCAGATCGTCAGCCGCGACCGGTCGCTCGTGCCGAACGACTTCGTCGTCGAGCTGGGACCGAGCGACTACGACCGGCTCTCCGCGTACATCGGCACGCTGGCCACCGAGCTGGTCGAGCTGGCCCGCGAGCACGCCGACCTGCAGCACTACGCCTTCACGGGTCCGGTCGGGGTCGGCTTCGAGCGGCACGAAGACCTCGGAACCGGCGCCTTCCGCATTCGCAGCGCGGTACGGGCCGGCGTCGACCGCGGCTCGTCGTTCGCCCCCACGCCCACCATCGAGCGGCAGGCCGACGCGTACCTCGTCATCAACGGCACCCAGCATCCTGTGCTGCCGCCGGGCGTCGTGCTCGGGCGCGGCAGCGAGAGCGACCTTCGCATCGACGATCCCGGCGTCTCGCGCCGGCATCTGGAGATCCGCGTGTACCAGCAGGGACCGCAGTCCCAGCTGGTCGCCGTCGACCTCGGCTCCACCAACGGGACGGTCGTCGACGGCGCCCGGGTGGGCCAGGCGCCCCTGACCGACGGTTCCCGCATCGTGATCGGCTCCACCGTGATCGACGTCCGTCGGCGCAGTCCCGGGAGGTGAACGAGTGTCGGAACTGACACTCACGGTCATCAAGCTCGGCTTCCTCGCCGTGCTGTGGCTGCTGATCCTCTCCGTCACATCGGCCATGCGGGCCGATCTCTTCGGCGTGCGGCCGCCCAAGCAGCCGAAACCGCAGCGCGAGGCCCGCGAGGCGGCCCGGCAGAACCGTCAGCCGCGCGGCGCGAAGGGCACCCCGACCAGGGCGTTCATCGTCGAAGGACCCGACACCGGCAGGTCGGTGGCGCTCGACGGCAGCCCCGTCACGTTCGGCCGCGGCGCCGACTGCACGGTGCCGCTGTCCGACGAGTACGTGTCCACGCAGCACGCGCGGCTGCGGTTCCACGAGAACCAGTGGTACGTCGAGGACCTCGGCTCCACCAACGGCACCTACGTCGGCAACCAGCGACTCACACGCAGCACGCCGGTCACCGCCCGCAGCCGGTTCCGGCTCGGCAAGACCGTCGTCGAGCTGCGGAAGTAGGTCTCGATGCCGTTGACGCTGCGCTACGTCGCGCGCTCCGACGTCGGCCTGGTCCGGGAGGGCAACGAGGACTCCGGCTACGCCGGGCCCTACCTCCTGGCCGTGGCCGACGGCATGGGCGGCCACGCGGCCGGCGAGGTGGCCAGTCAGGCGGCCATCGACGAACTCGTACTCACCGAGAGCGAACCCCGCGACAGCGACCCGCTCCAGACCCTGACCTCGGCCATCGAGGCGGCCAACCGGCGTATCCGGCAGCTCATCGTCGACGACTCCAGCCGCGAGGGCATGGGCACGACGGTCACGGCGCTGCTGTGGACCGGCACCACGCTCGGGCTCGGCCACATCGGCGACTCCCGCGCCTACCTGCTGCGCGACGGCGCCATCCGGCAGCTCACCCACGACCACACGTTCGTCCAGTCGCTGGTCGACGAGGGCCGCATCACGCTCGAGGAGGCCGGCGTCCACCCGGCCCGCTCGCTGATCCTCAAGGCGCTGCAGGGCCAGGGCGACGTCGACCCCGACCTCGAGGTGCTCGAGGTCCAGCCCGGCGACCGTCTGCTGGTGTGCAGCGACGGCCTCACCGGTGTGGTCTCCGACGCCACCCTGGAAGAGACCCTGAGCTCCATCCCCGGGCTCGACGACGCCGCCGACGAGCTCATCCGGCTGGCGCTGGCCGGCGGCGCCCCCGACAACGTCACGCTGGTGCTGGCCGACATCGTCGAGACCGACACCCCGCGGCAGCCCGACGACACCGCCGAGGCGTTCCTCGTCGGCGCGGCCGCCAGCAACGACGCTCCACCGCCGGAACGGCCGCGCCGCCGCCGCGGCTCCGCGCTGCGCGCCCTGGTCGGCGCCGAGGAACAGCACAAGCCGACGCCCGAGGACCTCGAGGCCATGCGCTACGCACCGCAGCCGCCCCGGGGCCGGCGCTGGCTGCGTACGGTCGTCATCGTGACCGCCGTCGGCGCCATCGGCTGGGTCGGACTCGATCTCGCCAGCGACTGGGTCCGCGACCAGTACTACGTCGGCGACAGCAACGGCCAGGTCGCCATCTACCAGGGCGTCAGCCAGGAGATCGGCCCCATCCGGCTGTCCGAGCTGCACGACATCCCAGGCGGTCTGCCGGTCGACGCGCTGCCCGCCATCTACCGCGAGCAGGTCGCCGACACCATCACGGCCGACGACCTCGAGGACGCCGACGCCGTCGTCGACCGGCTGCGGCTGGAGGCCTGCCGGGCGCACGAGCGGCTGAACGGCGAGGAGACGCCGTCGCCCACTCCGTCGCCGACGCCGTCGGCGACGCCCACCGGCACCGCCCAGCCGCGCGCGGCCTCCACGGCGACCACGCCTCCCGCCGAGCCGCCGGCCACCGAGCCCGCGGACAGCCCCACCGAGGGCACCGACGACGACTGGCTCGGCAGTGACGTCGGCTATCCCGGGCTGCTCTGTGCGGGGGCGTCATGAGTCTCGACCGCGCCCGCGCCCGCACCGAGCCACCGGCGCCCGAGGCGGTCGCCCCGCGCCGCGGCCGGGGGACCGAGCTGGTGCTGCTGATCTTCGCCATCGGCATCGCGACGTTCGCCTACGTGAGCGTCGACCTCGGCGCACTCGGCCGGGTGCCGCCGAACGCCATGGCCTACCTCGGCGGGCTGTCGGCCGCCACCGCGGTGGCGCACATCGTCATCCGCATCCGGGCGCCGTACGCCGACCCCGTCATCCTGCCCATCGTCGTCACGCTCTGCGGGCTGGGGCTGGCGATGATCCACCGGCTCGACATCGCCGACGGGACCACCCGCGCGTCCACCCAGCTGACCTGGATGGCGGTCGGCGTCACGTTGTTCGTCTGCGTGCTGCTGTTCGTGCGCGACCACCGGGTGCTGTCGCGGCTGCCGTACCTCGCCGGCCTGGCCGGGCTGCTGCTCCTCGTGCTTCCGCTGCTGCCGATCATCGGCCACTCCATCCGCGGCGCCCGCATCTGGATCAACGTCGGGCCGATGACGTTCCAGCCGGGCGAGGCCGCCAAGATCATCCTGATCATCGCGTTCGCCGCCTACCTCGTGCAGACGCGCGACGCGCTGGCGCTGGCCGGCCGCCGGTTCCTCGGCGTCGACCTCCCGCGGGCCCGCGACCTCGGGCCGATCCTGCTGGTCTGGCTGGGCGCCCTGGGCATCCTCGTCGTGCAGAACGACCTCGGCCCGTCCGTGCTGCTGTTCGGCATCTTCGTGCTGATGATCTACGTCGCCACCGAGCGGATCTCGTGGATCATCCTGGGCCTGCTGCTGATCCTGGCCGGCGGGTTCGCCGCGAACGCCGTCGTCTCCCACGTCGCCGAGCGCATCGACTTCTGGATGGACCCGTTCATCGACCCGCAGGGGCAGGTCGCGCAGTCGCTCTACGGTCTGGCGTACGGCGGCCTGCTCGGCACCGGCCTCGGCCAGGGACGGCCCGACCTCACCCCCATCGCCGAGAGCGACTTCATCGGCTCGGCGCTGGGTGAGGAGCTGGGCCTCACCGGGCTCATCGCGATCATCCTGCTGTACGCGCTGCTGGCCTCCCGCGGCCTGCGGGCCGGCCTGCTGCTGCGCGACCCGTTCGGCAAGCTGCTGGCCGCCGGGCTGGCCGCCGGGTTCTTCCTGCAGGTGTTCATCGTGCTCGGCGGTGTCACCCGGTTGATCCCGCTGACCGGCCTCACCACACCGTTCCTGTCCCTCGGCGGTTCGTCGCTGGTGATGAACTGGGTGCTGGTCGCGCTGCTCATCCGGTTGTCCGACGCCGCCCGGCGGCCCGCTCCGCCGTCGTCGTCCTCGTCGCTGACGGACACCGCCGTCACCCAGGTCGTGAGAATCCGATGAACTCCCCGATCCGCCGTATCTCCGCCGGCTGCCTGCTGCTCTGCGTCGCGCTGCTGATCAACGCGACGTACGTGCAGGCGTTCTGGGCCGACGACCTCAACGCGCGCTCGGAGAACCGCCGGGTCCTGCTCGACGAGTACTCGCGCGAGCGCGGCCCGATCCTGCTCGCCGACGACACCCCGATCGCGCAGTCGACGCCGGTCGACGACGAGTACCAGTTCCTGCGGCAGTATCCCGAGGGTCCCATCTACGCGCCGCTGACCGGCTACTACTCCTACAACTATGGACGGACGGCGCTCGAGCGGGCGCAGAACGACATCCTGTCCGGCGACGACGACCGGCTGTTCGTCCGGCGGCTCATCGACCTCGTCACCGGCGAGGAGCCGCGCGGCGGCGCCGTCCGGCTGACCATCGACCCCGCCGCCCAGCAGGCGGCGTGGGAGGGCCTCACCGAGGAGGGCTTCAAGGGCGCCGTCGTCGCCATCGACGTCGAGACCGGCGGCATCCTGGCCATGGTCAGTACGCCGTCGTACGACCCCAACCCGATGGCCAGCCACTCCATCGAGGAGCAGACGGCCACCCGCGAGGCGCTGCTGGCCGACGAGGACGAGCCCGACCTCAACCGCGCGATCGCTCAGCGGCTGCCGCCCGGATCGGTGTTCAAACTGGTCACGGCCGCCGCGGCGCTGGAGTCCGGAGACTTCGACCCGGACACCGAGGTGCCGGGCCCGGCCGAGTACGACCTGCCGCTCACGAACACGAACCTGCCGAACCAGAGCGGGGATGCCTGCATGGACGGCACTCCGACGCTCACCGAGGCGCTGCGCATCTCGTGCAACACGGCCTTCGCCTACCTCGGCAACGAACTGGGCGACGACGCGCTGCGCGAGCAGGCCGAGCGGTTCGGCTTCGACACCCAGCCGCTCACCAACGACGACATGAACGCCGCGACCAGCGTGTTCCCGGCCGACCCCGACGAGCCGCAGACGGCGCTGTCGGCGATCGGCCAGTTCGACGTTCAGGCGACGCCGTTGCAGATGGCCATGGTGTCGGCGGCCATCGCGAACGACGGCGTGCTGATGGAGCCGTACCTCGTCCGCGAGGTGAGCGGTCCGGACCTCGTCAGCCCGATCGAGCGGACCGAGCCCGAGGAGCGCACCCGCGCCGTCTCGCCCGAGACCGCTGAGGAGCTGACCCAGATGATGGTCGACGTCGTCGAGAACGGCACCGGCCAGAACGCGCAGATCGAGGGCATCCAGGTCGCCGGCAAGACCGGCACCGCACAGAGCTCGGCCGAACGGCCGCCGTACGCGTGGTTCACGTCGTTCGCGCCGGCCGACGAGCCCAGCGTGGCGGTCGCCGTCGTCATCGAAGAGGCGCCCGACACCGCCCGCGACGACATCGGCGGCGGACGGCTGGCGGCGCCGATCGCCAGGGCGGTCATGGAGGCGGTGTTGGGATCGTGACCATCGCCACTGTTCGGTCAGAGGCAGCGCCGGGACCGCTGGAACGGGTAGCCTGCGCGAGGTCGAGTCGAGAAAGGGCCGCGGAATGAACGAGTTGCGACTCCTCGGAGATCGCTACGAGCTGGGCGAGGTGATCGGCCGTGGCGGCATGGCCGAAGTCCGCCGCGGCCGCGACTCCCGGTTGGGCCGCATCGTCGCTCTGAAGATGCTGCGGGTCGACCACGCGAGCGACGCCACCTTCCAGGCCCGGTTCCGCCGCGAGGCGCAGTCGGCGGCGTCGCTGAACCACCGCAACATCGTCGCCGTGTACGACACCGGCGAGGACTACATCGACGGCCACCGCATTCCGTACATCGTCATGGAGTACGTCGAGGGCCAGACGCTGCGCGAGATGCTGCAGGAGCACCAGCGGTTCACGCCGGAGCGGTCGATCGAGATCCTGATCTCCACGCTCGACGCGCTGGAGTACAGCCACCGCGCCGGCATCGTCCACCGCGACATCAAGCCCGGCAACATCATGATCACGAGCGGTGGCGAGGTCAAGGTCACCGACTTCGGCATCGCGCGGTCGCTCGCCGACACCGGCATGGCGCTCACCCAGACCGCCGCCGTCGTCGGGACCGCGCAGTACATCTCGCCCGAGCAGGCGCGGGGCGAGCAGGCCGACGCCCGCAGCGACCTCTACGCCAGCGGCTGCGTGCTCTACGAGCTGCTCACCGGACGGCCGCCGTTCATCGGCGAGTCGCTGGTGTCGGTGGCGGTGTCGCACGTGCGCGAGATGCCCACGCCGCCGTCGGCGCTCGACCCCAACATCACGCCCGAGCTCGACGCCATCGTGATGAAGGCGCTGGCCAAGGACCGTCTGCACCGGTACCAGAGCGCCTATGAGATGCGCACCGACCTCGAGCGGGCCGCCGCCGGGCTGCCGGTGGCCGCGGCCGCCGACACCTCCGCCGCGACGCAGCTGATCGCGAACGCCGCGCCCACGGTGGCCGCCGGGGCGCTGCCGCTCGACGACGCCACCCCGTACCCCGACGAGCTCGAGGACGAGGAGGACGAGGAGCAGCGCAAGGGCTTCAGCTGGTGGGCCGTCGTGCTGGGCGCGCTGGCCGTCCTGGCGATCGCCGGCCTCATCGGCTACCTGGTCTTCAACTCCAACGGCCCGGCCCAGGCGACCGTGCCGAACCTCGTCGGCATGACGGCGGAGCAGGCCGAGGCCCGGCTCACCGAGGAGAATCTCGAGGTAACGGCCGAGAGCGAAGCCGTGGAGGACGAGGCGCAGATCGGGACGGTCATCCGCCAGGACCCCCGCCCGTCGACTCAGCTCGACGAGGGCTCCACGGTGACCATCGTGGTCGGCGTGGCACCCGATATGGTCTCGGTGCCGTCGGTCCAGGGACGGACCATCCAGGAGGCGGAGGACGCCATCAGGGAGGCCGGGCTCACGCCCGGCAACCGGGTCCCGCAGAACAGCAACCGCCCAGAGAACGAGGTGCTCGGCACCGAACCCGCCGGCGGCGAGTCGGTCGCTCCCGGCACCACGGTGGACATCATCTATTCCACCGGCACCCAGCCCTTCGAGCTACCGGAACTCATCGGGATGACGCGGGGCCAGGCCGAGGCTGAACTCGAGCGCCTGGGCCTGGTGCCCGACGTGGTCACGGAGACCACGGCCGACGTTCCCGACGGCCAGGTGTTCGACCAGAGCCCGGATCCCGGCGCCGAGGTCGAAGAGGGCGACACGATCATCATCACCGTCGCGGAGGCGCCGGAGGAGGAGCCCAGCGACGAGCCGACGGAGACCGAGACGGACACGCCGACCGACGAGCCGACCGAGACCGAGACCGAGACGCCGCCAGGCGACGAGACCGGAGACCCGTCCGGCACGGAGGGCGGCAACGAGAGCGGTGAAGGCGGCACGGAGTCCGGAGAGCAGGGCGAGGGACTCATCGGCGGCGGAACCGGCTGACGACGACGATGTGAGGAGCCGCGCGGCTCGGGAGCGATCCCGGGCCGCGCGGCTCTTTCGTGGTGGGCTGCGCGTCAGACGGGCAGGTCGGCGGACGGGCCGTGCGCGACCACCGGCGCCAGCCCCGCGGACCGTGCGACGGCACCGTCGTCGCCGCAGACGGCGAGCCAGTTGGCCAGCATGCGGTGCCCGCCCTCGGTGAGCACCGACTCGGGGTGGAACTGGACCCCCTCGACCGGCAGCGATCGGTGCCGCATGGCCATGACGACCCCGCCCGCGGTGCGCGCCGTGACCTCCAGCTCGGCCGGGACGGTGTCGGGCTCGACCGCCAGCGAGTGGTAGCGGGTGGCTGTGAACGGGCTCGCCAGCCCGGCCAGGACGCCGTCGCCGTCGTGGTGGACCTGACTGGTCTTGCCGTGCAGCAGCTCCGGCGCGCGGCCGACGGTGGCGCCGTATGCGACGCCGATGGCCTGCAGCCCGAGGCAGACACCGAAGATGGGGGTGCGGCCGGCCAGGGCGTGGATGAGGTCGATGCAGCCGCCGGCCTTCTCGGGCGTGCCCGGCCCGGGGGAGAGCAGGATGCCGTCGTAGCCGTCGGTCGAGCCGATCTCGTCGTTGCGGCGCACGTCGCAGTCGGCGCCGAGCTGGGCGAGGTACTGGACCAGGTTGAAGACGAAGCTGTCGTAGTTGTCGACTACGAGGATGCGCCGGCTCACGACGTCTGGCCTCCCTGAACACTGCCGGTGAAGGCCGGCATCGTGATGTTCTCCTCGTCGGCCACGCCGTAGTGCAGGCCGATGCGGTCGGCCCACGCGCGGTACTCGCGCACGGCCGGCGACGCCTCCAGCGCGTCGCGCATGGCGTCGGCGTCGCCGATGGCCCTGACGGTGTAGGGCGGGTAGAAGGTGCGGCCGTTGAGCAGCAGCACCGGACCCTCGCACTGGACGGTGCTGGTCGAGACGATGCGCTGGTCCATGACGGTCATGGCCTCGGCCCCGCCGGCCCACAGGGCGTTGATGACGCCCTCGAGGTCCTGCTGATGCACGAGATAGTCCTCGGTGTTGAACTCGGAGTCCTCACCCAGGTTGTTCGGCAGCGGCGCGTCGTCGAGCGTGACGCTCAGGCCCGGACCCTGGACCGGGGTGAGCCCGGCCGCCGGCATCAGCTCCTCGGTGTGGCGGTCGACCTCCTCGGAGGCGCTGCTGCCGTCGCCGGCCGTGAGGTCCTCGATGTCGGAGGAGAGCTCGTCGATGCGTGCCTGCAGCTCCTGAACCCGCTGCTCCTCGGCGCGGACCAGGTCGGAGAACGCGATGACGTCGCTGCCACGCAGGTCGTCGCCGTCGGCGGCCTTGGCGCTGGTGATGAGCAGGACACCACAGCCTGCGAGCACCACGGGCGCCAGGAAGCGCCAGGCCCGTGGGTAGTCGGACGACCGGCTGATGGGGTCCACCTCCAAGTGGGACGATCGGGACTGCACGCCGCGATGTGGGCGCACGGCCTGCTGACGACTACGCTAGCCGAGCATCACCGCAACCAGCCAAGACCGAGAGGAACCGACCGTGCCCAAGTCTCGCAGCCGTCGCAAGGACGACGACTACACCCCTCCGGAGCGGGGCGAGCTCAAGGACCCGACGGTATCCGGTCGCTGGGTCGTCCCCACCATGATCACGCTGCTCCTGGTCGGCCTGGTGTGGATCGTGGTCTATTACCTCGTCGGCGACGACATCCCGTTCGTCCAGGACCTCGGCGGCTGGAACCTGTTGATCGGCATGGGCCTGATCACCGGCGGGTTCATGACCGCCACCCGCTGGAAGTGACGGCATTCCCGCTCTGACCTGCGGACAGGACGTTGTCCACAGGTTATTGCACAGCTGTGATTACACGCGTGTAATTTTCCCCAGTGGGGATAACCCCTGTGGATAACCTCGCGCGTGACGGTGGGCTGTGGACGGCGTGCGAGCGCCGCCCACCCTCACCCGCGCCTGAGTCACCCCACGCGGGCGCGCACCACCTCGCCCGCGTCAAGAGCCGAATGCGGGCCGGATCGGCGCATCGTCCGGTCGCAGGGCGAGTGAGGTGCGCTCCGGGTACCGGCCGTTGATGCTGGTCGTGGTGTGGCGGCCCGGCAACCGGCCGGAGCAGGCGATCATTATCCGGCGTGGTGACGCCAGGGCCAACAGTTGGCACTCACGTCACCCCACGGGCGATCCTGACCGGGCCCGCGGTGGGGCCGGGTCGATCGCGGACGTAAGGAGTTGCACCCGCTCTGGCGGGGACGACCCCCTCCCGACGACCCGAGCTCGGCCGGCTGGAAGGGACGCCGCGTGTCGGGTGCGGGTGTCAGGAGACGGCGATCATGATGGCCGTCGTGACGAGCATTGCGGCGGCGAGCGAGCCGATGAGCGCCCACAGCCCGCGCTGCTCCTTCGGGGCGTAGGCGTAGACCGCCGCCAGCGCCGTGCCGATGACCAGGCCGCCGAGGTGCGCTCGCCAGTCGATGCCCGGCACGGTGAACCCGAAGACCAGGTTGATGCCCAGGATGACGACGATGCCGCCGGTGTCGCGGCCGAGCCGGCGGGCGATGACGAACAGCGCGCCGAAGAGGCCGTACACCGCGCCCGAGGCGCCGTACGACAGTGAGTAGGGGTCGGACACGGTCAGCAGCGACGCCGCGGTGCCGCCCAGGGCCGACAGCAGATAGAGGGTGAGGAACCGGCTGCGGCCGAGGATCGGCTCGAGCGACGAGCCGAGCATGTAGAGCGCGACCATGTTCAGGCCGATGTGGAGCACGTTCTCGTGCGTGAATGCCGCCGTGACGAGCCGGTACCACTGGCCGTCGACGACGCCGAAGGAGAACGGGTCGCCGCGGTCGCCGAGGACGAGTCCCAGCCGGGCGCTCAGCTCGTTGGTGCCGATGCCGCGCGCGTAGCGGTCGAGGAACGAGTCGCCCCGGGTGCCGATGGCCAGGCCCATCACCCAGATGACGACGTTGATGCCGATGAGCGTGAGGGTGACGGCGTTGGAGCTGGAATCGCGGCGCTGGCCGCCGAGCACCGTCCGGGCCTGGCGGACGCCCTTGCGCCCCTCGGCGACGCACTGCGGGCACTGGTAGCCCACCGGCGCGGCGATCATGCACTCGGGGCAGATCGGCCGCTCACACCGCGAGCAGCGGATGTACGTCTCGCGGTCGGGGTGGCGGTAGCAGGTCGGCGGTGCGGCCGAGTCGCCGCTGGGGGGCGGCCCGGCCGGACCGCCGGCACTTCCGGTCATGGGGGACGCCGACTCTCGGTACTCAGCCGCCGGTGATGGTCACCGACTCGATGACGACGGGCTCGAGCGGCCGGTCGGTACGGTCGGTGGGCGTGGCGGCGATGGCGTCGACGACGTCGCGGCTGCTCTGGTCGGCCACCTCGCCGAAGATGGTGTGACGGCGGTTGAGGTGCGGCGTCGGGCCGACGGTGATGAAGAACTGCGAGCCGTTGGTGTTCGGGCCGGCGTTGGCCATGGCCAGCAGGTACGGCTTGTTGAACGCCAGCTCGGGGTGGAACTCGTCGGCGAAGTCGTAGCCCGGGCCGCCACGGCCGTTGCCGAGCGGGTCGCCGCCCTGGATCATGAAGCCCGAGATGACGCGGTGGAAGACGGTGCCGTCGTACAGCTTGTCGGTGGTCTTCTCGCCGGTCTCGGGGTTGACCCACTCGCGCTCGCCCTTGGCGAGCTCGACGAAGTTGCGCACCGTCTTCGGGGCGTGGTGGGGCAGGAGCGCCACGGTGATGTCGCCGCGGTTGGTGTGCAGGGTGGCATGAAGCTCGTCGGCCACGGGTAAGCCCTTCGCTGTTCGATGTCCTCGATTTGCTCCATCCTCGCACGCCGTGGCGTAAGTCGGCATACGGTCGTCGGTAAGGCAAGATCGGGGGGAGACTCCAGAAACAGGGGCCCTGCACGCGATCCGACAAGGGAGGCCCAACGTGAGCAGGCTATTCAGCATCCGGCGGACCAGCCGCACCGAGGACGCGAAGGTGCGCACGCAGGAGGCTGCGGAACAGGCCCGCCAGGCCGCACGCGAGGCCGGCCGGCGCGCCCGCGAGGCCGCGACACCGGTGGTCGACTCCGCGCGCGAGCGGCTGACGCCGGTGGTCGAGTCGGCCGTCGACAAGGTGGGCCCGAAGGTGCAGGCGGCCCGCGACAAGGTGGGCCCGGCCGCGAACCAGGCGAAGGACACGCTGCTGCACGACGTCGTCCCGCGGGTCGCCGACTCGCTGGCTGTCGCGGCGGACAAGTTCTCCGAGCGCGCACACGAGCTGTCCGAGCGCACCGCCGCGCTCGCGGAGAAGGCCGAGAAGCAGCGCAAGAGGAAGCGGCGCCGCCGCATCGTCACGGTGCTGGGCGGCTTCGCCGCCGCGGGCGCCGCGGTGGCCGCGGTGGTGCGCCGGCGCGGCCAGTCCGACCAGTGGACCACCTACGACCCCTCCACGGGGCCGTGGGCTCCCGCTCCGGCGCCGGAGGACAAGGACAAGCCGGCCGAGCAGTCCACCCCGAGCGGGTCGGCCACGGCGGCGACGTCCGACGCGGGCACCGAGGCCAAGAGCGACGGCGCGAGCTCCGACGGCACGGGCGGCGACAAGCCGGCGTCCAAGACGGCGGCGCCGGCCAAGAAGAGCGCTCCGGCGAAGAAGACCACGGCCAAGAAGGCGCCCGCGAAGAAGGCCGCGCCCGCCTCGGCCGCCGGCAACAGCAGCCAGGGCACCCTCGACGGCAGCCAGAACTAGCCGCCGCCGAAAACCTTGGGCGACCCGCCCTGGCCGGCGTCCTTCGTGACGTCGGCCAGGGTGGCCATGTCGGCGAGCACCCGCGCCGCGGCCTGCACCAGCGGGACCGCCAGCAGCGCGCCGGTGCCCTCACCGAGCCGCATCCGCAGGTCCAGCAGGGCCGGTTCGCCGAGCCGGTCGGGCAGCGTCCGCCCGCCCGGCTCTGCCGACGTATGCCCGGCGACCAGGTAGCCGGCGAGGTCGGGGCAGAGCGCGACGGCGGCCAGCGCGGCCGACCCGGTGACGACGCCGTCGACGACGACGGGGATCCGCGCGGCGGCCCCGGCCAGCATGACGCCGACCAGCGCCGCGTGCTCGAGGCCGCCCAGCGAGGCCAGCGTCGCCAGCGGTCCCCGCGCCCCGGCAGCGGCGTCGGCGGCGTGCCGCGCCAGCGCCGCCCGCACGACCTCGACCTTGTGCGGGGTCCGCCCGTGGTCGAGGTTGGCGCCCTTGCCCGTCACGTCGGCCGGGTCCGCGCCGGTGAACGCCGCGAAGAGGGCGGCCGACGCCGTCGTGTTGCCGATGCCGACCTCGCCGGTCACCAGAAGGTCGGTGCCACCCTCGATCAGCTCCGCCGCCACCCGGGCGCCCGCGCCGATCGCCGTCCGGCACTCCTCGACCGTCATCGCCGGCTCGACGGCCAGGTCGCGGGTCGCGCTGCGCACCCGTTCGTCGCGGACGCCGTCGGGCACCGGGCCGAGCCGCAGCGTCCCCACGTCGACCACCACGACCCGAGCGCCGACGGTCCGGGCGATCGCGTTCACCGCCGCACCACCGGACGCCACGGTCGCGACCATCGCCGCGGTCACCTCCTGCGGCCAGTCCGACACGCCCTGGGCGTGTACGCCGTGATCGGCCGCGGCGACGACCACCGCCGGCGACGACGGGACCGGCGGCGGGCAGTGGCCGCTGATGGCGGCCAACCGGGCGCCGAGGTCCTCCAGCCGCCCGAGGCTGCCCGGCGGCTTGGCCAGCCCGGCGTGCCGTTCGAGCGCCCGTTCGTGGGCCGCTCCGTCGACGGCGACGACCGACTCGACCAGCTCCTCCACCGTCGGCATCACACCGACCCCCCTTCCTCGATGATGCGTAGCGCGGCGACCAGCCGCTCGTTCGTCGCCCGGTCGCGGACGGCCACCCGCACGGCGCGGTCGTCCAGCCCCGGGAAGGTGTCGGCCCGGCGGGCGGCGAGGCCCTGCTCGAGCAGCCGGTCGCGCAGGCCGGGCCGGCCTGAGCGGACCAGCACGAAGTTGGCGTGGGCGTCCCACACCTCCAGGCCGCCGACGGAGCGCAGCCCGGCGACCAGCTCGGTCCGCAGGTCCGCGACGGCGCCGGCGCGGGCCCGCCGCTCGTCCTCGGCGACCGGCGCGGTCAGCGCCTCGACCGCGGTCAGCGCCAGGCTGTTGACGCTCCACGGCTGGCGGCCGGCCGCGAGCCGGCCGATGAGGTCCGGTGGGCCGACGACGTAGCCGATCCGCAGGCCGGCCAGCCCCCACAGCTTGGTCAGGCTCCGGACGGCGACCATGCCGGGCAGGTCGCGGCGGCCGGCCAGGCCGTCGGCGTCGTCCAGGAACTCGGTGAACGCCTCGTCGACGACGACCGTCCGGCCGGGCCGGGCCAGCGCCGCCACCGTCTCGACCGGATCGAGCACGCCGGTCGGGTTGTCCGGCCGCCCGAGCACGACCAGGTCGGCGGCGGAGGGGACGGCGGACGGGTCCAGCCGCCAGCCCGCGGCCTCGTCGCGCAGGACGCGGACGACGGGGACGCCGGCCGCCCGCAGCGCCGCCTCGGGTTCGGTGAACGACGGGTGCACGCAGGCGGCCAGCCGCGGCCGCAGCACCTGGGCCAGCAGCCAGAACGCCTCCGCCGCGCCGTCGACGACCAGGCACTCCTCGGCCAGACGGCCGTGGCGGGCGGCCGCCGCGGCTCGTGCGGCGCGGTCGTCCGGATAGGCGGCGAGATCGCGCACGGCCGCCGCCAGCCGGTCCGCCAGCCACGGCGGCGGACCCGGCTGCACGTTGACGGCGAGGTCGACGGCGCCGGGCGGCACCTGGGTGTCGCCGTGCTCGCGCAGCAGCGGATCGGCCACCGGTGCCGGCGGGACCGGCTCGGGCGGCGCGTCGGGCTCCAGCCGGACCACGCGGCCGCCGACGACGAGCAGCACCTCGTCCGCCACCGCCGACAGCGCCTGGACGGCTCGCCCGTGCACGTCGACGTACAGACGGGCGCCGGGACCGCCGGCGTGCACGCCGAGCCCCGGCTGCCCCGCGATCGCCAGCACGTCGACGTCCAGCGCGGCGACGGCAGCGGTGAACGCCCGCAGCGCCGCCACCACGCCGTCCTCGGCGCGTGCCCGCAGAGCGGGGTCGGGCACCTCGTCGCCGACGAACACGCCGGCCGACTCCAGCGTCTCGGCCAGCCAGGTGTCCAGCGCGTCGACCAGCACGAACGACCCGGCGCCGGCGTCGGTGACCGCGGCGGCCAGGTCGAACGTCTCCAGCGTCCGCCAGTGCGCCGGACGGTCCGCGCGATGCCGCTCGACCCGCGCCTTGAACTCGTCGTCGCGGACGACGGCCGGCGCGACGACGACCACCGGACGGCCGCTCGCCTCGGCCCGGCGCGCCGCGAGCCCCGACTTGCCCGACTTCTGCCCGCCCAGCACCAGCGTCAGCCGCCCACCCGCCGTCCCAGACCTCCGTTGATCATGGAGAAATCCGGCTTCCGGAGGCCCGGGAACCCCGATTTCTCCATGATCGACTGTGGCTGGGGTCACGGCGGGACGGGGGTCGGGTGTGGTGGGCGACGGCGTCACAGCAGGTCCTCTCCCTGGGCGGCCAGGGCCGCGACGGCGATCGCGACCGCGATATTCGTGAGTGCGACCGACGCGCCGAGCACGTCACCGGTGACCCCGCCGATGCGCCGCCGGGCCGCCCGGCGCAGTCCGAGCACCGGCACGGCCGCCGCCGCGAGCACCACCGGTGCCCACCAGCCGGCCACCAGCATGGTCACGACCAGTACGGTCGCCGCCGCGACCGTCGAGTCCACCACCCCGAGCCTGCCGAGCCGGCGGCCCTGGCCGTCCGCCCGGGCCGGCGGCAACGACGCCGCCAGCACCAGCGGCGCCGCCCGCCCGGCGACGTGCCCGGCGAGCAGGACGCGGGCGACGTCGGCGAGCCCGGACGACCCCGCTCCGGCCGACGCCAGCAGCGTCACCCGCAGCAGCAGGTCGCCTGCCAGCGCGAGCGCGCCGTAGGTACCGAGCCGGCTGTCGCGCATGATCTCCAGGCGTCGTTCCCGGGTCGCGCCGCCCCAGAGCCCGTCCATGGTGTCGGCCAGCCCGTCCTCGTGCAGCGCACCGGTGACGACCACGGTCGCCAGCACCGCCGCCACGGCGGCCGGCAGCGGCCCGAGCAGCGCGTCCGTCGCCCACCACACGGCCAGCCCCGCCCCGCCGACCAAGGCCCCGACCAGCGGGAACCACGCACCGGCCCGGTCCAGCGCGGGACCGGCGAACGGCGCCGAGCCGACCGGGATCCGCGTCAGGAACCCCACCGCCGCCCGCAGCGCCGCGATCACGACGACCCCGCCAGGGATCGCAGCAGCCGCGTGTCGAGGTGCTCCTCCACCACGTCGGCGAGCCGCTCGATCGTCGCATCGAGGGTGCGCGACGGCCGAGCGCCGAACAGCGCCTCGAGCACCGCGGCGTCCTCGAACAGCCCGTGCAGGTACCACCCGGCGACGTTCCCGTCGGACACGACGAGGGCGTCCGACCCGGCGGAGTCGGCCGTGCGGCCCTGCCGGATCTCGTAGCCCTCGACCGGCAGCCCGCTCAGCGCCGTCCACGGCGCGCCGAACGCGGGCAGCGTCAGCGACCGCCGCCGGACCAGCTTGTCGCGCTCGAATGTTGTGGTCAGCGGCAGCAGGCCGAGCCCGTCACCGGCGCCGTCGACCCCGAACGGGTCCTCCAGCCGCCGCCCGAGCAGCTGCATGCCGCCGCACACGCCCAGCACCCGCACCCCCGGCCGTCCGGCGGCCGCCAGCACCGCGTCGTCGAGGCCCGACGCACGCAGCCACGCCAGGTCCGACGCGACGTGCTTCGAGCCGGGCAGGATCACCGTCGCCGCACCGTCGAGGTGCCACGGCTGGGTCGCCCAGCGCACTTCGGCGACCTGCTCGAGCAGCGCGTACTCGTCGAGGTTGGACGCCGAGGGGTAGCGGACGATCGCGACCGGCGGCAGCCCACTCCGGACCGGAGCCCGCAGCGCCGCGCCGTCCTCGTCGGGGAGGTCGTGCCGGATCATCGGGACGACGCCCACGGTCGGCACGCCGGTCAGCCGCTCCAACTGCTCCGGGCCGGGCGGCAGCAGCGACACGTCACCACGGAACCGGTTGAGGACGAAGCCGCGGATGCGCCGCTGGTGGTGCGGCGGCAGCAGCGCCCAGGTGCCGTAGAGGTGGGCGAACGCGCCGCCGCGGTCGATGTCGACGGCGAGCAGCACCGGCGCCGCGGCCCGTTCGGCGACCCGCATGTTGACGATGTCGTTGGCGGCGAGGTTGATCTCCGCCGGGCTGCCGGCCCCTTCGATGACCACGACGTCGTACGTGTCCAGCAGCTCGGCCAGCGCGGTCTCGACGGTCGGCCAGAGGGCCTCGCTGCGGTCGCGCCACGGCCGCCGGGACAGCTCGGCGTCCACGCGGCCCAGCCGGACGACCTGGCTGGTCCCGGACTCCGGCTTCAGCAGAACCGGGTTCATGCGCACCTCGGGTTCGACGCCCGCGGCCCGCGCCTGCAGCCACTGCGCGACGCCGATCTCGCCGCCGTCGACGACCCGGGCGTTGTTGGACATGTTCTGCGCCTTGAACGGCGCGACGTTCAGGCCCTGCCGGGCGTACCAGCGGCACAACGCGGTCGTGAGCAGGCTCTTCCCCGCCCAGCTGGTGCAGCCCTGCACCATGACGGCGGTCATCGGCGGGCTCCGCGCGTCGGGATCGCGGCGACGACGGCGGCTGCGGCGGCCGCTGCCCACCCGCGGCGCCGGGCCAGCCGGAGCGCGGCGTCGACGTCGGGCGCCCCG
>NZ_QUAL01000418.1 GCF_003579925.1 Jiangella rhizosphaerae | reverse complement strand
CGGCGGCTCGGGCGCCGGTGGCGGCGTGGTGGACGGCGGCGTCGCCGCCGGGCGGTCCGCCGCGGCCGGTCCAGGCGCGCCGGCCGGGACCTTCTGCTCCTCGCCGACGATCTCCGCGGCCTCCTCGCCGAGCGAGGCCTGCACCGCCTCGGCCTCCTCCTCGCGGCCCGGCGTCCGCAGGTTCCACTTGATGATCACCCAGCGGAACAGGAAGTAGTAGACGACCGCGTAGCCCAGGCCGATCACGATCAGCCAGAGCGGCTTCTCGGCGATGCGGAAGTTGATCGCGTAGTCGATGAACCCCGCCGAGAACCCGAAGCCGTCGCGGATGTCCAGCGCGTTGGTCAGCGCCAGCGCCGTCCCGGTCAGCACCGCGTGGATGAAGTACAGCGGGAACGCGACGAACAGGAACGAGAACTCCAGCGGCTCGGTGACGCCGGTGAGGAACGACGTCAGCGCGGCGCCGAGCATGATGCCGCCGACGATCTTCTTCTGAGCCGGCTTCGCCGTCTGCCAGATCGCCAGCGCGGCGGCGGGCAGCGCGAACATCATGATCGGGAAGAACCCGGTCATGAACGCGCCGGCGGTCGGGTCGCCGTTGAGGAACCGGAAGATGTCGCCCTGGACGACGTCGCCGGCCGGCGTCGTGTACTCGCCCAGCTGGAACCACGGGAACGAGTTGAGGATGTGGTGCAGGCCGAGCGGGATGAGCAGCCGGTTGAAGAAGCCGTACAGCCCGCCACCCAGCACGTCGTTCTCGGTGACCCACTCGCCGAGGTTCGTCAGACCCGCGTCGAACGGCTTGTACAGGAAGCTCATGCCGACGGCGATGAGCACCGCCACGCCCGCGGTGATGATCGGCACGAACCGGCGCCCGCCGAAGAACGCCAGGTACGGAGGCAGCTTGATGCGGTAGAACCGCTGCCACAGCAGGGCGGCCGTGAGACCCATGATGATGCCGCCGAGCACACCGAAGTTGATCAGCTCCTGCGTCTCGCCCTCGGCCGCCCGGCCGAGCACGTGCGGCGACATCGCGTCGGAGACGCTGTCGTAGACCAGGTAGCCGACCACCGCGGCCAGCGCCGTCGAGCCGTCGGCCTTGCGGGCGAACCCGATGGCGACACCGAGCGCGAAGATCAGCGGCAGGTTGTTGAAGATGCCCGCGCCCGCCGCGCCCACGACCTCCGACACCGGCTGCAGCCAGTGCAGCCCGTCGTACTGGGCCAGGCCGGCCGGCATCCCGGGTGCGACGGTGCCCGGCTCGCCGCCGAGCATGTCGTTCGAGCCCAGCCGCAGCAGCAGGGCCGCGGCCGGGAGGACGGCGATCGGCAGCATGAGGCTGCGGCCGATGCGCTGCAGTACCGCGAGACCGGGGAAGCCGCGCTTCCCGGTCGCGGCGGCGGTCGCCGCGCTCATTCCTGCTCCCCTCTCGCGGTCATGACGATCTGACGGTCCACGTGCGTTCTCCTCTACAGGTGATGACCCGGGCCGGAGCCCGTGTGCGGAGTGCGTTCCAGCGTCATGTGCACCTGGTACCGGTCGGCGCGGTACCACGAGGTGACGTGCTCCATCGGCCGCCCGGCGGCGTAGGAGGTCTTGCGGAAGACCAGCAGCGGCGCGGCCGGCGGGACCCGCAGCAGCCGGGCCCGCAGCGGGTCGGCGCCCTCGGCCCACACCGTCTGGGCGGCGGAGTCGAGGACGCGGCCGTAGTCGTGCGCCAGGATCGAGTAGACGGAACTGGTGAGGTCGCGCTCGAGCAGCCCGGGCAGCGGCGCGGCCGGCAGCCAGGACACCTCGTGCGCCATCGGTGCGCCGTCGGCCGAGCGCAGCCGCTCGATCCGGTAGGCGCGGTCGGTGACGTCCAGGCCGAGCGCGGCGCGAGCCGGCGGCGGCGCCGCGGTCTCGTCGGCGCCCAGCACCACGGTCGACGGTTTGTGCCCTCGACGGCGCATGTCCTCGGTGAACGAGGACAGGTGCATCTGCGACTCGATGCTGGCCGCCGCGACGAACGTGCCCTTGCCACGGACGCGGTAGAGCCGGCCCTCGGCGACCAGCCTGCCGACGGCCTCGCGTACGGTGGCCCGGCTGACCTTGAAGCGGGCCACCAGCTCTCGCTCGGAGGGGACTGGTGCGTCGGGCACCAGCTCGCCCTCGATCATGGCGAGCAGGATCTCTCTCAGCTGCCGGTGTTTGGGCACCGGTCCGTCGACCACGTTCACGGAGACCCTCTTTCCGGACATCTCGGACACTGGTAGGAACTGGTCTAGATGACTTGACCAGTGGCCCATACAATGTGGCTGCGCACCACGCTTGTCAAGGGGTGCGCAGCCCGAATCGACCGGCCGGCCGGTTTCCGACGGCCCCGACCCGATGCGAGTCCCGTGCTGTCCTTGCGCCGATCGACGCTCAAATACCTCCAGGTGCGCGACTACCTGCGCAGCCTCGTCGTCAGCGAGCTGCGTCCCGGTGACCCGGTCCCGTCGGAGCGCATGCTGTGCGAGCGGTTCGGCGTGTCCCGGATGACGGTGCGGCAGGCCGTCGACGCGCTGGTCGTCGAGGGCGTGCTCGAGCGGGTCCAGGGCCGCGGCACGTTCGTCGCGCCGCCCAAGGTCGACCTGCAGGTGCGACTGGCCTCGTTCACCGAGGAGATGACCCGCCGTGGCATGACGGCCGGCGTCAAGGTGCTGACGTCGGGCCTGGTCCGGGCCGAGCCGGACATCGCCGACGCGCTCAAGGTGGCGCCCGGCCACGAGCTCATCCACCTGCACCGGCTGCGCTACGCCGACGACGAGCCGATGGCCGTCGAGCACACCTGGCTGCCCGCCGACCGGCTGCCCGGCTTCCTCGACGACGGCATCCCGGCCAGCGTGTACGTCGAGCTGGACGCCCGCGGGCTGATCCCCGACTGGGGCGAGGACACCATCGACGCCGGCGAGGCCGACCACGAGGAGGCCAAGCTGCTGAAGATCAAGCCGGGCAAGCCGGTGCTGCGGATCTCGCGGCGCGCGTTCACCGGCGACTCCGCCATCGAGTACAGCCGCTCGGCATTCCGCTCGGACCGGTACACACTGTGGGTGCCGGTCGCCCGGCCGAACCCGCCGGTCGTGCCGCGCCGGCGGACGTCGGCGCCCGGCGCCGCCACCTGAGCCCGTCCCCCGTCACCGACCCACCGACAGGAGAACCGCCCCGTGACCCAGACCATCATGGCCCGTGAGATCGCCGAGCAGCCCGAGGCGCTCGCCCGCACGCTCGAGGCGCTGCTGCCGCTGCGACCGGAGCTCAAGGCGCTCACCGAGGGCCGCCGGGTGGTGCTGTTCGTCGCCCGCGGGTCGTCGGACAACGCCGCGATCTACGGCCGCTACCTGCTCGAGGTGCACGCCGGCGTGCCGGGTGGGCTGGCCGCGCCGAGCGTCGCGACGCACTACCACGCCGACCTCGACCTCTCCGAGGCCGTCGTCGTGTCGGTGTCGCAGTCGGGCGAGACCGCGGAGATCGTCGAGACGCAGGCGTGGGCCGCCGCTCACGGGGCGCGCACCATCGCCGTCACCAACGACGGCGGCAGCGCGCTCGCCGGCGCC
Organism: Jiangella rhizosphaerae; assembly: GCF_003579925.1. Lineage (GTDB taxonomy): Bacteria > Actinomycetota > Actinomycetes > Jiangellales > Jiangellaceae > Jiangella > Jiangella rhizosphaerae. The sequence continues at coordinate 13,387 of NZ_QUAL01000418.1, read as the reverse complement.
GCCGACCTCGCGCTGGTCACGCGGGCCGGCACCGAGCTCGCGGTGCCCGCGACGAAGTCGTACACCACCCAGCTGGCGGCGATGGCGGTGCTGGCCGACGCGCTCGCCGCCAAGCCGGGCACCCTCGACGCCGAGCTCGACCGCGTCCCGGGCGAGGTCCAGCGGCTGATCGAGCGGCGCGAAGGCGTCGACGAGGCGGCCGAGCGGCTGGCGTCCACGCCGGAGACGCTGGTCAGCGGGCGTGGGGTGACGTTCGGCACGGCGCTGGAGGCGGCGCTGAAGCTGGAGGAGACCTGCCTGCGCCCGGTGCGCGGACTGTCCTACGCCGACCTGCGGCACGGGCCGATCGCCGTCGTCGACGCCGAGCACGTGGCGCTGCTGGTGTCCGCGGGCGACGGCCCGATGGTGTCGGGGTTGACGGAGCTGGCGCACGACCTGCGCCGCCGCGGCGCCGCCGCGACGATCGGCATCGGCGGCGACACCGGTTTCGCCGGCGCCGTCGACGTCTGCGTGCCGGGGCCGGCGCTGCCCGAGCTGGTGGCGCCGCTGGCGCTCGTCGTGCCCGCCCAGTTGACGGTCGAGGCGCTGGCGCGCAAGCTCGGCCTCGACCCGGACGCGCCCCGCGGGCTCTCGAAGGTCACCCAGACCGACCCGGCCGGCAACTGAGCCGGCCGCTCTCACACGTCAATCGGAGGGACACATGGACAAGGCCGAGCAGATCCTGGCGGCGCTGGGCGGCGCCGACAACATCGTCGAGATCGAGCCGTGCGCCACGCGGCTGCGCACCGAGGTACACGACTCGTCCAAGGTCGACGAGAAGGCGCTGAAGGCCGCCGGTGCGTTCGGCGTCATCTCGTCCGGCCAGGTCGTGCAGGTCGTCGTCGGGCCCGAGGCGGACACCATCGCCACCGACATCGAGGATCTGATGTGACCCAGCTCGACGTGCTGTCCCCCGTGCCCGGGCGGATCATCGAGCTGGCCGAGGTGCCTGACCCGGTGTTCGCCCAGGCGCTGGTCGGCCCCGGGCTGGCGGTCGACCCCGTCCGAACCGGCCCGGTGACGGCGGTCGCGCCGGTGGCGGGCCGGCTGGTCAAGCTGCATCCTCACGCGTTCGTCGTCCAGACCGACGACGGCGCCGGCGTGCTCACCCACCTCGGCATCGACACCGTCCAGCTGGCCGGCGAGGGATTCGAGCTGCACGTCACGGAGGGCGACGAGGTGGCCGCCGGCGACGCCGTCGTCACCTGGGACCCCGCCGCCGTCGAGACCAGCGGCCGGTCGCCGGTGGTGCCGGTGATCGCCCTCGAGGCCACGGCCGGCGACCTCACCGGGCAGCGCCCGGCCGGCCCGGTCGACGCGGGCGACGCGCTGTTCACGTGGGCCCGGTGAGCGCCGGGCTCGACCCGGCGTTCGCCGGCCGGCGGGCCGCGCTGCTCGACCTCGACGGCACCCTCGTCGACAGCGAGCCGGCCAACCAGGCCGCCTACCGTTCCTACTTCATGGCCCGCGGCTGGGACCTCGACCCTGAGGTCCTCCGCGAGTTCGCCGGACGTCGCGGCGCCGAGGTGTTCGCGCAGCTCCCCGGGCCGTGGGCCGGCGAAGACACCACCACGCTGGTCGAGGGTGTCCTGGCCCATCTCGACCACGACGCCCACCCGCTGCGGCCGATTCCCGGAGCGGCCGAGCTGATCAGGCGCCTCGACGCGGCCGGCATCCTCGTCGCGCTGGTGACCTCGGCCGGACGGGCCTGGGCCGACCATGCGGTGGGCGACGTGCTGGGCGTCCGCGAGCACTTCGCCGCGCTGGTCACCGCGGAGGCGACGCCCACCGGCAAGCCCGACCCGGCGCCCTACCTGGCCGGCGCCGACGCCCTCGGCGTCGCGCCCTCCGACGCCGTCGCGCTGGAGGACACCGTGCCGGGCCTGCGGTCGGCGCTGGACGCGAGGGTCGGCCTGGTGATCGGGATCAGCACGGGCGCCTCGCGGCAGACCCTTCTCGACGGCGGCGCACACCGCGTCGTCGCCGGGCCGGCGCAGCTGTTGCGGCCCTGACCGCCCGTTTGACCCGCGGTCGGGCGGGTATGTGGCGAGTGCAGACCCCCGGAGGAGGTCGGAAGCCATGTTGATCGTGCTCGCATTGTTGTTATTCGTGGTCGCCGGCGCCGCCATCTACGTGATCGCGACGGACGGGACCGGTCAGGTGATGCTCGAAGAGTTCGGCCTGGACGCCGAGATCCCGGTGTGGGGCGTGTTCATCGCCGGCGCCGTCACCATGCTCGTCGTGCTGGCGGCCGTGGCAGCGCTGGCCGGCGGCCTGCGTGCCGCACGCGCCCGGCGGACGGAGATCAGGTACCTGCGCCAGAAGGTGGCCACCCAGGAGGTGGACGACGACCGCGACGTCGCCGGTTACCCGGCGACCGCGGCCACGCCGGTCGCCGGCTCCACCGACGACACCGTGGCGGACGACGGCCGGCACAGCCGGCTGGGTCGCTGGCGCCGCCACCACAGCGACGAATCCCGCGCCGGCAAGCCCCCCGCCGAGGCCGCCCACGGCTGACACGGGGACGGCACCGGCGCATTCAGCCCGGCGGCACGTGACGTGACGGCACGTGCCGCCGAGGCTTGCTCGCCTCAGCGAGGCGAGTGCGGACGCGGTGCGGGCTGCAGCCCGGCCGGCAGCTCGTACCCGTCCTCCCACGGGAACCGCCCGGCGGCGTCGTCCCAGATGAGCTGGAGGGCGGGCACCGGGTCGGCGGCATCGCGCCCGTAGAAGCGCTGCGCCGACCCCAGCACCGGCGGGTCGTCGCCGTCGTGGAACGGGAACAGCTGCAGCCGGTGCGCCCAGCCGGCCAGCCGCAGGGGCCGCCCCGGGCCGAACCGCTCGCCGTCGCGGATCTTGTCGCCGAGCTGGTTCAGCACCCAGGCACTGGCCTGCAGGTCGAGCCCGTAGACCAGCAGCTCCGCGTGGCCGAGGCCGTACAGCCCGACCGTGTAGGCGAACGGCGGGGCACCCGCGGCGTACTGGACCGCCCAGCCGTGCCGGCGGACGGTGTCGCGCATCCACGCGTCCTCCTGGTCCTGCCACTGTTGCTGTTGAAGGGGCGTGCAGGCGCCCAACGCCATGGTGGACCTCCGGGGACCTCAAGGGGAACAGGAGTTCGAACCCTAACAGCTGCCACTGACAACGTCATGGACCGCGGACCTGAGGATGATTCGGCGACGTGGTGGGAGGGCGGGGCGTCGGGAGGCGTTGTCAGCGCCAGAGTGCGGCCACGCCCGCAGGGTGTAGACGCTGATGCCATCTGTTGGCACTGGTGTCGACATGCCGGGCGGCACTGGCCGGCGCGTGTGTTAGCCGCCGCCGGACCTTTCAGTGTGTTCATCCAGGATCGACCACAGCATCAGGTGGTCGATCCTGGATGAGCATCGAGATAGCACGGACGAGTCACCGCGGATGTCCCGATCGGCGGCGTGCCGAGGCAGCAGCCACCGACATCGTGACAACGACGCCGACATCCTGACGACCACGCCCCGGCGCGATCGTCACGCTCTCGTCCGCACGCCCGATGTCGTCACGCCGTCATTCTCGATGGCGGCTGACAGTCAGCCGTCCCAGATGACCCGCAACGCCGGCACCGGTCGATCTTGGGTCGCCTCGTAGAACCGCTGCGCCGAGATCAACACCGGCAGGTCGCCGTCGTCACGGAACGGGACGAACCGCACCTGGAACGCCGCATCCCCGACGGCGAGGGGACGGTCAGGGTCGAGGCGCTCACCCCGGCGCACTCGCTCGCCCAGCTCGTTGAGCAGCGCGTACGCGGCATGCTGGCCGAGCCCGTAGACCAGCAGCTCCGGGTGGCCGAAGCCGTACAGGCCCACGGTATAAGCGAACGGCGGATCAGCGCCGGGCGACCCGCCGCAGGCGCAGCCGGACGGTCCGGAGCACGCGTCACCCAGGACATACTGCACCGCCCAGCCGTGCCGGCGGACCGTGTCGCGCATCCACGCGTCCTCTTGGTCCAGCCACTGCTGCACCTGGAGCTGCGTGAGGGCCTCACCTGCATCCATGTCGACCTCCAGATCGGACCGAATCGCGCCGGGAACACGTGTTCGGACGCTAACAGCTGTCACCGACAACGCTTCGCCCGCTCCGTCGATGTCGAGAATCCCGCACCGGCTCCGTCCCCGGGTCGTGAGTGGCCGCGAAGGGCCACCGACGACGAAGGAGAGGCCCACGATGCGGCAGCACGAGATCACCGAGATCCTGAACCACCCCTACAGCCAGGAGCTGCTGGCTCGCGACGTGACGCGGCTGGCCTACGTCGCCGCGGACGGCACGCCGCGCGCCGTCCCGATCGCGTTCGTCTGGAACGGCACCGAGATCGTCATGTGCACGGCGACGAACGCGCCGAAGCTCGCGGCCCTGCGCCGCAACCCCGCGGTGGCCCTGACGATCGACACCGAGGTGCACCCGCCGAAGATCCTGCTGCTGCGCGGCCGGGCCGAGCTGGACGTCGTCGAGGGCATCCCGGAGGAGTACCTGCAGATGAACGGCAGCTACGAGATGACGCCGGAGCAGCGCGTCGAGTGGGAGGCCCAGGTGCGCGCGCTCTACGACAGCATGGTGCGGATCGTCGTGACGCCGACGTGGGCGAAGCTGATCGACTTCGAGACGACGCTCCCGAGCGCCGTCGAGGAGCTGATCCGGCAGCGCGCCGGACGTCAGGACGCGTGAGCGATGCTGGAGATCACTCCTCGCCGGCCAGCGAGAGCACCCGCAGCCGCTGGCCGGCGTACCAGGTGGCGCCGACGATGACGACCGCCAGCAGCACGCCGGCCACCGCGAGCCGCACGTCCGACGACACCAGGTCGCGGGTGCTGATCGCCTCGGTGAGCGACAACGACCACTGCTGCACGCTCAGGGTCCGCGCGCCGGGGACGAACGAGCCGAGCAGCCCCTCCCAGATCAGCGCGTAGGCCAGCCCGTACACGACCGCGTGGCGGGTGACCACGGACAGCAGCAGGAAGATCGCGCTGTAGGCCACCGACGCCACCAGCGCGGCGGCGCCGAAGCCGAGCGCGATGCGCCCGGCCGTCCCGGACATCACCAGGCCGGCGACGAACGTCGGCACGGCGGCGAACAGCACGGTCCCGACGGCGGCGACGGCGAACTTGCTCAGGATGATCCTCGGCCGCGAGATCGGCTTGGACAGCAGGTAGACGATGGAGCCGTCGTCGATCTCGGGGCCGATGACGCCGGTGCCGACGATCAGCCCGAACAGCGGCACCAGCGCCGCCACCGCGACCGCGCCGAGGAAGTCGGCGGTCACCTGGTGGTCGACCCCCACGGTGACGCGCAGCAGCACGGCCATGGCGAGCAGCAGCACGGACATCAGCAACAACAGCCAGGCCCGCCGGCCCCCGAGCAGCGCCCGGTAGGTCAGCCGGACAACGGTCGCGTTCATGTCGGTGTACCCCTAACTCTTCACCAGGTAGGAGAAGACGCTCTCGAGCGACTCGTCGGTGGGCGAGACCTCGAAGAGCCGGATGCCGGCGTCGCGCGCGACGCGTGGCAGCAGCTCGGTGAACCGCAGGAACGACACCGCCTCGACGCTCAGCACGCCGGTCGCGCCGTCCAGGTGCACGGCGGCGGTGGAGCCGTCGGCGATCAGCGCGGCAGCGAGCCCGCGGTCGTCGGAGGAGCGGATGACGTACTGGTGCGGCCGGTCGGTCATCAGCCGGCGGATCTCGCGGAAGTCGCCGGACGCGGCGTGCCGGCCGGCCACCATGACCTCGATGTGCTGGGCCAGTTGCTCGACCTCTTCGAGGATGTGCGAGCTGAACAGCACCGTGCGACCCTCGGCGCCCATCTGCCGCAGCAGGTCCATGAGGTGCAGCCGCTGCCGGGGGTCCATGCCGTTGAACGGCTCGTCCAGCAGCAGCACGCCGGGGTCGTGCACCAGCGCGGAGGCCATCTTGACCCGCTGCCTCATGCCCTTGGAGTACTCGCCGACCCTGCGGCCCTGGGCGAACTCCATCTCGACGGTGGCCAGCGCGCGCTTGGCGGCGGCGCCGGGGTCGGCCAGGCCGTGCAGCTCCGCGTTGGCCAGCACGAACTGCCAGCCCGTGAGGAAGTCGTAGGCGGCCTCGCGCTCGGGCACCAGCCCGATGGTGCGGTAGACCTCGGGGTTCTTCCAGACGGTGACGCCGTCGAGCGTGACCGTCCCGGCCGACGGCGCCAGGAACCCGGCCAGCATGCCGATCAGCGTCGACTTGCCGGCGCCGTTCGGGCCGAGCAGGCCGGTGATGCCCGGCCCGATGGTCATGGTGACGTCGTTGACGGCGACGACGTTGCCGAACCAGCGCGAGACGGTGTCGACGGACAGGACCGAGGGGCTCATGAGACGGCGACCTTCCGGTAGCGCAGGTTGAGCAGGGCCCAGCAGGCGCCGATGACGGCGAACGTCACCAGCACGAACACCACGCCGCCCGTCGCGCCCGGCGGGGGTGCGACGGCGGAGGACGACGCGTCGAGCACCCAGGTCTGGAAGCCGTCGGCCAGCGTGATCGGCGACAGCAGCCCCAGCCAGCCGGCCAGCGTCGGGTCGTCGACCTCGTAGCGGATGATGCCCTGCAGGGCGCTGACCGCGGCGAAGCTCAGCGCGAAGACGGTGATGATGGCCGCGACGCCGAACCCGCGCCGGGCGGTCAGCGAGGCGATGACCAGACCGACGCCGGCGAACACGGCGGAGAAGATCACCGCGCCGAGCAGCGCCAGCAGCAGGTCGCCGGTCTCACGGCCCGCCGGGAGCTCGGCCAGCAGCGCGCCGATGTACATGATCAGCAGCGGCGCCGCGATCAGCAGGAACAACGCCGTCGTCAGCGCGCCGAACTTCGCCAGCACGTAGTCGGAGCGCTCCAGCGGCCGGGAGAAGTACAGCGGGACGGTCTTGAACCGCAGGTCGCGCGAGAGCGACGCGGGCGCCTGGGCGGCCACGAAGATGGTCAGGATGCCCTGAGTGACGACGACGTAGCGCGAGTACGGCAGCACCAGTTCGGTGGTGACGCCGGACGCGACGTTGGCGATGACCGCGATGACGAACGCCGGAATGCACATGACGCCGAGCAGCAGCATCGGCAGCACCTTCGCGCGGGCCGAGCGGCCCAGGCCGTAGGCGCCACGCAGGCTGTGCGCGTACAGCGCCCGCGTGACCCGGCCGCGGCCCAGCCGGGGGCCGTCGTACTTGCGGTAGCCGATGTCGTGGATGACGCCGGCCGGAGAGTCCGTCATCGGGCCGCTCCTCCCTGGTCCTCGCCGAAGATCTCGGAGATGTGGTGGCGGCCCTGTTCCAGCCGGATCAGCCCGACGCCCTGGGCGGCGACGGCGTCGCGCACCAGGTCGTAGACCTCGTCATCGTCGAGCGGCAGCACCAGCAGGCGGCCCTCCCGCTTCACCGTCAGCCCGGCCGCCGCCAGCGCCTCGCCGACGGCGTCGGCCTCGGCGGACACCTCCACCGCCAGGGTCTGGCTGGTGCGGGTGAACTCCGACGTCGACGACGACCGCAGCAGCCGGCCGCCGTCGATGACCACGACGTGGTCGGAGATGCGCTCCAGCTCGCCGAGCAGGTGCGACGTCACCAGCACGGTGATGCCGAACTCGGACCAGATGCGCCGGATGAGGGCCAGCATCTCGTCGCGCCCGACCGGGTCGAGGCCGTTGGTGGGCTCGTCGAGCATGACGATCTCGGGGTCGTGCACGAGCGCCTGCGCCAGCTTGACCCGTTGCTTCATGCCGGTGGAGTAGCCGCCGATGGGGCGGTACCGCTCTTCGTACAGGCCGACGTGGCGCAGGGTGTCGGCGGTGCGCTCGCGGGCGGCGTCGGCCGGCAGCCCGGACATGCGGGCCATGTGCACGACGAACTCGGTGGCGGACACGTCGGCCGGGAGGCAGTCGTGCTCGGGCATGTAGCCGACCCGCTCGCGGATGCGCGGGCCCTCCGCGGTGACGTCGAGGCCGAAGACGCTGGCCCGTCCCGACGTCGCCGAGGACAGCCCGAGCAGGATCTTGATCAGCGTCGACTTGCCCGCGCCGTTGGCGCCGACCAGGCCGACGACGCCCGGCTCGACCTCGATGGTGAGCTGGTCGAGCGCGGTGGTCGACGGGAACCGCTTCGTCAGTTCCTCGGTCTGGATGACAGGCACGGACCGACGCTACCGCCGAGGTGCGTCGTCGCGCGTCGGGCGCTGGTACGACACGCGACGTCGTCCCCCAGCACGACCCTCCCCGAGCCGCGGGCACGGGCCGACCCTGAGGCTGGTCTCAGGGTCGCGGGTCAGAGCCGGTCGGCGGCCTTGCGGGCGGCGATCTGGACCGGGTCCCACACCGACGAGAACGGCGGCGCGTAGGCGAGGTCGGTCATCGCCAGCTCGCCGACCGTCAGCTCGGTCCACAGTGCCATGGCGCACACGTCGATGCGCTTCGCGGAGTCGTCGCGGCCGACGATCTGGGCGCCGAGCAGCCGGCCGGTGGGGCGCTCCGCGACCATCTTGACGGTGATCGGCTCGGCGCCCGGCAGGTAGCCGGACCGCGTGGTCGACTCGATGGTGACGGCGACGTGGTCGAGCCCGGCCTCGACGGCGTCGCCCTCGGTCAGCCCGGTGCGGGCCAGTTCGAGGTCGCAGACCTTCGTCAGCGCGGTGCCCACGATGCCGGGGAACCGGGCCGCGCCGCCGCCGAGGTTCGTCCCCAGCACCCGGCCCTGCTTGTTCGCGTGCGTCCCCAGCGGGACGTGCACCCAGTCGCGGCGCACGCGGTCCCACGTCTCGACGCAGTCGCCGGCCGCCCAGACGCCGTCGGCCACCCGCTGCGTGTCGTCGGTGCGCAGCCCGCCGGACGGGCCCAGCGGCAGCCCGGCGGCCCGGGCGAGGTCGGTGGCCGGCCGCACGCCGGTTCCGAGCACGACGATGTCGGCCGGGAACGTCCCGGCGTCGGTGACGACGGCCGTGACCCCGCCGGGGCCGGTCTCGAACGCCGTCACCGCCGCGGAGGTGACGACGTCCATGCCCATGCGTTCCATGGCGGCGTGCACCTGGGTGCCGAGGTCGGGGTCGAGCGTGTTCATCGGTTCCGGGGCGCGGTCGACGACGGTGACCGAGAGGCCGCGGCGGACCAGCGCCTCGGCCATCTCCAGGCCGATGTACCCGGCGCCGACGACGACCGCGCGGCGCACGTCGCCGCCGAGGTGGGCGATGACCGCGCCGCCGTCGTCGAGCGTCTGCACGCCGTAGATGCCCGCGGCGTCGGCACCGGGGACGTCGGGCCGCAGCGGCGCCGCGCCGGTGGCGATCACCAGCTGGTCATAGCCGAACCGGTCGCGCCGTCCCGCCGCGTGGTCGACGACCTCGACCCAGCCGGCCTCGGTGTCGATGGCCACCGCCTCGGTGAGCAGGCGGACGTCGATGCCGTTGGCGCGGTGCTCCTCGGGCGTGCGGGCCACCAGCGCGCCGGGTGAGGCGACGTCGCCGCCGATCCAGTACGGGATGCCGCACGCGGAGTAGGACGTCCAGTGCCCGCGGTCGACGGCGATGACGTCGAGGTCGCGGCCGGCCGCCTTCGCCGTCCGCAGCGCCTGCGACGCCGCGCTCATTCCGGCGGCGTCCGCCCCGATCACCAGCACACGGTCAGCCATCGGCACCTCCGGGGACGACGTGCCGGCGAATCCAGGCGTGCATGGCGATGGCCGCCGCGGCGCCGGCGTTGATGGAACGGGTGGAGCCGAACTGCGCGATCGACAGGACGGCGGTGACGTGCTCGCGCGCGGCCTCGGACAAGCCGGGTCCCTCCTGGCCGAACAGCAGGATGCAGGCGCGCGGCAGGTCGTAGGTCTCCAGCGGGACCGATCCCGGGAGGTTGTCGATGCCGAGCACCGGCAGGCCCTCGTCCTTGGCCCAGGCGGCGAGCGCGGCGAGGTCGGTGTGGTGCCGGATGTGCTGGTAGCGGTCGGTGACCATCGCTCCGCGGCGGTTCCAGCGGCGCCGCCCGACGATGTGCACCTCGGCGGCGAGGAACGCGTTCGCCGTCCGGACGACCGAGCCGATGTTGAAGTCGTGCTGCCAGTTCTCGATGGCGACGTGGAACGGGTGCCGGCGCCGGTCGAGGTCGGCGACGATGGCCTCGTTGCTCCAGTAGCGGTAGGCGTCGACGACGTTGCGGCGGTCGCCGTGCTCGAGCAGCTCGGGGTCGTACCGCGGGTCGTCGGGCCAGGGACCCGGCCACGGACCGACGCCCGGCTGGTCGCTCGGCTGGTCCGCCGCGGGCTCCGCCGTGGGGGCCGCCTGGTCGCTCACGGAACTCACCGTAACCCGGCGCCGGGCCGCCCACACGACGGGCGGCCCGGCGTGGAACGGGGTGCGTCAGCCCTGCGCCTTGAGCTTCTCCAGGGCGGCGGCGGCCAGTGCGTTCAGGTCGAACGTCGTCGACTCCGGGTTGCCGGCCACGTAGACGCCGCGGTCGCCGTCGATCATGTAGATGACCCGGGTCGGCACGGACGGCATGGCGGCGGACTCGGTGACGGTCTCGACCGCGAGGACCTCGTCGGCGTCGACCTCCGGCGCCTCGACGGTGGTGGTGCGGACCGTCATGTCGAGCGACTGCCCGGCGGCCTCGCCGCTGATGGTGATCTCGCCGCAGCGGTCGTAGTACTCCTGCACACTGGCGACGTCGTCGGCGCTGGCGTTGGTGTAGACGGCGTTGACCAGCACGTCGGTGCCGGAGGTCGCCGTCATGCCGGCCGCCTCGGCGCCGTCCTTCTGCAGCGGGTTGCTGTCGTAGGCCTGGCAGTCGGCCGGCTCGTACGTGACGCCCTCGAGCAGCTGCGCCATGCTCTCGCCGGCGCTGCTCAGCTGGGCGACGTCGAACGCGGACACCGTCGCGCCCTCGGGCAGGTCCTCAGCCGTCAGCAGCGCGGCCTGCAGGTCGGTGGCGCCGGACTCCCCGCCCTCCTCGGCGGCGGCGTCGTCGGTGGCGTCGTCAGCCGGGGTCTCCTCGGCGGCGGCGGTCTCCTCGCTGGAGGCGGTCGCGTCGTCGCCGGACTCGTCGTCACCCCCGCACGCGGCGAGGAACAGGGTGGCGGCCACGAGCGCAGAAATTCCGAGCTTTCGCATGGTTCGTCTGATTCCTTGACAGAAGGGTATGCGTGTTGTCACGCAGGGGAACGGCGGCAAATGTACCGACCGGCCGGCGACCGCGTGGGCGGGTGCGGGAGATTCCCGCCGGACGGACGATGCAGCGGATCGGCCGGGCCGGTACGTCTGAGAGTCATGGGCGTGGACTTCCACGAGTACGTGGTCACCCGGCGGCAGCCGCTGCTGCGTCTCGCCTACCTGCTGACCGGCGACGCGCACCTCGCCGAGGACGTCGTCCAGACGGCGTTGCTGCGGGCGTTCCGGCAGTGGCGGCGCGTGAGCCGGGCCGACCAGCCCGACGCCTACGTGCGCCGCATGGTCGTCAACACCTACCTCGACGGCAAGCGGCGGCGCAGCTCGGCCGAGGCGCCCACTGCGCCGGCCGACCTGCCCGCACCGGCGCAGCACGACCACAGCGACACGCAGGCCGAGCGGTCGGTCATGTGGGCCGCGCTCGCCGGGCTGCCGCGGGTGCAGCGGGCGGTGCTGGTGCTGCGGTTCTACGAAGACCTCGACGACGCCCGCATCGCCGAACTGCTGGGCAGCACGCCCTCGACGGTCCGGTCCAACGCGTCCCGGGCCCTGGCCACGCTGCGGAAGGAGTGGACCCGTGTCTGACCACGACCTCGAGACCGCGCTGCGGGCCACGCTGCACGACCGGGCCGCAGCCGCTCCGGGCGGCGACGACCTCGCCGACTCCGTGGTCCGCGTCGGCACCGCCCGGCGCCGACGACGCCGGCTGGCGGGAGCCGTGGCCGTGCTGGCGATCGGTGCGCTGGCCGGGCTGGCCGGACGCGGCCTGGTCCCCGTCGCCGGCGACGCCGAGCCCCAGCCGGCGGACACTCCGCCGGCGACCGAGCTGATCACCTGCAATCCAGGGTGGCCGGCGTTCGATCCCGCGGTGCTCACCGAACGGCCGCTGCTCGATCCGAACAGCGACCTCGGCGTCGCCGTCCGCACCACGGCGCGACCGCCCATCGCCGCACGCCTGATCGAGAGGTGGACGCTGGTCGACCAGGTCGGTTCCCTTGCCTACCTGCTGATCTGGCTGAAGGACACTCCAGAGGCGCACAACATGGCCGAGGGCGGCCTGTCGACGGCGATCTACAGCCGGGAGGCAGACGGCACCTGGACGTTCTACAGCGGAGGCGGAGGCTGCGAGCCGCAACGGTTCTTCGCCGACGGCCTGAACCCGGTGGACTGGCGGCTGCCCGGTGAGCAACCTCCGCCCGAGGCGACCTCGGTGACGATCCTGGCGTCCGAGATCGGCTGCTCCAGCGGCCAGCCCGCCGACGACCGGCTGGCCGAACCGATCGTCGAGTACCACGAGGACGCCGTCGATATCACGCTGCGGGTCGCACCGCCGGAGGGCGAGTTCTTCACCTGCGTCGGCAACCCGGAGACCACGGTCACTGTCCAGTTGGACGAACCGCTGGGCGACCGCGAGCTGCGCGACGGCCTCTGGTATCCGCCGCGGCCGGCGACGCCCTAGAGACCGAGGTCGGCCTGCGAGTAGGCGGCCAGGTACTCCAGCCCGGCCGCTTCGATGCGCTCCCGCGAGCCGGTGTCGCGGTCGACGATGACGGCGACGGCGACGACCTCGGCGCCGGCCTCGCGCAGCGCCTCGACGGCGGTCAGGACGCTGCCGCCGGTGGTGGAGGTGTCCTCGACGGCGAGCACGCGGCGGCCGGTGACGTCGGGGCCCTCGATGCGCCGGCGCAGGCCGTGCTGCTTGGCGTCCTTGCGGACGACGAACGCGTCCAGCGACTGCCCGGCGGCGTGGGCGGCGTGCAGCATCGACGTCGCGACGGGGTCGGCGCCGAGGGTGAGCCCGCCGACGGCGTCGAACGTCAGGTCGGCGGTGAGGTCGCGCATCACCTGCCCGACCAGCGGCGCGGCGGCGCCGTCGAGCGTGATGCGGCGCAGGTCGACGTAGTAGTCGGCCTCCTTGCCCGACGACAGGACGACCCGGCCGTGCACGACGGCCTTCTCGACGATGTGGCGGCGCAGCTCATCCCAGGCACTCACGAGGCACGAGCGTACGGCAGGCTGGGCGCGTGCAGCCCGGAGCCGTCCTCGTCGTGTCCGGCCCGCTCGGTCCCTGGGCCGGCGGGCCGCCGCCGCGCGACCCGTCCGCCGCGGCGCCGTACCCCGTCGTCGTCGCGGCGCCGGTCGCGGACCGCCGGCCGTACGCGGTCAGCTGG
>NZ_QUAL01000417.1 GCF_003579925.1 Jiangella rhizosphaerae | reverse complement strand
CGCCGGCGCGGCGGCCTCGTCGGTGGCGGCCGGGGCGGCGGGCGCCGCGGACTCGACCGGGAGGGTGTCAGCGGCGGCCGGCGCCGAGCCGCCGGACTGAGCCGCCTTGATGGCCTCGACCAGCTCGCCCTTGCGCATGCGGCCGGTGCCCTTCAGCCCGAGGCCGGCGGCGAGCTGCTGGAGCTCAGCCAGGACCATGCCCTCGAGGCCGGCTGCGCGGCGGCGCGCGGGGCGCTTCGCCGCGGTGGCGTCCGTGGACGACGCCTGAACGTCCGGCGTCCCAGTGACGCCGGGGATCTCGGTATTAGTCACTCAGGGTCCTTCCCTGGACCGGCATCGGTTCAGACAAGCCGATGCGTCGAACACCCCGGGTGGCTCCCGGGGAAAGGCACTACGCCAACTGATGGGCCGCCCCTCCGTGAGGCCCGCACGAGCGAACCCCGGGGAGATAGCGAAGACCATGGCCTTCGGCGACGAACGTCACCACCATGGGAAACCGACCAGCAGAACGTCGGTGCACAGCGAGAGTAGCACGTCGTCGGCCGTTTGACCCACCCCCGTCCGCACCGCTCACGCCGTGGCGTACTCCACAACGGCACCCCGCGTGTCCACTTGCAATGCGCGGACGTCCCACCCGCCGGCGAGGGCCCGGACGCGGCCGGTCTGGTCGCCCGTCGCGAGCACCAGCACCGTCGGGCCGGCGCCGGACACGACGGCCGCGAGCCCTTCGGCGCGCAAGGCCGTGACCAGGGCGAACGTCTCAGGCATCGCGGGTTCGCGGTAGTGCTGGTGCAGGCGGTCCGCGGTGGCGTCGAGCAGGAGGTCGGGCCGCCGTGCCAGCGCGTGCACGAGCAGTGCCGCGCGGCCGGCGTTGGCGGCGGCGTCGGCGTGGGGGACGGTGTCAGGCAGCAGCCCGCGGGCCTTCTCGGTCGACACCTCGAAGGACGGGACGCACACGACGGGCGCGACGTCGGGGTGGACGTCGACGCGGGTGGCGCGGGCGGCGCCGGCGTCGTCGCGCCACGCGACCGTGAGCCCGCCGAGCAGGCAGGCGGCGACGTTGTCCGGATGACCCTCGATGCGGTCGGCGGCCGCGAGCGCGTCGTCGTGCGCCGTCAGGCCGGTCAGCGCGCGCGCCGCGACCACGCCGGCGACGATGGCGGCCGCCGACGATCCCAGCCCGCGGCCGTGCGGCAGCGCGTTGCGGCAGCTCAGCCGCAGCGCGGACGGCTGCTCGCCGAGCTCGGCGAACGCGGTGCGCAGCGACCGCACCACGAGGTGGCGCTCGTCCAGCGGCACCGACCCCGCGCCCTCGCCGTCGACCGTCACCTCGACCGGAGTGGCGGGGCCGCCGAACTCCGCCGTCACCTCGACCTCGTCGTGCAGCGACAGCGCGAGGCCGAGCGCGTCGAACCCCGGGCCGAGGTTGGCGCTGGTGGCCGGGGTGCGGACGCGGACGGTGGCCGTGCTCACGCCAGGCCCAGGGCCTTGGCGGCGGCGCCGGCCTCGGCCGGGACCACGTAGGGACGGATCTCGCCGTAGTAGGCGCTGGCGGTGTCGACGTCCTTGAGGCCGTGCCCCGTGACGGTGACGACGATGCGCTGCCCGGCGTCGAGGCGGCCCGTGCGGCTGTAGTGCAGCAGCCCGGCCACCCCGGCCGCGGACGCCGGCTCGACGAAGAGCCCCTCGCGGCCGGACAGCTCCTGCTGCGCGGCGAGGATCTGCTCGTCGGTGACGGCGTCGATGAGGCCGCCGGAGTCGTCGCGCGCGGCGATGGCGAGGTCCCACGACGCCGGGTTGCCGATGCGGATGGCGCTGGCCACCGTCTCGGGCGCGGACACCGGGCCGCCGTGCACGAACGGCGCGGCGCCGGCGGCCTGGAAGCCCCACATGCGCGGGCGCCGCTTCGCCGGGCCGTCGGCCGCGTATTCGCTGTAGCCGAGCCAGTACGCGGAGATGTTGCCGGCGTTGCCCACGGGCAGCACGTGCAGGTCGGGTGCGTCGCCGAGGTCGTCGACCACCTCGAACGCGGCGGTCTTCTGCCCCGCCAGCCGGTACGGGTTCACCGAGTTGACCAGCGCGACGGGGTAGGTCTCGGCCAGCTCGCGGGCCAGCCGCAGGCAGTCGTCGAAGTTGCCCTGCACCGACGCGATGACACCGCCGTGCACCACGGCCTGGGCCAGCTTGGGCCCGCTGATCTTGCCGTCGGGCAGCAGCACGACCGGGCGCATGCCGGCGCGGACGGCGTACGCGGCGGCAGACGCGCTGGTGTTGCCGGTGGACGCGCAGACGACGGCCTCGGCGCCCTCCTCGGCGGCCTTCGAGATGGCCACCGTCATGCCGCGGTCCTTGAACGAGCCGGTCGGGTTGACGCCCTCGACCTTGAGGTACACCTCGCAGGAGGTCTGCTCGGACAGCCACGGCGCCGGGACCAGCGGGGTCCCGCCCTCGCGCAGCGTCACCACCGGCGTGGCCGCGGTGACCGGCAGCCGGTCGCGATATTCCTCGATCACCCCGCGCCACAGCCGAGACTGGGTCACGACAGCCATGGTCACTCGCCTTCCACCCGCATCACCGACAGGACAGCACGAACGGTATCGAGTCGCGTGAGCCCGTCGACAGTCGCGGCCAGTGCGTCGTCGGTGGCCTGGTGCGTGACCACGACGAGCTCGGCGTCGTCGGGGCCCTCGGAGCGCTGCCGGACGGTCTCGATGGACACGTCGTGCTCGGCGAACACCGCGGCGACGGCGGCGAGGACGCCCGGGCGGTCGTCGACGTCGAGGCTGATGTGGTAGCGGGTGACCGTCGCGCCCATCGGACGCACCGGGCGGTCGGCGTACCAGGAGCCGCGCGGCCCGACGGCGTCGCCGATGCGGTTGCGGGCGGCGGTGACGAGGTCGCCGAGCACGGCGCTCGCGGTCGGCACGCCGCCGGCGCCGGGGCCGTAGAACATCAGCCGGCCGGCAGCCTCGGCCTCGACGAACACGGCGTTGTAGGCGCCGCGGACGCTGGCCAGCGGGTGGGTGCGCGGCAGCATCGCCGGGTGGACGCGGACCCCGACGCCCTGACCGTCGGGCGACAGCTCGCAGATGGCCAGCAGCTTGACGACGGCGTTCATCGCCTTGGCCGACGCGACGTCGGCGGAGGTGACGTCGGCGATGCCCTCGCGGTGCACGTCGGCGGCGACCACGGGCGAGTGGAAGGCGATGCCGGCGAGGATCGCGGCCTTCGCGGCGGCGTCGAAGCCCTCGATGTCGGCGGTGGGGTCGGCCTCGGCGTACCCGAGCGACTGCGCCTCCTCCAGCGCCTCGGCGAAGCTGCTGCCCTCGCTGTCCATGCGGTCGAGGATGTAGTTGGTGGTGCCGTTGACGATGCCGAGCACGCGCTTGATGCGGTCGCCGGCCAGCGACTCGCGCAGCGGCCGCAGCAGCGGGATGGCGCCGGCGACGGCGGCCTCGTAGTAGAGGTCGACGCCGTGCTTCTCCGCCGCGGTGTGCAGCGTGACGCCGTCCTCGGCGAGCAGCGCCTTGTTCGCCGTCACGACCGACGCGCCGCGCTCCATGGCGCCCAGCAGCAGCCCGCGGGCGGGCTCGATGCCGCCGATGACCTCGACGACGAGATCGACGTCGTCGCGCTCGACCAGCGCGCGGGCATCGGTGGTGAACAGGCTCGGGTCGACCCCCGTGATGGAGCGGTCGCGGCCGACCCGGCGGACGGCGATGCCGGCGAGCTCCAGCCGGGCGCCGGCCCGGGCGGCGAGGTCGTCGCCGTGCTCGTGCAGGAGGCGGGCGACCTCCGTGCCCACCACACCGCATCCGAGCAGTGCCACGCGCAGGCTGGCCATCACTCCCCCTTCACCCTGGTCGACTCCACGGGCACCAGTGTCCGCGAGGCCCGGACGATCTCGCGTGCTGCATCCATGATGCGAGACATCCGTCTCACCATACGCGGGACGACCGGAAGACCTACGCCCCGTGGCGGTGAGGGCCGCCAGGGGTGGACAGCCTGACGACGCTCGCCTCGCCGACCACCGTGACCGCCGGGTCCTCATGAGCTCTTGCCCGTATCATTCCGCGCGTGAGCGTGCTGCGGGTCACCGTCGGCGGGGTGACGCAGCATTTCCCGCCGTCGGCCGGTGAGGTCCGGATCGGCCGGTCGGCCGCCGCGAACGTCGTCGTACCCGAGTCCAGGGTGTCACGCCGGCACCTCGTCGCGTCGTACGACGCCGGGTGGGTCGTCCGCGACGAAGGCAGCTCCGGCGGCACCTGGCGCGACGGCGTCCAGATCGACGAGGTGCCCGTCGACGGCGCGGTCGACCTGGCGCTGGGCGGTCCGTCCGGGACCGTGGTGTCGCTGGCGACCGGTCCGGACGGCGCGCCGCCGCGGCCGCCGGGGACGATCCGGGTGGGCCGCGCGCCCGACAACGACATCGTCATCGACGACCTGCTGACCGCCCGCTACCACGCGCGGCTCACGCCCAACGACGGCGGCTGGTTCCTCGAGGACCTCGACAAGCATCATCAGACGTTCGTCCGCGGAGCCGACGTCGAGACCGCCCAGCTGCGCGAGGGCGACATCGTGACGTTCGGCAAGGTCCGCTACGTCGTCACCGCCGACGGTGTGCTGCCGGTTCCGGACTCGCCGTCCAGTGGCGGGCTGGACGTCACCGACGTGCACTACGCGCTGCCCGGCGGCAAGGTGCTCACGTCGGGCGTCTCCCTCGACGTCGCCGGGCCGCGACTGGTCGCCCTCATCGGGCCATCGGGTTCGGGCAAGTCGACGCTGCTGCGGCTGATCAGCGGCGAGCTGGAACCGTCGCGGGGTTCCGTGCGCTACCAGGGCATCGACCCACACCGGCAGCAGGAGGAGGTGCACGGCCGCATCGGCGTGGTGCCGCAGCACACCATCGCGCATGCCCAGCTCACCGCCCGCAAGGCGCTGCAGTACGCGGCGGAGCTGCGGCTGTCGCAGGACACCACGGCGGCCGAGCGGCGCCGGCGCGTCGACGACGTGCTGGCCGAACTGTCGCTGTCCGAGCACGCCGACATCCCGGTGCGGCGGATGTCCGGCGGCCAGCAGCGCCGGCTGGCGATCGCGTTCGAGCTGCTCACCCGTCCGTCGCTGCTGATCCTGGACGAACCCACCGCCGGGCTGGACCCCGCGCTGGTCCGGCAGATCATGGCCGGGCTGCGCGAGCTGGCCGACGGCGGCCGGCAGGTCATCGTCACCACGCACGACCTCGCCCACCTGGACCTGTGCGACGACGTCCTCATCATGCTGCCGGGCGGCCGCGTGGAGTACTTCGGCCCGCCGGACGGCATCGCGGCGCACTTCGGGACCGGTGACTGGGCCGACATCTTCGAGCGGCTCAACGCCGCCACGCCGCCGCCACCTCCCCCGGCCGCCGCGGGGCCCGGACTGCGCGAGTGGCTGCACCGGCTGAACCCGCTCACCTGGCTGGACCGCCTCAGCGGCTACGGCCGCCCCGACGCCGGCGACCCCGCCGCCAACGCGCGCCGCCTGGCCCGCCTGGGAACGGCCGCGGGCCCGCGCGCGGCCGGCCAAACGCCGGAGATCGTCGGTCCGCAGGCCATCGACCAGCGTCGGCGCCGGCAGCAGGCGTGGGTGCTGATCCGCCGTCAGCTCCGCCTCATCTGGGCCGACCGCGGCTACGCCGGCTTCCTGCTGGCGCTGCCGATGGTCCTCGCCCTGCTGACCTTCGCCATCCCGGACGAGACCGGGCTCGGTCGGCCGGCGGACCCCCGCAGTACCGAGGCGATGCGGCTGCTGGTCGTCCTCGTCGTCGGGGCGGCGTTCATGGGCATGGCCGCGACCGTCCGCGACCTCGTCGCCGAACGGCGCATCTTCCGGCACGAGCGCGCCGCCGGCCTGATGCCGGACGCCTACCTGGCGGCGAAGATCGCGGTGTTCTGCGGGGTCGTGGTGGTGCAGACGCTGATCCTGCTGCGGCTGGTCTACTGGTTCCGGGCCGGCCCCGAGGACGGCGTGCTGGTCGGCGCCGGCAACGTCGAGGTGGGGGTGGCGCTGACGGCGACGGCGATCGTGTCGGCGCTGCTCGGGCTGCTGATCTCGGCACTCGTCGCGACGCCCGAGCAGACGATGCCACCGCTGGTCGTGGCGATCATGGCGCAGCTGGTGCTGTGCGGCGGGCTGATCGAGGTGACCGGGCAGGCGGTCGTGTCGCAGCTGTCCTGGCTGGTGCCGTCGCGCTGGGGCTACGCGGCGGCCGCGTCCACCGTGAACGTCACCGAACTGGTCCCCAACGCGCCCGACGACGCGCTGTGGAGCCACAACGCCGTGGCGTGGCTGGGCGCGCTGCTCGCACTGGCACTGCTGGGCGCCGCCTACGCCTGGCTGGCCCGCCGCCGCCTGCGCACCACCTGACCGTCCGCTGTTGTCGTTCGCGGGTTCGCAGTGGCCGGGCGGGTCGTGAAGTGGGTGGCAGCCGACCGAGGCGACCTCAATAGCGAGAACCGTCCTCTGCGCACCGAGAGGCGGCCAGAAGCCGGCTGACGCTCTTGAGGACGGCCGCCGGAATCGAAGTCGCCCGAGGCTCGTCACCGACCTGACACGCTCTTGTGATGTAGGTCACATCGCGAATCGCGTGATCGGCGTCATAACGGGCCGGCGACCGTGTCTTGACGGGCAGGGGGGCGGGGCTCCGGCCCGCGTCGTCCGTCTCGCCACCGGGGCGGCGGGCGGACGGCGTGGGTCGGAGCCTCCGTTCACAGCCATCCGTTGCGCTCGGCCACCCGCAGGGCCTCGACCCGGTTGCGCGTGCCGGTCTTCCCGATGGCGCTGGACAGATAGTTCCGCACCGTCCCCTCCGACAGGTAGAGACGCCCCGCGACGTCGGCGACGCTGGAGCCGTCGCGCGACGCGCGCAGCACGTCGGCCTCCCGCGCGGTGAGCGGCGACGGGCCGGCGGCCAGCGACTCGACCGCCAGTGCAGGGTCGACGACGCGCAGGCCCGCGTGGATGCGG
The DNA here is from genome assembly GCF_003579925.1 of Jiangella rhizosphaerae. GTDB lineage: Bacteria > Actinomycetota > Actinomycetes > Jiangellales > Jiangellaceae > Jiangella > Jiangella rhizosphaerae. The sequence goes on along the minus strand of NZ_QUAL01000417.1, from coordinate 8,926 downwards.
CGGATCGCGTCGGCCAGCTGCTCGGACGGGCTGTCCTTGACGACGAAGCCGCCGGCCCCGGCCTCGATCGCCCGGCGCAGGTAGCCGGGCCGGCCGAACGTCGTCACGATGAGCACGCGGCACGACGGCAGCTGTTCGCGCAGCACGGCCGTCGCCGCGATGCCGTCGAGGCCGGGCATCTCCACGTCCAGCAGCGCGACGTCAGGGCGGTGCTCCAGCGCGGCCGCGACCACCTCGTCCCCGCGAGAGACCTCGGCGACGACCTCGAGGTCGGACTCCAGCGACAGCAGCGCGGCCATCGCGCCGCGGACCAGCGCCTGGTCGTCGGCGAGCAGCAACCGGATCACGGCACCATCATCGCGGCCGTGGTCCAGCCGCCCGCCCCGTCCGGGCCGGCCTGCAACGTGCCGCCGGCCGCCTCGACCCGTTCACGCAGCCCCACCAACCCGGACGACGACGGCTCCCCCGGCGGGCCGCCGCCGGCGCCGTCGTTCCAGACCTCGATGCCGCCGGCCGTGACGGTGACGCGGACATGCCGCGCGTGACTGTGCCGGACGACGTTGGTGACGGCCTCGCGCAGCACCCAGCCGAAGAGCTCGCGCCGTCCGGCGGGGACGTGGTCGACGGCGCCGGGCAGCTCCGCCGCGATGCCGGCCGCCTCGAGCACCGTGGCGGCGCGCACCAGCTCCGAGGTCAGCGTGACGTCGCGGTAGCCCGCGACCGTGCCGCGCACGTCCTTGAGCGCCTCGCGCAGCAGCTCCTCGACCTCGCGCAGCTCGCCGCGCGCGCGGTCGTCGTCGGCGCCGACCATGCGGCGGGCCAGCTGCGCCTTCACCGTCGCGGCGGTGAGGCTGTGGCCGACGACGTCGTGCAGATCGCGGGCGAAGCGCAGCCGTTCCTGCTCGACCGCCATCGAGGCGATCTGCTCCTGCGCCCGCAGCAGCCGCCCGTTGGTGTCGCGGAGCCGGAAGATCGCGTCGGTGGCCCACGACGACCCGAGGATCGCGACGAGGAACCAAACGTTGATCTGCCAGTCCAGCCCGAGCGACTGCGGCACGACGAGGACGGCGACGCAGATGCTGCCGATGCTGGCCCACGCCTCGCGCCGGGGCATCAGCACCAGCGAGATCTGGCTCAGCGCGAACCACATGACCACGCCGGTCTCGCCGGCGAACCCGACCACCAGCGAGGCCAGCAGCGCCAGTGCGATGAAGCCGCCGCGCCGCAGCCGGCACGGCACCTCCTCGCCGCGCCGCCGGTGCGCTCGCGCCCGGCTGAAGACGTGGTAGAACGCGCCGAGGAACGCCACCAGCGACAGGTAGCCGAGAACCGCCCAGCCGAGCGGGTAGTGCTGCTGGTAGACGCCGGCCGCGGTCGGGATCAGGAGGACCACCCACACCGCGGCGGCGACCAGCGGCAGCCGCCGCTCGTCGTCTCGGACCTCGATCGCCATCGGCGCCAACCTAGCGCTCACCGCTCGGCCCGGCCGTATCGCCAGCGGACCAGCGCGGCCAGCACCAGCGTCCACGCCGCGAGCGTCAGCACCGCCCGCACGACGTCGACGGACTCGCCGAACGGCGCCTGCGCGAGCGCGTTGACCCAGTACGACGGATACCACTGCGCGACCGCCTCCATGCCGCCGGGCAGCTGGTCGATCGGCACGAAGACACCGCCTAGGAACGCGCTGCCCAGCAGCACGACCATGCCGCGCGGCTGCGCCGAGTTCGCCGAGCCGACCTGCCCGAGCAGCACGCCGATCAGCGCGAACGGGACGCTGCCGAGCCACAGCAGCAGCAGCGACTCGGCCATCGCCGGCAGGTCGGCGACACCGCCCTGGGCCGCCAGCCCGGCGGCGAACACCAGCGTGCCGGCGAGCATGCCGAGCGCCAGCGCCACGACGCTCTTGGTCAGTGCGTACGACAGGGGCCGCAACGGCGACAGCCGCAGCTGACGGGTCCAGCCGGCGTGCCGCTCGAGCGAGACCCGGCCGCCGGCGGAGATCGTCGCGGCCAGGCCGGCGAACACGCCCATCATCACCATCAGCGACGTGGTGGCGCCCGTGTCGTCGCCCCACATCGCGTCGTACAGCAGGAACAGTCCGGTCGGCAGGCCGGCGGTGAGGATCAGCGCGGCGCGGTCGCGCAGCAGCCGGCGGATCTCCAGCATCGTGAAGGTGGTGTTCATCGGGCACTCCCCTCCGTGATCGACAGGAACGCCTCTTCGAGGCCGGCGCCGGTCACCTCGATGTCGTGCGCCTGCGGCGAGCGGGCGAGCAGCGTGCGCAGGACGCCGTCGCCGTCGGCGGTGCGGATCCGCACGTCGGCGCCGTCGACGCTGACGCCGTCGGTCCCGAACAGCTCGTGCAGCACGTCCGCGGACAGGTCCGGCACGGTGGCCCGGACGGTGCGGACGGCGACGATCGACTTCACGTGCCGCGGGGTGCCGTCGGCGACGACGCGCCCGTCGCGCAGCAGGACGATGCGATCGGCGAACCCGTCGGCCTCGTCGAGGTAGTGGGTCGCGAACAGGACGGTGCGGCCGGCGGCGACGAACCGGCGCATGGCCGCCCAGAACTCACGCCGGGTGGCGACGTCCATCGCGACGGTCGGCTCGTCGAGGATGACGAGGTCGGGGTCCGGGACCAGCGCCAGGGCGAACCGGACCCGCTGGGTCTGCCCGCCGGACAGCTCGGTGGCGCGGCGGCCGGCGAGGTCGGCGATGCCGGCCCGCTCGAGCACCTCGTCGACGGCGAGCGGGTGCCGGTGGACGGACGCGAACAGCGCGACGAGTTCGCCGACGGTGGCGTCCTCGAGCATGGCGCCGTCCTGCAGCATGGCGCCGACCATGCCCGCGTCGACGGCCGCGCGCGGGGGGCGGCCGAAGACGGTGACCGTGCCGGCGTCGGGCCGGCTCAGGCCGAGGATCAGCTCGACGGTCGTGGACTTCCCGGCGCCGTTCGGGCCGAGCAGCGCGACGATCTCACCGGGCGCGATCTCGAGGTCGACGCCGTCGACGGCGACGGTCTCGCCGTAGGACTTGCGCAGCCCGGCCAGCCGGACCGCGTGCGGGGCAGTGGGTCGTTCGGTCATGCCTCCAGCGTCGGACGGCGGCGGCCCGTGCGGAGGTCACCGCCGTCCGGTCCTGGGGATGACAGTTGTCATGCTTGGTCGGCCAGCTCGACCGGCCGGGCGATGACGTCGACCATGGCGCCATTGCGGAACGTCGTGATGGCCAGTGGCCGGTCGATGGCGTCGGCGAACATCCGTCGCTGCAGCGCCTGCGCGTCGTCGACCGGCTCGCCCGCGACCGTGACGACCAGATCGCCCTGCCGGAGCCCGGCGACGTCGGCCGGGCTGCCCGGCTCCACGTGGACGATGCGGACGCCCTTGGAGCGGCCGATCCGCTCGGCCAGGGCCGGCGGGACCGGCGCGGGGGCCGTCGCGACCCCGAGGAACGCACGGCGCACCCGGCCGTCGCGCAGCAGCGTGGTGACGATGCGGTTCGTGGTCGCGTTGATCGGCACCGCGAGGCCCAGCCCGACCCCGGCCACGGCGGTGTTGATGCCCACGACCCGCGCGTTCGCGTCGGCCAGCGCGCCGCCGGAGTTGCCCGGGTTCAGCGCGGCATCGGTCTGGATGACGTCCTCGATGATGCGGACGGTGCGGCCGCTCTGCGCCGGCATCGACCGGCCCAGCGCGCTGACCACGCCCGCCGTCACCGACCCGGACAGCCCCAGCGGGCTGCCGACCGCGACCACCAGCTGCCCGACGGTGAGGCCGTCGGCGTCGCCCAGCACGGCCGGCGGCGGGGTCTCGCCGTCGGCGCGGACCACGGCGAGGTCGGACAGCCGGTCCCGCCCGATGACGGTGTAGCCGACCTCGGTGCCGTCCGCGAACGCCGCCGTCCCTCGCGACGAAGAGCCCACGACGTGCGCGTTCGTCAGCAGGAACCCGTCGCCGGTGAACACCACCGCCGACCCGGTCCCGACGATGCCGGTGCGGCCGCGCCGCTCCCCCTGGACCGCCAGGCTCGCGACGGACGGCAGCAGCGTGCGCGCGACCCGGGTGACCACTTGCGAATACGCGTCGAGCTCGTCGGCCACGGCGCACCTCCTGACCTCGAAGATGCACGGTCAACGCCGGGTGGCCGCCACGCTACTCCCGTGTCCGCCGTGGGCGGACAGAACGCGAGGATGGGTGAGGGATCTGGGTCGTCCTGACTACCCAGATCCCTCACCCATCACGCTCAGCCGACGTCGAGGGCGAGGAGGTCGTCCTCGGTCTCGCGGCGCATGATGAGCCGGGCCTCGCCGTCGCGGACCGCGACGACGGCGGAGCGGGGCTGGTGGTTGTAGGTGCTGGCCATGCTGCGGCAGTAGGCACCCGTGCCCGGGACGGCGACGAGGTCGCCGGGGGCGAGGTCGCCGGGAAGGAACTCGTCCTTGACGACGATGTCGCCGCTCTCGCAGTGCTTGCCGACCACCCGCGACAGCACCGGCGCGGCGGACGAGGCCCGTGAGGCCAGGGTGCACGAGTAGTCGGCGTCGTAGAGCGCGGTGCGGATGTTGTCGCTCATGCCGCCGTCGACGGCCACGTACCGGCGCGAGGCGCCGCCGTCGAGGGGGACGGACTTGACCGTGCCGACCTCGTAGAGCGTGAACGTCGACGGGCCGGCGATGGAGCGGCCCGGCTCGACGCTCAGGCGCGGGACGGCCAGACCGTAGCCGGCGCACTCGTGCGCGACGATCTCGGCCATGCCGGCGGCCAGGACGGCGGGCGGCTGGGGGTCGTCCTGGCTGGTGTAGGCGATGCCGAAGCCGCCGCCGAGGTCGAGCTCGGGCGGCTCGACGCCGTGCTCGTCGCGGATGTCGGCCTGCAGCCGCAACACCCGGCGGGCGGCGACCTCGAAGCCGGCGGTGTCGTAGATCTGCGACCCGATGTGCGAGTGCAGCCCGAGCAGCCGCAGCGACGGCGACTTCAGGACCGCCCGGACCGCCTCGGCCGCCTCGCCGGAGGCGATGGAGAACCCGAACTTCTGGTCCTCGTGCGCCGTGGCGATGTACTCGTGCGTGTGCGCCTCGACGCCGACCTTCGTGCGGACGAGGACGGACGCGCGCACGCCGCCGGCGGCGGCCAGCGTCGCCAGCCGGTCGATCTCCTCGAAGGAGTCGACGATGATGCGCCCGACCCCCGCGTCGAGGGCCCGGACCAGCTCGGCCACCGACTTGTTGTTGCCGTGCAGGCCGATGCGCTCGGGCGGGAACCCGGCGCGCAGCGCGACGGCCAGCTCGCCGCCGGAGCAGACGTCGAGGTTCAGGCCCTCCTCGGCGATCCACCGGGCCGTCGCCACCGACAGGAACGCCTTGCCGGCGTAGAAGACGTCCGCACCGTCCAGCACGGACCCGAACGCGTCGCGGTACGCCCGCGCCCGCGACCGGAAGTCGTCCTCGTCGACGACGTAGAGCGGCGTGCCGAACTCCGTCGCCAGCTCCTTCACCGACACGCCGCCGACCCGCAGGACGCCGGCGTCGTCGCGGGCGACCCCGGAGGCCCACAGCCCCGGGTAGAGCGCGTTGACGTCCTCGGGCTCGCGCAGCCAGGACGGACCGCGGTGACCGGCCTCCGCGTGCAGGGCGCCAGCTTCGTGTGCGCGCATGGTTACATCCGATCCGGTGCGACGACGCCCAGCAGGCCCAGTCCGTTGGCCAGCACCACCTTGGTGGCCTCGACCAGCCACAGCCGCGCACGGTGCACGTCGGTGGCGTCCTCGTCACCCATGGGCAGGACCCGGCAGACGTCGTAGAACTTGTGAAAGGTGGAGGCGGTCTCCTCCAGGTACCGCGCGACGCGGTGCGGCTCGCGCAGCTCCGCCGCCGTGGCCACCAGGCGCGGGAACTCCGCCAGCGCGGCGAGCAGCAGCGACTCGCGCTCGTGGTCGAGCAGCTCAGGCCGCAGCTCGCCCTTGTCCACACCCAGCTCGGCGGCGTTGCGCAGGATCGAGGCCAGCCGCGCGTGCGCGTACTGGACGTAGAAGACCGGGTTGTCGGAGGTCTGCTTGGTGATCTGCGCGACGTCGAGGGTCAGCGGGGAGTCGGCCGGGTAGCGGCACAGCGAGTACCGCAGCGCGTCGACGCCGGCCGCCTCGACCACCTGGCCGAGCGTCAGCATGGTGCCGGCCCGCTTGGACAGCCGCAGCTCCTGGCCGTCCTGCACGATCTTGACCAGCTGGCCGATCGGGATCTCGATGTTCTTCTCGGGGTCGTCGCCCGCGCACGCCGCCAGCGCCTTGAGCCGGCCGATGTAGCCGTGGTGGTCCGCACCCAGCAGGTAGACGCAGACGTCGAAGCCGCGCTCGCGCTTGTCGACGTAGTAGGCGGCGTCGGCGGCGAAGTAGGTGTACTCGCCGTTGCTGCGCCGCAGCACGCGGTCCTTGTCGTCGCCGAAGTCGGTGGTGCGCATCCACAGCGCGCCGTCGGCCTCGAACAGGTGGCCCTGCCCGCGCAGGACGTCGAGCGCGTGCTCGACCCGGCCGTTCTCGTGCAGGCTGCGCTCGGAGTACCAGACGTCGAAGTGGGTGCGGAACTCGTCGAGCTGGGCCTGCTGCTCGGCCAGCTGCAGGCGGTAGCCCTCGTCGCGGAAGACGACGAGCTGCTCGTCGCGCGGGCGGTCCAGGAGGCCGGGGTTCTCCTCGACGACGGCCTGCGCGAGGTCGGTGACGTACTCGCCGTGGTAGCCGTCCTCGGGCACCGGCTCGCCGTGCGCCCGCGCCATGATCGACGCCCCGAACTTGTCCATCTGGCCGCCGCGGTCGTTGATGTAGAACTCGCGGGTGACGGCGGCGCCGGCGGCCTCGAGCACCCGGGCCAGGGCGTCGCCGACGGCGGCCCAGCGCACGTGGCCCAGGTGCAGCGGGCCGGTCGGGTTGGCCGAGATGAACTCGACGTTCATGGTGGTGCCGGCCAGCGCGTCGCCGCGGCCGTAGGACTCGCCCGCCTCGACGACGGTGCGGGCCAGCTCGCCCTGCGCGGCTGCCGAGACGGTGATGTTGAGGAAGCCCGGACCGGCGATGTCGACCGCCTCGACGCCCTCGGCCTCGCGCAGGCGGGCGGCCAGCAGCTCGGCCAGGGCCCGCGGGTTCGTGCCCGCCTTCTTCGCCAGCTGGAGCGCGACGTTGGTGGCGTAGTCGCCGTGGTCGCGGTTGCGCGGCCGCTCGACGGTCACCTGGGCCGGAACGCCGTCGGGCAGCGAGAGGTCACCCTCGTCGACGGCGGCGGTGAGGACGTCACGTACCGCGGTGGAGAGCTGTTCGGGGGTCACCGCCCCAGCGTAGCCATGTCGGCCGCGTCGTCGGCGCCCAGGCCGGACAGCAGGTCGTCGAGGGACAGGCCGAGCACGTCGGCGACCGCCACGACGGTGAAGAACGCCGGCGTCGGGATGCGGCCGCGCTCGATCTTGCGCAGCGTCTCGGGCGAGATGCCCGCCTGCGTGGCGACGTCGACGATGCTGCGCCCGGCCCGGGCGGTGCGCAGCGCCCGCCCCAGCCGCTCGCCGCGTTCGCGCTCGGAGATGGTCAACGGGACTCGCACCATGGCAGTGATACTAATACCGGTGCGCGACGGTAGCCGATGGTCACGGCACGCTCGACTTTGGTCCGATGCGCGACGCCGCCGCCGGCCGCGAGGCTCGGCACCATGGCCACGACGCCGCGGGTCCGGCCGGCCGGACCCACCGCTCCCGCCGAGCGTGCGCTCGGCCCCGACCTCGCCCGCGGCGTCATGCTGCTGTTCATCGCGCTCGCCAACTCGCACTACTTCCTGCGCGGCAACGTGGTGCGCGGCGGCTTCCCGATGGACGGGTCGTGGCTGGACTCCGCGGTCACCTGGCTGATCGCGACGTTCGTCGACGGCCGGGCGTTCCCGATGTTCGGCCTGCTGTTCGGCTACGGCGTCGCGCACCTCGTCCGGCGCAACGAGGCGCTCGGCCCGCGAGGCGTGCGGCGGCTGCTGTGGCGGCGCGCCCTGGCGCTGATCGGGGTCGGGTTCCTGCACGCGATGCTGCTCTACGTCGGCGACATCCTGGCCGCGTACGGCATGCTGCTGCTGGTCGGAGCGTGGGTGGTGCGCTGGCGCGGCCGCTGGCTGGCGCTGCTCGCCGCCGGGGTCTTCGCGCTGGGGCTGGCGCCGTCGCCCGACTCCCTGTCGGTGTCGGCGGACCCGCCGGACGCGTCGCTGCTGCCACCGGACCTGGCGAGCATGTTCTCCGAGCGCATCGCCGTGCAGCCGCTGGTCATGCTGGGCGGCCCGATCGGCTTCGCCTGCCCGTTCCTCGTCGGGCTGCTGGCCGGGCGGGCGCGAGTCCTCGAGCGGCCCGAGGACCACCGGCGGCTGCTCGCCGTCACGGCGGTCGCGGGCATCGCGGCGGCTGTCCTCGGCGCCCAGCCGGCGGCGCTCATGCTGGCCGGCGTCACCGACGTGCCGGGCGCCGGGACGCTGGAGCTGATCGGGCCGCTGCACGACTGGTCCGGCGTGCTGGGCGGGTTCGGCTACGCGGCGCTGATCACGCTGGTCGCGGCCCGGCTCACCGGACGGACCGGCCGGGTCACGGAGGCCGTCCGGGCGACCGGCCAGCGGTCGATGACCTGCTACCTCATGCAGTCGGTCGTGTGGGCGGCGGCGTTCACGCCGTTCCTCCTCGACCTCTCCGGCACGCTCACCGTCGCCGGCACCGCTCTGCTCGCCACCGCGACGTGGCTGACCACGGTCGCCGCGGCGGACTGGATGCGGCGGACCGGCCGGCGCGGCCCGTTCGAGGTGCTGGTCCGCCGGGTCGCGTACGCACGGCGACGAGGCTAGGGCGCGTCTCCTTATTGGCGTAGCCAGATGGTGACGGCGGCGAGCACGACGCCTCCGCGATAGGTGAGGGCGAGC
>NZ_QUAL01000419.1 GCF_003579925.1 Jiangella rhizosphaerae | reverse complement strand
GGCGGCGCGACTGGTCCTCCCCGGTGAGGTCGCGTTCAGCCACGAGACCGCCGCGCTGCTGTGCGACCTCCCGGTGCCGGACTTCGACGGCGACCTCGACGTCATCGTGCCGCCCGGCGCCGTCGTGCCGCGGCTGGCCGGCACCGACGGCCACTTCGGCCTCGACCACGCCACCGTCATCGAGGTCCACGGCCTGCCCGTCGTGCGGCCCGAGCGCACGTTCGTCCACCTGGCGCCGACGTGGCGGCTGGACGACCTGGTGGCGCTCGGCGACGCGATGCTACGGCGCTGGACCACTCCGGAACGCCTGCACGACGAGGTCGCGGGGCTCACCCGCCGGCGCGGTATCGTCCGCGCCCGCGACGCGCTGCGGCTGATCCGGCCGGGCGTCGACTCACCCATGGAGACGCGCGTCCGGTTGCTCATCGTCGATGCCGGTCTGCCGTGTCCCGAGGTCGGCGTGAACGTCATCGACCACACCGGCACCTGGCTCGCTCGACCCGACCTGTCCTACTCACATCTGAAGATCGCCATCGAGTACGACGGTGACCACCACCGCACCGACCAGCGGCAGTGGCAGCGCGACCGGTACCGCGACGAGCAACTGCGCGACGCCGGCTGGATCGTCATCCCCCTCACCGCCGACGACGTCCTCCGTCACGCCCAGCGCACGATCGAGCGCATCCGCCGCTACGTCCGGCTCCGCACCGCGGCCCTCGGTTGATCATGGCGGAATCGGGGTTCCGCCCGCGCGGGAAGCCCGATTTCTCCATGATCAACGGGGCGGCGGACGGGTGCGACTCCGGCGCGCGAGCGTCAGCCGTAGCTGACGGGGCCCTCGGGGAGGCCGGGCAGCAGGTCCTGGATCTCGTCGCGGCTCAGGCCGGTCGACAGCAGGGCGTCGACCGCGAGCGACCGCACCTGGGCGATCACCACCTGCCCGGCGAAGCCGCCGGTGTGGTCCAGCGCCTCGGTCGCCATGCGCGCGGCCTCGACGGCGGACACGCGGGCCTCGCGGGGTTCGTCGCCACGTTCGAGGTCGATGCGCAGCAACCGGACGGCGCCGGCCAGCGCCCGCAGCGACTGCGGCAGCACCCGCGGCACGGGCTCTTCGCGCTGCAGCAGGCTGATGACGTGCCGGCACAGGACACGGGTGTTGCGGGTCATGTAGTCCAGCGGCGTGGCGACGTCGAGGTAGGCGGCGAGGTGGCCGCGCTTCTGCCACCGGACGGGCGCGATTCGGGCCACCTCGTTGGCGCCCTCCAGCGCCGAGTGCATCGCGTCGACGTCGGCCTGGGTCTCGCGGGCGCGCTCCAGCGCCTCGGTGGCGGCGGCGCGGTCGCGCTCGGCCAGCGCGTGAGCGGCGGACTCCAGCACCTCGGCGACGGTGGTGAGCAGCGGGTCGATCTGCCGCCGGGCCGCGGACACCGGGTTCAGCGGCAGCAGCAGGATGCTGATCGCCAACCCGACGCCGCAGCCGACGAGGGCGTCGACGAAGCGGTCGAGGTTGAGCCCGCCGGGGTCGGCCGGCGCCAGCGCCACGACCAGCACCGCCGACGCGCCGGCCTGGGTGACGATGAGCGCTCCGCCACCGACCAGCACCGCCGCGATCATCGCCAGCGCGACGACGACGGCGAGCTGGACGACGCCGCCGCCGATCCAGGCCACCAGCAGGTCGCCGACGAGCACGCCGACCGCCACGCCGCCGACCAGCTCCAGCACGCGCGGCAGCCGCTGTCCCAGCCCGCCGCCGAGGACGATCAGCGCGGCGATCGGCGCGAAGAACGGCTGGGCGTGGTCGATCGGCGGGATGGTCGCCAGCCACCAGGCCAGCGCCGCGCCGAGCGCCGACTGGACGATCGGCAGCGCCGTGAGCCGCACCCGTCGCAGCCGCGTGCCGGCGCTCTCCTTGGACCGCTGCGCCAGCGCTTCGAGCGCCTCTTCACGCCGCTGCGGCGACGGGTTCTCGGACGCTCCGGACACAGGACCGATCGTAGAGCGCCGACGGCGCCGTCCGGCGGCTACAGGTAGAGGCCGGTCTGCCCGTCGCCGATCCGCTCGGACGCGACGGCGTGCAGGTCGCGCTCGCGCAGCAGCACGTAGGTCTCGCTGCGCACCTCGACCTCGGCCTTGTCGTCGGGGTCGTAGAGCACGCGGTCGCCGACCTCGACGGTGCGCACATTGGCGCCGACCGCCACGACCCGCGCCCACGCCAGACGCCGGCCCATGGCGGCCGTGGCGGGGATGACGATGCCGGCGGACGAGCGACGTTCGCCGTCCTCTCCGTCCTGCGAGACCAGCACGCGGTCGTGCAGCATCCGGATGGGCAGCTTCTCGGGGTCCTGGGATGTCACAACAGTAGAGAGTACGTCCGGATCGCAGTGGTCAGTGTCGCCGTGCCCGCCACAGCAGCAGCCCGGCCACCAGAACCGCCCCGGCGACCGCGCCGAGCACCTCCAGCCGCGGGTTGCCGTCAGGCGTCGTCAGCCGCGCCCGCAGGCTCGCCGTCGAGTCCTTGACCAGCCTGGACGGCGCCAGCCGCGCCGTCAGCTCGTCGAGGTTGGCGGCCAGCCGCTCGGTGCGGGCGGCGATGTCGGTCTCGATCTGGCGCACGCTGCGGCCGCGCTTGGCCAGCTCGGCCTGCACCTCCGGCGCCAGGGGCACCGGCTGTCGCGACGCCGGCAGCACGGGCTGGGTCGGGTTCTGATCCGCGGCGGACACGGGATCTACCGTACCGATGCGACTGTCAACCCGTATGGATACGGTGTGAACGTGACTGACTCGCGACTCTCCCCGGGCGACGCCGCGCCCGAGTTCACGCTCCCCGACGCCGACGGCAAGCCCGTCTCGCTCACCGACTACCGGGGGCAACGGGTCGTCGTCTACTTCTACCCCGCCGCCATGACTCCGGGCTGCACCACGCAGGCCTGCGACTTCCGCGACAACCTCGCCTCGCTGCAGGGCGCGGGCTACGCCGTGCTGGGCGTCTCGCCCGACGCGCCGGCCAAGCTGGCCGAGTTCCGCGAGCGCGACCACCTGACCTTCCCGCTGCTGTCCGACGTCGACCGCACGACGCTCGAGGCGTACGGCGCCTACGGCGAGAAGAAGCTGTACGGCAAGGTCGTGCAGGGCGTCATCCGGTCGACGTTCGTCATCGACGCCGACGGCAAGGTCGAGAAGGCCATGTACAACGTCAAGGCGACGGGGCACGTCGCCAAGCTCCGGCGCGACCTGGGGCTCGACGCGGCGTGACACGCGCCCGCCTGCGCACCGTCCTCGCCGTCGCGCTGATCGTCCTCGGCACGCCGCTGCTCCTCGCCGGGGCCGCGACCGCCGTCTACGTCGGCCCCGACGACACCGTCGAGTACGCGCGCGCCGACGTCGCCGGCGACGGCTCGGTCGCGGCGACGGCGGTGGACATCGCCACGGTCACCGGCCCGGTCCTGCACGTCAGTGCGCGGATGGCCGACGACGGCGAGGTGTTCGTCGGCGTCGCGCACCGCATCCACGTCGACTCCTACCTCGACGGCGTCGGGCAGCAGACGGTGACGACGGCGGACCTGCGCGGCGAGGTCGCGTCGACGTCCGAGCCCGGCGAGCCGTCGCCGGCCGCCCCGCCCGGCGACCTCGACTGGTGGGAGTCCAGCGACTCCGGGTCCGGCTGGCGCGGCGTCTCGTACGAGCTGACCGACGAGCCGGTCCGGGTCGTCGTCATGTCGCCGTCGGCGTCCGGAGAGCCGCTGGACGTCGAGCTGAGCTTCGGCGTCGAGGTCGACGGCATCTTCCTCACCGGTGTGCTGGTGGGGGTCGCCGGGCTGCTGCTCATCGGCGGCGGCGTGCTGCTGCTCTGGCTGCGGCGGCGACGGCGGAAGCGCGAGCTGCGCGCCGTGCCCGACGTGAAGGACGACGAGGCGCCGAAGCCGCCGGACGAGCCCGGGGGCGGCACGAAGGACGAGCCCGCCGGCGAACCCGTCGCGGAGCCGGCGAAGGAGAAGGTCGCGACGGTCACGCCGCTGCCGAAACGGCCGCTGCCCCAGCGCACGCCGCCGCCCCCGGCGCCGGCACCGCCGCCCGCGCCGGACCCGCCGCCGAAGCCGTCCGCGCGCATCGCCGTCGTGCTCGGGCTGTCCGGCCTGGTCACCGCGTGCGCCCAGGTGCCCGGCGAGATCGACCTGGCCGCGCGCGACGCGTTGATCCCGGCCATCACGTCCGACCGGGCCGAGCGCTTCTTCGATCGCTACAACGAGGTGGTCGGCTCGGCGGCCGGCTCCGGCACGGCCGCGCTGGCCGAGGTCGAGGGCGGCGCCCTGCTGGCGACGTCGCAGTTCGCGGCCGAGGAGCAGCAGGTCACCGGCGTCGCGCCGGAGGAGCCGCCGACCCCCGTCACGCCGTCGGTCGTGCTGTCGCCGCAGGTCGGCGAGTACCCGATGTGGGCGGTCGTGACCGGCGAGTCCGCCGCCGGCGGCGCGCCGTCCTGGTTCCTGCTCACCCGCGAGGACGCCGCGTCGCCGTGGCTGGCCACCCTCGCCGTCCACCCCGCCGAGGGCACGTCCGTCACCGCGCCGCTCACCGCCGGCGGTGCCGCCGTCGTCGCCGACGACGCCGCCGTCCGGCGCGGCGACGAGGTGCTCGAGGCGCTGCGGGTCTACGGGGAGACCGGCGAGGAACCCGAGGGCGTCGACCTCTCCTTCGCCGACGGCCTCACTCGCCTGCCCGACCACGGCCTGCAGCTCGACACCGCGCCGCCGGAGTTCGGCACCGCGACCCGCAGCTGCGCCGTCGAGAGCCCCGACGACATCCACTGGCTGCAGACGGAGTACGGCGCCGTCGCGCTGGCGTCGATCAGCTGCACGCAGTCGGTGACGGTGAACCCGGGGTTCTCGGTGGTCATCGAGGCGGCCGGCCTGGGCACCATCCCGGGCGGTTCGCAGATCTCCCAGGCGGAGATCTCCCAGAACGCCACCTTCATCCTGTCCGTCGACGTCGACGGCTCGGCCACGGTGGTCGGCCAGCCCATGCAGCCCATCGGCATGACTTGGTCGGTCCCCTGACCCTGTCGGTGGTGATACGTAAAGTCATCGCATGAAGTACACCCCAGAGGCTCTCGCAGCCGCCGTGGCAGCGTCGACGAGCGTGGCGGGCGTGCTGCGCCACCTGGGCGTCAAACCCACCGGGGGCAGCCATGCCCATCTCAGCCGGCGTATCAAGGCGCTCGGTCTCGACACCTCGCACTTCACCGGCCGCGCCCACAACAAGGGCCAGACCTCGCCGCGGCGGCTGGGCTGGGCGGAGATCCTCGTGACCCGCCCACCCGGCTCGGCCGACTGGCGGCCGCACGATCTACGCTTCCTCTGCCCCAACTGTCACAGTCAGACTGCCACCTGGGCGGGCGCCAATCGTTTCGGAAGCCGGATGCCTCTCCCCGGCACCGGCGACGCCGCGGCCTGACCGGACGTGCCCTACGATTACCGGTGCGCGGGAGTGGCGGAATTGGCAGACGCGCGACGTTTAGGCCGTCGTGTCTTCGGACGTAGGGGTTCAAGTCCCCTCTCCCGCACCGGGCACTCTGGACGTCCCACCAGCGGAAAGGTGTCGGCCGGCATGGAGGCGCTCGGCTTCGCGCTCAGCATCGTGTTCCTGTACGCGCTCTACCACGTCATCCGGATGGGCGTCCGCGACGGCATCCGGGAGGCGCGCAGCGACACCGAGACCCGGGACTGAGGCGCGTCAGGCGGCGGCCGTCTTGACGTGCATCCAGAGCACGACGTCGAGGATGCGCAGCGGCGGGTCGAGCAGGTCGGACTCGCGGATGGCCGACTCCTGCGTCACCTCCTTGAGCCGCGCCTGCACCTCGCCGTCGGTGATGAGGTGCTGGTAGACGAGCCAGTCGACGCGGCGGTCCTGGCCGACGCCGAGCAGCCCGCGGGTGACGAGGGAGTCGCGGACGGGGAACAGGCGGGGCCGTTTGCGGGCGCACAGCTTCGACGCCGCCACCCACTTGTTGCCGCCGAGGGCGTTCTTGAGCTGCAGGTGCAGGTGCTCGGCGGCGTCGAAGACGGCGTCGTCGGCGTCGGCGAGGTCGGTGTCGACCGGCACCGCGCGCAGCGCCTTGAGGACGTCGCTGCGGTGCGGGCCGCCCTGCAGCAGCTGCCGCCCGGCCCGAGGCCCGACGCTGATGCCCAGCAGCGACGTGGCGTAGAGGTCGGCGGCGGTGATGGAGTCGTACTCGACCGGCCCGACGGCGAGGAAGCTGCGGCCGGCGTAATTGGAGTCGCGGTCGTAGAAGAGACGGAGGTTCTCGACGGCGGCGGGGTTCTCGAGGGCTCCCAGCGCGGCGGACCTGGCGTGGTCGAGCTGAGCGGGAGACGGCCGACGAGCGCGTGTCGGGGTCACGACGATCATCGTGACAGGCTCCCCCGACACAACCAAGTCGTTGATCGTCAAGCGGACGCGCGGGGGCCTAGCGTGGGTGCATGGGGTACGCGTTCGAGGCACGGCCGCTCACTCCGGAGACGTGGCCCGACCTGGAGGAGCTGTTCGCCATCCGCGGCGGGTCCATCGTCCGCGGCTGCTGGTGCATGTACTACCGCCGTACCGGTCCGATGTCGGTCAGCGCGGCGGCCGGGCCGGGCAACAAACGCGACCTGCGCGCTCTGGTCGACGGCGGCGGCGTCAGCCCCGGCCTGGTCGGCTACGTCGACGGCGCGCCCGCCGGCTGGATCAGCCTGGGCCCGCGCGAGGACTACGCCCGGCTCGAGCGCTCACGCGTCATGAAAGCGGTCGACGACCAGCCGGTCTGGTCGATCGTCTGCGCGTTCGTCGCCAAGCCCCACCGCGGCCGCGGCGTCCACCACAAGCTGCTCGACGCCGCCGTCCGGTACGCGCGCGAGCAGGGCGTGCGCATGCTCGAGGCGTATCCGGTCGACAAGCCCGAGCGCAGCCACGACGACTTCATGTTCTTCGGGTCGCGATCGCTCTACGAGCGTGCCGGCTTCACCGAGGTCGTCCGCCGGTCGCCCACCCGGGTCGTCATGCGCCGGAAGCTGCGGCGGACGCCGCGACGGTGACGTCAGGCCGCTGCCACGGCGGCCAGCCCTCGCTCGATCAGCTCCGCCAGGGTCCGCTCGTGCTCGGGCGCCGGGTCGGACAGCGGCGGCCGGACGGAGCCGACGGCGCTGCCGCGCAGCCGCAGCCCGGCCTTGATCAGCGAGACGGCGTAGCCCGGGCCGCGGTCGCGCAGCTGCGCGAACGGCAGGTAGAACTCGCGTAGCAGCAGGTCGCAGGTGGCGTCGTCGCCCGCCGCGAACGCCCGCCGGAACGCCACCGCGACCTCCGGCAGGAACGCGAACACGGCCGACGAGTACCCGGTGACGCCGATGCCGCCGAACGCCCGCGCCGACAGCTCCGCCGTCGGCAGCCCGTTGAAGAAGGCCCACCGGTCGCCGGCCGTCAGCACGATCTTCTGCATCGCCTCGAGGTCGCCGCGGCCGTCCTTGAGCCCGGCGACGTTGTCGATGCTCAGCAGCTCGGTGACGGTTGACGGCGTCAGCGCCAGGTGGTCGCGCTGGTACAGCACGATCGGCAGCGACGTGCTCGCCGCGACCGCCTCGACGTGCGCGACCAACCCGGCCGGTCCGCCGATGACCGTCGGCGGCGGGAACAGCAGCACCGCGTCGGCACCGGCGGCCTCGGCCCGGCGCAGGTACTCCGCGCCCAGCGACGCGCCGTAGCCGGCGCCGGCGATCACCGGGACGCGGCCGCCCACGACCTCGACGGCGGTCGCGACCAGCTGCTCGTACTCGGCCGGGCCGAGGGCGAAGAACTCGCCGGTTCCGCAGCCGGCGAACACGCCGCCGGGCTCGTAGGGCAGCCGGTCGTCCAGGTGCTTCCGGAACGCGGCGAGGTCCAGCCCGCCGTCGTCGCCGAACGGTGTGACCGGGAAGAACAGCACCCCACTGTGTCCGAGCTCCCGCAGCGCGTTCGCCACGTCGCCTCCTTCGAGTTCATGAATATGAACTAGTTAGCAGATGTGAACCCACCGTAGGCGGCACGGCGCCGAGGCGTCAACGTGTGTTCCATGGTGTCGCCGCAGACGTGCGGCCCCGTGCCGGTCAGGGGCGCAGGCGGCCGAGCACGGTGGAGCGGGCGTCGAGGAGGGCGGCGAGGATCTCCGCGCGCTTGGCGTCGGTCATCCGCGGCACGGGGACGGAGCAGCTCAGCGCCACCAACGGCAGGTCGGCGTGCTGAAGAGCGACGGCGAGGCACCGCAGGCCGACGGTGCCCTCCTCGTGGTCCTCGGCGTAGCCGGCCGCGCGCACGCGGTCCAGCTCGGCGGCCAGCGCCGCCTCCGACGTCAGCGTGTGCGGCGTGAGCGCGGCGTACTCGCGCGGCAGCGCGAGGGCCAGTTCGGACGCCGGCAGCGCCGCCAGCATCGCCTTGCCGAGCGCCGTCGCGTAGGAGGGCATCCGGCGGCCGGGACGGAACCGGACACCCAGCGCCTGCCGCGAGTACTTCGACGCCAGGTAGAGCACGGCGCCGTCGTCGAGGCGGGCGAGGTGGATGGTCTCGTCGAGGCGGGCGCGGAGGTCCTCCATGACGTCGTCGACGAGGTCGAGCACGTCGGACTCGTCCAGGCCGGACAGTCCCATCGCCCGGGCGCGGTAGCCCAGCGACACGCCGCCGCGGCCGTCATCGGCGACCCAGCCGGTGTGGGCGAGCGACGCCAGCAGCGCGTGCAGGCTGCTCTTCGGCATGCCGAGGGCGCGGTACAGCTCGGTGAACGACCGCGGCTCACGCTCGGCCAGCAGCTCCACCAGCCGCAGCGCCCGCTCGGCCGACTTCACCGACGGCACCGGCTTCTCCGGACGCTCCGGCTGCTCCGACATCCCCGCCACGGCCGTCCATCTTACGAACCGCCATGTGCGTACGACGTACGCGGTACGGTGTACGCTGTCTCCATGACCATCCTCGTCACCGGTGCGACCGGCAGCGTCGGCCGCCTCGTCGTCGATCACCTGCTCGCCCGCGGCGCCACCGACGTGCGCGCCCTCGTCCGCGACCCCCGCAAGGCCACGCTCCCCGACGGCGTCGAGGTCGCGACCGGCTACGTCGCCGAGCCCGACTCCCTGGACGGCGCCTGCGACGGCGTCGATCGCATGTACCTCACGTCGTACACCGACACCGCCGCCGAGGTCCTCGCCCGCGCGAAGAAGGCCGGCGTGCGGCACGTCGTCAGCCTGTCCGGCGAGCGGGACAGCTGGTGGGGCTCGATCGTCGACGACGTGGAGGCGTCCGGGCTCGAGTGGACGCACCTGTGGCCCGGCGAGTTCATGGAGAACTCCACCATCTGGGCCGACCAGATCCGCACCACCGGTCAGGTCCGCGACGGCTACGCGCGCTCCGCGAACGCCGCCATCGCGATGGACGACGTCGCCGCGGTCGCCGCCGTCGCACTCACCGAGGACGGCCACGTCGGCCGCGCCTACCCGCTCACCGGTCCCGAGACGCTGACCCGGGCGGAGAAAGTGGCGCTCATCGGCCGGGCGCTCGGCCGCGACGTCCCGTACGTCGAGCTGAGCCGCGAGGACGCGATCGCCGAGCTCAGCAAGGCCATGGGCGAGTACGCCGAGTGGTACGTGGACGGCGAGAGCCAGCAGATCGACGACCCGCAGCAGCCCACCACCACCGTCGCGGACGTGCTCGGCCGGCCGGCCACGTCGTTCGCCGAGTGGGCGGTGCGGAACGCGGACCTGTTCCGCTGACGTGAACCTCGTCACCGGGCCAATGCGGCATTAGAGTCGATATGTGACGGTCGTCGTCGTTCTGCTCATCGCGCTCGTCGTCGTGCTGCTCCTGACGGTGACGGTCGTCTATGCGCGTCAGCCGGTGCCCGGCACCGGGCGCGTCTCCCGGTACCGGCGCCGGGCGCGCGCGGCGCCGCGGTTCCGCCTCGAGCGGCTCAGCCAGCACCGCTACGTCCTGCACAACGACGGCGGCATGCCCGCCCACGACGTCCGCCTCGACACCGGCGACCTCACCGTCACCGAGGGCGAGACGCACCTGCGCGAGTTCGGGCCGCGGCACGCCGAGCACTACCTGCTGATCCAGCCGATGTACGGCCGCGTCTCCGACCTCATCGTGCACTGGCATCTGCGGCCGGGCGACGACGCCGAGCAGGTGACGCCGCTGCCGCTGGACATCGAGGCGGCCTCGGAGGGCCAGGACGCCTGAGCCGGTCGAGCCGGCGTGCTGGTCAACGGGCCGCGGCGAGCAGGTCCGGCAGGCCGGTGTCGGCGGCCAGCAGGTCCTGGTCGAGCATCGCCGCCGCGACGGTGCCGGCCGCCATCGCCGCGACCACGGCGGACACCGGCATCGGCAAGGTCGCTCGATGGGCGAGATCGCCGGCCGCGTAGACGCCGGGCACGCTGGTGCGGCCGAACTCGTCCACCTCGACGGCGCCGTCGGGCAGCAGCGCGCAGCCGAGGTCCGCGGCGAACGGCGCCCGCTGGCGGACCGTCGTCGGGACGAACACGGCGTCGGCGGCGATGCTGTCGCCGTCGTCGTCGCCCGCCGCCAGCACGACGGCGTCGTCGTCGAGGCGGAGGACGGGCTCCTCGCGGACCGCGATTCCGTGCGCCGCCACCACGGCGGCGGTCGCGTCGTCCAGGCCCGGCGGACCGCCGGCGCACAGCACGACGTCGTCGGCGAAGGACCGGCGCAACTGCACCGCCAGCCGGGCCCGGGCCGGGCCGCCGCCGAGCACCACGACCCGGCGCCCGGTCACCTCGAAGCCGTGGCAGTACGGGCAGTGGAACACCGAGCGGCCCCACCGCTCCGCCAGCCCTTCGACCGGCGGCAGCTCGTCACGCACCCCGGTCGCGAGCAGGAGTCGGCGGGCCGTCACCCGCTCGCCGGTCGCCAGGGTCACCGCGAAACGGGCGCCCGGGGCGACCTCACTCACCTCCGCATCGACCACCCGCACGGACGGGTACGGCGCGAGCTGCTCGCGCGCTCGTCGGCGCAGCTCGGCCGGCGCGAGGCCCTCGCCGAGCAGCAGGTTGTGCACCGCGGCAGCCGGCGCGTTGCGGCCGGAGCCGGCGTCGAGCAGCACGGTCTCGCGGTGCATGCGGCCCAGCGTGAGGGCGGCGGACAGCCCGGCCGGCCCGGCGCCGATGATGATCACGTCGTTCATGGGGTCTCCTCCGTCGGTTGACGCTCGACCCCACTCTGCAAGTTAATGTCAACATGAAGTCAACCGCGCGACTCACCATCGGCGCCCTCGCCGACCGGTTCGGCCTGGCCACCCATGTGCTGCGGCACTGGGAGGCGGCCGGGCTGCTGGTCCCCGACGCACGCGTGAACGGGCGGCGGTACTACACCGAGGAGCAGGCGGTCCGCATCGCGACGATCCTGCGGGGCAAGCGCGCCGGGCTGCGGCTGGACCAGCTGCGCGACGTGCTCACCGCACCCAGCGGGGCGGACCGGCGCGAGCTGCTGCGGCGCCACTACGACGAGCTGGACCGCCGGATCCGGGAGCTGACGCAGTCGCGGGCGATGATCGAGCACGCCATGCGGTGCCAGGCCGACGACTTCACCCGCTGCCCGGCCTACCAGCGCATGGTCGCCGAGGCGAGCGCTCCGATAACCAGGTGATCCAGCCTTGCCGGGCACCGTAGGCTTGACGGCGTATGCCCACCTCCCCCCTCACCGATTCCGAGGCCGACCTGCGCGCCCGCCTGCCCGAGCTGATGCTGCGGGACGAGCGGCGGCTCGCCCGCAGGCTCGACGGTGTGCGCAAGCTGCGCGACCCCGAGGCCTGCGGCATCGCCCTGACCGAGATCGCGCAGGAGGTCGCCGCCGCGGAACGCCGCGTCCAGCGGCGCAAGGCCGCCGTCCCCGCGGTCCGCTACCCGCAGGAGCTCCCGGTCAGCCAGCGGCGCGACGAGATCGCCGCGGCCATCCGCGACCACCAGGTCGTCATCGTCGCCGGTGAGACGGGGTCCGGCAAGACGACGCAGCTGCCGAAGATCTGCCTCGAGCTGGGCCGGGGCGTCCGCGGCACCATCGGGCACACCCAGCCGCGCCGCCTGGCCGCGCGCACCGTCGCCGAACGGGTCGCGGAAGAGCTGAACACCGAGCTGGGGCACACCGTCGGCTACCAGGTCCGGTTCACCGCGAAGGCCGGCGACGACACGCTGGTCAAGCTGATGACCGACGGCATCCTGCTGGCCGAGATCGGCCAGGACCGCATGCTGCGCCGCTACGACACGCTGATCATCGACGAGGCCCACGAGCGCAGCCTGAACATCGACTTCATCCTCGGCTACCTCAAGCAGCTGCTCCCCCGGCGACCCGACCTCAAGGTGATCATCACCTCGGCGACCATCGACCCCGAGCGGTTCGCCGCCCACTTCGACGACGCCCCCATCATCGAGGTCTCCGGCCGCACCTATCCCGTCGAGATCCGGTACCGCCCGCTCGAGCCCGAGACGGATGACGACGACGACCGCGATGCCGAGCCGCGCGACCAGATCCAGGCCATCGTCGACGCCTGCGACGAGCTGGCGCTGGAGGCGCCGGGCGACGTGCTGGTGTTCCTGTCCGGTGAGCGCGAGATCCGCGACACCGCCGACGCGCTGCGCAAGCGGGACGCGTCGGCGCCGCAGGGCACGCTCGAGGTGCTGCCGCTCTACGCCCGGCTGTCCGCCGCCGAGCAGCACCGCGTCTTCCAGCCGCACACCGGCCGCCGCATCGTGCTGGCCACGAACGTCGCCGAGACGTCGCTGACGGTGCCGGGCATCCGCTACGTCGTCGACCCCGGCACCGCGCGCATCTCCCGCTACAGCAACCGCACGAAGGTGCAGCGGCTGCCGATCGAGCCGGTGTCGCAGGCGTCGGCACGGCAGCGGGCCGGTCGCTGCGGCCGGCTGTCCGACGGCATCTGCATCCGGCTGTACTCCGAGGAGGACTTCGAGGCGCGGCCGGCGTTCACCGAGCCCGAGATCCTCCGCACCAACCTCGCGTCGGTCATCCTGCAGATGACGGCGCTCGGGCTGGGCGACGTCGCGGCGTTCCCGTTCATCGACCCGCCCGACCGTCGCAGCATCGCCGACGGCGTCAACCTGCTGGTCGAGCTGGGCGCCCTCGACCCCGCCGCGCGCGACGACAAGGGCCGGCTGACCGACGTCGGCCGGTCGCTGTCGCAGCTGCCCATCGACCCCCGGCTGGCCCGGATGATCCTCGAGGCCGACCGCAACGGCTGCGTCCGCGAGGTGCTGGTCATCGCCGCCGCGCTGTCCATCCAGGACCCGCGCGAACGGCCCGCCGAACAGCGCGAGGTCGCCGACGCGTTCCACGCGAGGTTCGCCGACCCGACGTCCGACTTCCTGGCGTTCCTCAACCTGTGGCGGTACCTGAAGGAGAAGCAACAGGAGCTGTCGTCGAACCAGTTCCGCAAGCTGTGCCGCACCGAGCACCTCAACTACCTGCGGGTGCGCGAGTGGCAGGATCTCGAGTCGCAGCTGCGCCAGCTGGTCAAGCCGCTCGGCGTCACCTTGAACACTCCCGACGGCACGCCCGAGCACATCCATCAGTCGCTGCTGTCCGGCCTGCTGTCGCACATCGGCGTCAAGGACGAGTCGGTCAACGAGTACCAGGGCGCCCGCGGCGCGAAGTTCGCCGTCTTCCCCGGGTCGGCGCTGTTCAAGAAGCCGCCCCGCTGGGTGATGTCGGCGGAGCTGGTCGAGACGTCGCGGCTGTGGGCCCGGGTGAACGCCCGCATCGACCCCGCGTGGGCCGAGCCGCTGGCCGAGCACCTGGTGAAGCGGACATACAGTGAGCCGCACTGGGAGCGCAAGGCCGGCGCCGTCATGGGCTACGAGAAGGTCATGCTCTACGGCGTCGTCATCGTGCCGCGGCGCAAGGTCCCGTACTCGCGGGTCGACCCCGAGCTCAGCCGCGAGCTGTTCATCCGGCACGCGCTGGTCGAGGGCGACTGGTCGACCCACCACCGGTTCTTCCACGACAACCGCGAGCTGCTCGAGGACGTCGAGGAACTCGAGCACCGCGCCCGGCGCCGCGACATCCTCGTCGACGACGAGACGCTGTTCGCGTTCTACGACCAGCGGCTGCCGGCCGACGTCGTCTCGGCCCGGCACTTCGACAGCTGGTGGAAGAAGGCCCAGCGGGCGCAGCCCGACCTGCTCACGTTCAACACCGACCTGCTGACCACCGACGCCGCCGGCGCCGTCACGCAGGCCGACTACCCCGACAGCTGGCCGGTCGACGACCTCGACCTGCGGCTGACGTACCAGTTCGAGCCCGGGTCGAGCGCCGACGGCGTCACCGTCCACATCCCCATCGAGGTGCTCAACCAGGTCGAGCCCGACGGCTTCGACTGGCAGGTCCCCGGGCTGCGGCCGGAGCTGGTGACGGCGCTGATCAAGGCGCTGCCGAAGCCGCTGCGCCGGTCGTTCGTGCCGGCGCCCGACACCGCCCGCGAGGCGCTCGCGCAGCTCCCGCCGTCGCCGTCGGGCCAGCCGTTCGTCGACGCGCTCGCCCGGGTGCTGCACCGGCTGCGAGCGGTACCGGTGGCGCCGTCCGACTTCGACCTCACCAAGGTCCCCGACCACCTGCGCATGACGTTCCGGGTGCTGGACGAGAAGGGCAGGCTGGCCGCCGAGGGCAAGGACCTCGACGAGCTCAAGGTCATGCTGCGCAAGGAGCTGCGCAAGACCATGGCGGCCGCGGCCAGCAGCATCGAGCGCACCGGGTTGACGGCGTGGCCGGGCGGCGAGGTGCCGCGGACGTTCGAGCAGCGCCGCTCGGGGCACGTCGTCACCGGCTACCCCGCACTGGTCGACGAGGGGGGCAGCGTCGCGCTGCGCGTCCTGCCGACGCCGGCCGACCAGGCCCGCGCCATGTGGACGGGCAACCGGCGGCTCCTGCTGCTCAGCGTCCCGTCGCCGACGGCGTTCGTGCAGCGCCACCTCACCAACCGGTCAAAGCTGATGCTGAGCCAGAACCCCGACGGCTCCGTCGCCGACCTGCTCGACGACGTCGCCGCGGCCTCGGTCGACTGGCTGGTCGCCGGCGCCGGCGGACCGGCCTGGGACGAGGCGGCGTTCGCGGCGCTGCGCGAGCGGGTCCGGTCCGACCTCATCGAGACCGTCTTCGAGGTGGTTGCCGATGTCGAGAAGGTGCTCGAGGTGTCGCACCGGGTCGCGGCGGCGCTGAAGAGCACCACCAGCCTGGCGCTGACGCCGTCGCTGGTCGACGCCCGCGACCACCTCGCCCGCCTGATGCCGGCCGGCTTCGTCACGTCCACCGGCCGGAAGCGCCTCCCCGACCTGCTGCGCTATCTGCGGGCGATCGAGCGGCGGCTGGAGAAGCTGCCCGTCAGCCCGCAGCGCGACCGTCAGCACATGGACACCATCCGCAGGGTCACCGACGAGTACGAGGCCGCGCTGGCCGCCCTCCCACCCGGCCACGGCCCGACCGCCGGCCACGAGGCGGTCCGCTGGCTGATCGAGGAACTACGGGTCAGCCTGTTCGCCCAAGAGCTCGGCACCGCCCAGCCGGTGTCGGAGAAGCGCCTGCTCAAGGCGATCGACGCGCTGTACGACGCGCCTCCTGTGTGAGCCGGAGCGCTGGTCGTCGGGGCTCGACGTTCGCCGGGGCTCCCCGTCCCCCTGCTGCCCCATTCTCTTGCCGCGAACGGGCGCGTCAAGCGGACCTATTGGCGCTTCGCGCGACGATGACCGCTTGACTCACCCGTCCGCGGCGAAGAACGGGCAGCTATCAGGGGGACGGGGAGGA
>NZ_QUAL01000416.1 GCF_003579925.1 Jiangella rhizosphaerae | reverse complement strand
CAGCCGACTCCGCAAGCTCCGTCGGCAGCAACCCCCTGCCCACTCACGGCCAGTTTCATATCAGCTGCCCGTTCTTGGCCGCGTGCGCGCGGGTCGAGTCCAAGGCCCCCAACCACAGCGAAGAGCACACAGCAGAGGCCGCGGACTTGAGGCGCGTGCAGGCGGCCAAGACAATCGGGCAGCAGGGGGACGGAGCCAACGCGGCAAACCCCGGCCGACGCTCAGCGCTGCCGAACCGGCTCCGGCGCGGCGTCCTGGCGGGTCTGTTGCGCGAGGATGCGCAGCGCGTCCGCGGAGCCGGCGTCGTTCGGGGTGTAGATCTCGAGCCGGTGGTCGGGGCTGTCGGGCTGGAGCCACACCTGGTAGCCGACGCTCACGGCGCCGACGGTGGGGTGCTGCAGGTGCATCGTCCCGACGGTGCAGTCGGCGACGTCGCCTGTCGCCCACATCTCCGCGAACTCGTCGCTGCGCATCGTGAGCTCCCCGATCAGTGCCGCCAGCCGGGCGTCCGTGGGGAAGCGGCCGGCCGTCAGGCGGAGGTAGGCGACGTGGATGCGGGCCAGCTCGTCCCAGTTGCGGTGCAGGTCGCGTGTGAGCGGGTCGAGGAAGAACATCCGCGGGATGGAGGGCCGGCCTGCAGGCGCCGGCAGCGCTTCGTAGGGCAGGTGCTCGGCCTTGAGCGCGTGCCCGGCGCGGTTCCAGGCGAGCACGTCGCCCCGCCGGCCGAGCACGATGGCCGGCGTCACGTCGCCCAGCGACTCCAGCAGCGCGAGGACGCGCGGGTGCGGCTCCTCGTCGCCGGGCTCGGACAGCCCGGGGTTCGCGGGTCGCCGAGCGAGGTTGTGCAGGTGGACGGTCTCGATCTCGTCCATCCGGAGCACCCGGGCGAGGGCGTCGAGCACCTGGTCGGAGGCGGTCTCGGCCTGGCCCTGCTCCAGGCGCGTGTAGTACCCCGCGCTGACCCCGGCGAGCTGGGCGAGCTCCTCGCGCCGCAGTCCGGGCACCCGGCGAGCCGTGCCGTAGGTGCGCAGACCCACGTCGGCCGGGGTGACCCGATCGCGACGGCTCTTCAGGAACGCTCCCAGGCTCTCCACGGCATCGAGCCTATGACGCGCGAGCCGGCGGCTGGGTGTACCTGCCGGGTGTACCCAGCGCACGGGGATGGCTGCCGGACGCGGCGTGCCCGACCGTCGAGGGCATGTCTCGACTGCACACGCGCAACGACCCGCCGGGGCTGCGGGCCTGGCTCGGCCTCGTGGTGGTCCTCGGACCGGTCCTGCTGGTCTCCATGGACGGGTCGATCCTGTTCCTGGCAATGCCGCGGATCGGCCAGGCCCTCACGCCGACCGCCGACCAGGCCCTGTGGATCCTCGACATCTACGGCTTCGCCGTCGGCTCGCTGCTGATCGCGTTCGGCAACCTCGGCGACCGGTACGGCCGGCTGCGGCTGCTCATGATCGGCGCGACGGTGTTCGGCGCCGGTTCGGCGGCGGCGGCGTTCGCACCCAGCCCGGAGCTGCTGATCGCCGCCCGTGCGCTGATGGGTGTGGCCGGCGCGACGCTGCTGCCGTCGGCTCTGGCGGTGTTGAGCGAGCTCTTCGTCGACCCGCGGCGACGGGCGCAGGCCATCGGCATCTTCGCCGCCGCGTTCGCCGCCGGGTTCGCCGTCGGTCCCGTGGTGGGCGGCATGCTGCTGGAACGGTTCTGGTGGGGGTCGGTCTTCCTGGTCAACCTCCCCGTCATCGCGGCGTTCCTCGTCTTCGCGCCGGTCCTGCTCCGCGAGGTCCGGGCGACCCGGCCCGGCCGCGTCGACGTGCTCAGTGTCGTGACGTCCGCCGCCGGCCTGCTGTTCGCGATCTACGGGTTCAAGCACGCCGCGGCCGACGGCCCGTCGGTGGCCTCGGGTCTCGCCGGGATCGCCGGTCTGGCGCTGCTGATCTGGTTCGCGCGCCGGCAGCGGCGCCTCGAGCACCCGTTGATGGACTTCTCGCTCTTCCGCGACCGCGTCTTCGCGATGGCGATCGTCACCGGGCTGCTGCCGCTGGCGGCGTGGTCGGCGACCGCGTACCTGACCGGCCTCTACCTCCAGTCGGTCCTCGACCTGCCGGTGCTGCGCGCGGCACTGCTCGCCCTCCCGGGGGCCGCGGTGCTCACCGTCACCTGCATCGTGACGCCGGCCGTGGCGGATCGCCTCGGCAAGCGCGCCGTGCTCGTCGCCTCCCACTTCTCCATCGCGGCGGGCCTGCTGTTCGTCCTCCTCACGACGGTCACGAACGGGGTCGGCTGGTACATCGCGTCCACGGCCGTCGCAGGCGTCGGCTACGGCATCTCCTTCGCCGTCGTCGCCGACACCGCCGTCGGCGCCGTCCCACCGGAACGCGCCGGCTCGGCGGGGGCGATCGCCGAGACCAGCAACGAGATCGGCAACGCCCTCGGCATCGCGCTGCTCGGCTCGCTCGCCGCACTGGTCTTCCGGCTCGACGGGCCCGGCGTCGCGCCCACGCTCGACGAGACGCTCCAGCTCCCGGACCTGGGGCCCGCGGCGATCGAGCAGGCGAAGACGGCCTTCGTCACCGGCCTGCACGCCGTCGCGGCGGCCGCCGGCCTGCTGCACGTCGCCCTGGGCCTCGTCGCCCTGCGCTGGATCCCCCGGTCGACGACGGCACCGCGAGCCGCCGCCGAGACGGCAGATGTTACAGGCTGACCGCATATCTGCTGGACACCTGTCACACGTCCGCCTAGTCTGGAGGCATGGCGGGTACCGAGGAGCGAGAGGCGGCGTTCTACGCGATCATCGACGCCGACGGGCGCATCGAGCCGCGCGACGACATGCCCGAGGCGTACCGCAGGACGCTGGTCCGGCAGATCGCCCAGCACGCGCACTCCGAGATCATCGGCATGCAGCCCGAGGGCAACTGGATCAGCCGCGCGCCGAGCCTGCGCCGCAAGGCGATCCTGCTGGCCAAGGTGCAGGACGAGGCCGGCCACGGGCTCTACCTCTACGCCGCGGCCGAGACCCTCGGCGTGAGCCGCGACCAGCTGCTCGAGCTGCTGCACGCCAGGAAGCAGAAGTACTCGTCGATCTTCAACTACCCGACGCTGACGTGGGCCGACGTCGGCGCCATCGGCTGGCTGGTCGACGGCGCCGCCATCACCAACCAGGTGCCGCTGACCCGCTGCTCCTACGGGCCGTACGCCCGCGCGATGGTCCGCATCTGCAAGGAGGAGTCCTTCCACCAGCGGCAGGGGTTCGAGGCGCTGCTGACGCTCACCCGCGGCACACCGGCGCAGAAGGCGATGGCCCAGGACGCGCTGGACCGCTGGTGGTACCCGAGCCTGGCGATGTTCGGCCCGCCCGACACCGGCGAGCAGGCCTCCGGCGGCCACACCGAGCAGTCGATGCGCTGGGGCATCAAGCGGTTCACCAACGACGAGCTGCGGCAGCGGTTCGTCGACATGACGGTGCCGCAGTCGCAGGTCCTCGGGCTGACCATCCCCGACCCGGACCTGCGCTGGAACGAGGAACGCGGCCACTACGACTTCACCCCGCCCGACTACGACGAGCTGTTCCGGGTCATCAAGGGCGACGGCCCGTGCAACGCGCAGCGCCTCGCGCACCGGGTCGCCGCACACGAGGACGGCGCCTGGGTGCGCGAGGCGGCCGCGGCCTACGCGGCGAAGAAGCAGGAGGTCGCGGCGTGACCAGCCAGTGGCCGCTCTGGGAGGTCTTCGTCCGCGCCAAGCGCGGGCTGTCGCACATCCACGTCGGCAGCCTGCACGCGCCAGACGCCGCCATGGCGGTCCGCAACGCCCGCGACGTCTACACCCGCCGCGGCGAGGGCGTCTCGATCTGGGTGGTGCCGTCCGACCAGATCACCGCCAGCAGCCCGGACGAGAAGGACGCCTTCTTCGACCCCGCGGGCGACAAGGTCTACCGGCACCCGACGTTCTACGAGGTGCCGGCGGAGGCGAAGCACCTGTGAGGGACCGGTACGCGCTGGCGCTCGGCGACGACGCCCTCATCCTGGCGCAGCGGCTGGGGGAGTGGGTCGCCCGCGCCCCGGAGCTGGAGGAGGACGTCGCCCTGGCCAACATCGCGCTGGACCTGCTCGGCCAGGCGCGCTCGCTGCTCACGTACGCCGGCGAGCTGGAGGGCGCCGGCCGCGACGAGGACGCCCTGGCGTACTGGCGCGACGACCGCGACTTCCGCAACGTCCTGCTGGTCGAGCTGCCGGGCGGCGACTTCGCGGTGACGATGGCCCGCCAGCTGGTCTTCGCCGCCTACCAGTACGAGCTGTACGACCGGCTGCGGGCCAGCACCGACGACACGCTGGCCGCGGTCGCGGGCAAGGCGGTCAAGGAGGTCCACTACCACCGCGACCACGCCACCCAGTGGGTGCTGCGGCTGGGCGACGGGACGGACGAGAGCCACCGCCGCATGGCGGCCGGGCTGGAGACCGTCTGGCCGTATGTCGACGAGCTGTTCGAGCCGTTCGACGGCGCCGACGTCGACCCCGCAGCCCTGCGCGAGCCGTGGCAGGCCTACGTCGGTGCCGTCCTCGCCGAAGCCGGGCTGGAGCCGCCTGCCACCGGGCAGCACCGCACCGGCGGCCGCCGCGGCCTGCACACCGAGCACCTCGGCTACCTGCTGGCGGAGATGCAGCACCTGCACCGGTCCCACCCGGGGGCGACATGGTGACGGCGACCCTGACCGCCGCGGACGTCCGCGCGATCGTCGCGGCCGTCCCGGACCCGGAGCTGCCGGTGGTCACCATCGAACAGCTGGGCATCCTGCGCGACGTCCGGGTCGGCGACGACGGCCGCGTCACCGTCGACATCACCCCGACGTACTCCGGCTGCCCGGCCATGGACGCCATCCGGGCCGACATCGTGGCCCGGCTCGCCGAACACGGGGTCGACGACGTCGACGTCCGGCTGGTGCTGGCGCCGGCGTGGACGACCGACTGGATCACGCCCGACGGGCGCGAGGCGCTGCGCGCAGCCGGCATCGCGCCGCCGCATCCCGTGGGGCCGGTCGGCCTGACGCTCAGTGTCCGCTGCCCCCACTGCGGCTCGCCCGACACCCGCGAGCTGTCCCGGTTCGGCTCGACGGCGTGCAAGGCGCTGTGGGTCTGCCGGGCCTGCCGGGAGCCGTTCGACCACGTGAAGGCGCTATGACGACGGCGACTCCCGCGGCCGCCGCGCCGCGCACCCGGCGGCACTCCGTCGCCCACCGGCTGCGGGTCGCCGCCGTCGACCGGCTGACCGACGACGCCGTCGCCGTCACGTTCGCCGTCCCGCCGGAGCTGGCCGCCGCCTACGACTTCGCCGCCGGCCAGCACGTCAACGTCGCCCTGCCCGGCGGCGACGGCGTGCGGCGCAGCTACTCGATCTGCTCGCCGGCCGGGTCGGGCGTCCTGCGCATCGCGGTGAAGCGGATCCCCGGCGGCGTGTTCTCGTCACACGCGCTGACGACGCTGGCGGCCGGCGACGAGGTCGACGTCATGACGCCGGCCGGCCGGTTCACCCCGTCCTTCGACCCGGACCAGGCCAGGCACTACGCGCTGGTCGCGGCCGGCAGCGGCATCACGCCGGTGCTGTCGATCGTCGCGACGGCGCTGGCCACCGAGCCGGGCAGCCGGGTCACGCTGCTGTACGGCAACCGGACGACGTCGTCGGTGATGTTCCTCGACGAGCTGGCCGACCTCAAGGACCGGTACCCCGACCGGCTGCAGCTGTTGCACGTGCTCTCGCGCGAGCCCGGGGCGACGGACCTGCTGTCGGGCCGGCTGGACGGCGAGCGGCTCGGCCGGCTGCTGGACACTCTGCTGCCGCCCGAGACCGTCGACGACTGGTACCTGTGCGGCCCGTACGAGCTGATCACGGCGGCGCGCGCGGTGCTCGCCGGCCGCGGCGTCGACCGCGCCCACGTCCACGCCGAGCTGTACCACGTCGGCGACCCGCCGCCGGCGATCCGTGAGGAAGCTCGCCTGGAGGCCGTCACCTGCGCGGTGACCGCCTCGCTCGACGGCCGCCGCAGCGAGGTCACCGTCGACGACCCCGACGAGACCGTCCTCGAGGCCGTGCTGCGCGTCCGCAACGACGCGCCGTTCGCCTGCAAGGGCGGCGTCTGCGGCACCTGCCGGGCGAAGGTGCTCGACGGCGCCGTCACCATGGAGCGCCGCTACGCCCTGGAGGACGACGAGATCGCGGCCGGCTACGTCCTCACCTGCCAGTCGCACCCCACCACGCCCACCCTCGAGGTCGACTACGACGCCTGACCCACCAGGCCGTTCTCGTAGGCGGCGATGACCAGCTGGGCGCGGTCGCGGGCGGCCAGCTTGGCCAGCAGATGGCCGATGTGCGTCTTCACCGTCTTGATCGAGATGGTCAGCGCGGCGGCGATCTCGTCGTTCGACAGCCCCGACGCCACCAGCGCCAGCACTTCGGTCTCGCGCTCGGTCAGCACGTCCAGCCGCGCGCGTGCCGCGGGGCCGGCGGCGGGCCGGCCGAGGTAATGCTCGACCAGCCGCGTGAGGATGCTCGGCGCGAACAGCGACTCGCCACCGTGCGTGCGCCGGACCGCGTCGAGCAGCTGCTCCGGCCGCGCGTCCTTCAGTAGGAACCCGCTGGCCCCGGCCCGCAGTGCGGCGTACACGTACTCGTCGAGCTCGAACATGCTGAGCACCAGCACCCGGACGGCGCCGAGCGCGGGGTCGCCGGTGATCAGCCGGGTCGCCTCGATGCCGTCGCCGCCGGGCATCCGGATGTCCATGAGCACGACGTCGGGCCGCAGCTCCCGGGCCAGCTCGGCCGCCTCGGCGCCGGTCGCGGCGGTCCCGGCGACCGCCAGGTCCGGCGCGGTGTCGAGCAGGAGCGCCAGGCTGTGCCGCAGCAGCGGCTGATCGTCGGCGATCAGCACCCGGACCGGGCCTCGTGCCGGGTCCCGAGCCGGCCGCCCCTCTCTCCCCACCTCCCGTTGATCATGGAGAAATCGGGGTTCCGGGTACGGCGGAACCCCGATTTCTCCATGATCAACGGGGCGATCGCGGGGCGTCATGGGCGGGCGCCGTCGGGGATGCGGGCGGTGACGGCGAAGCCCGGGCCGTCGGGGCCGGCGTCGAGGACGCCGCCGATCGCGGCCACCCGTTCGCGCAGTCCGTCGAGGCCGTGGCCGGCGCCGGGCCGGGGCTCCCAGCCGTCGGCCGGGCCGTCGTCGACGGCGGTGACGACCACCGTCGCGCCGTCGCGTCGCACCCGCACTCGCGCCGAGGTCGGGCCGGCGTGCCGGGCGGTGTTGCTGAGCGCCTCGCGGACGACCGCGCACGCGGTGAGCTGCACGCCCGGCGAGACGCCGTCCAGGGCGGGAAGCTCGAGCGTCGCGTCCAGGCCGGCCCCCCGGGCCGCCGCGACGATGTCCGGCAGGTCGGCCAGCGACTCCGCCGGCCGCAGCGCCGCCGCCGACTCGGGGGTACGTAGGACGGTCAGCATGCGGCGCAGCTCGGTGGTGGTCTCGCGGCTGACCGCCTCGATGTCGGCCAGCGCGCTCGCCTGCTCGGCGGCGGCGTCCGGTCCGGTCAGCCGGGTGGCGACGGCCGCCCGGACGGTGATGAGGCCGAGCCCGTGCGAGACGAGGTCGTGCAGGTCACCGGCGATGCGCAGCCGCTCGGCCTGAGCCGCCCGCTCGCCGGTCCACGCCGCCAGCCGGTCCTCGTGGGCGCGGCGCTCGCGCCGGGTCCGCAGCACCGCCCACGTCGAGACCAGCACGGCGAGCCCGACGACGACCAAGGGCAGCAGCCGTGTCGCCGGATCCTGCGTGCCGATCGTCATGAGCGCCGCGACCAGCAGGAACAGCGTGACCCAGGCCGCCGGCCAGGCGCGGGAGCTCCACGTCGGGCGGCCGGTCTCCATGCTGCGAGTCTAGGGACGGCGCCGGCACCGGGCATCGGACCACGGTCCGAGCGACCGTGGCCCGATGACAACCGGCCGGCGCTCGGGTGACATGAGCGCATGCTCGCTTTCGACGATGTGGTGAAACGCCGCGGCTCCCGCGACGTGCTCGCCGGCGTGACGTTCCGGGCCGAGCCCGGCCGGGTGACCGCGTTCCTCGGGCCGAACGGCGCCGGCAAATCCTCGACGCTGCGGATCCTGCTCGGGCTGGACCGGCCGACATCCGGCACGGCGCTGGTCGACGGCCGGCCGTACCACGAGCTGCGGCGGCCGCTGTGCGTGATCGGCTCGGTACTGGACGGCTCCGGCGCGCACCGGTCGCGCTCCGCCCGTCAGCACCTGACGTGGCTGGCCCGCAGCAACGGCATCCCGCGCCGCCGGGTCGGCGAGGTGCTGGAGCAGGTCGGCCTGGCCGGCGCGGCGCGGGTCCGCGCCGGGCGGCTCTCGCTCGGCATGGGGCAGCGGCTCGGACTGGCCGCCGCGCTGCTCGGCGATCCGGCCGCGCTGGTGCTGGACGAGCCGGTCAACGGGCTGGACCCGGAGGGCATCCGGTGGATCCGCGGGCTGCTGCGCTCGCACGCCGACGCCGGCGGGACGGTGCTGCTGTCCAGCCATCTCATGGCCGAGGTCGCCGAGCTCGCCGACGACCTCGTCGTGATCGCCGCCGGACGGGTGGTCGCCGCCGGTCCGCTGGACCGCGTCACCGCCGGGCACCGGACGCTGGAGGACGCGTTCTTCGCCCTGACCAGCGGCGCGGCGGGCGGTGCCGCGTGAGCGCCGTCGACGCCGTCGCCGCCGAGCTGCGCAAGGCGCTCACCCTGCCCGCCACGCTCGCCGCCCTGGCGGTCGCCGTCCTGGGGCCGGTCGCGCTGGCCGCGCTCAACGCCTCGCAGGGCGTCACCGACTCGGCGGCGGAGGCGGCGCTGGCCGCGGAGCCGCTGGTCATGGTCGGCGCGATCGTGCTCGGCGTCGTCGCCGTCAGCAGCGAGTACAGCGGCGGCCGGCAGATCGCCAGCACGTTCGCCGCGATGCCGAGGCGCCTGACCGTGCTGGCCGCGAAGGCGGCGGCCGTCGCCGTCCTGGTCGCGTCGGCGGCGGCCGTCGCGCTCCCAGCCGCGCTGCTGGCCGCCCGCCTCGTCGCCGGTCCCGGAGCGGGAGCGGAGGACCTCGTGGGCCGGGGCGTCGGCGCCGGCGTCTACGCCGTCCTCACCGGGCTGATCGCGCTGGCGATCACCGTGCTGACCCGCAGCGGCGTCGTCCCGATCATCGTGCTGGTGGCCAACGGCTCGGTGGTGTCGGTCTCCTTCCTGCTCTACCAGGTGACGCCGCTGGCCCGGTACCTGCCGGACCTCGCGGGCATGCGGCTGGTGGCCGGCGAGGACCGCGTCGCGATCGACGACGCGCTCGCACCGCTGCCCGGCGGGCTGGTGATGGCCGCGTGGACGGCCGCCCTGCTCGCCGTCGCCGGCGCCGTGCTGGTCCGCCGCGACGCCTGAGCGGACCCGATAGGGTCGCGTCTCGTGGTGCTGAAAGCCGATGCGATCCTGCTCGACCTCGACGGGACGCTGGTCGACTCGACCGACTCCATCGCCCGGTGCTGGCTGCGCTGGTGCCGCGAGTACGACGTCGACCCCGCGACGCTGGCGGGTGCGCACGGCCGCACCACGGCCGACATCGTCGCCGAGCTGCTTCCGGGCCCGCGGGTCAGCGCCGCGCTGGCCCGCATCGACGAGCTCGAGATCGAGGACGCCGGCACCGTCCGGCCGATGCCCGGCGCGGCCGAGCTGCTGGCGTCGATCCCGGCCGAGCGCCGCGCCGTCGTCACGTCCGGCAACGCCGTCCTGGCCGCGGCCCGCATGCACGCCGCCGGGCTGCCCGCGCCCGCCGTCGTCGTCACCGCCGACGACGTCCTGCGCGGCAAGCCGCACCCCGAGCCGTACCTGCTCGGCGCCCAGCGGCTCGGCGTCGAGCCCGCGCGGTGCGTCGTCCTCGAGGACGCGCCCAGCGGCATCGCGGCGGCCCGGGCGGCCGGCATGGCCGTCGTCGGCATCGTGTCCACCCACGAGGCGCGGCAGCTGGAGGCCGACCTGATCGCCGACACGCCGGCGCAGGTGCGCGTCGACGGAACCGGCCCGCTCCTCGTCGACGTCGTAGCCCCGTGACCAGCGCGCTCACCCAGCACCAGCCGTGGAGCCGGCAGCAGCGCCGGCGCGTCTTCTGGCCGGTCCTCGGCCTCGTCGCGGCGGCCTGCTGCGCCGTCGTGGTCATCGGGCTGGCGGTCGGCGACCTCGCGCCGTCCACCGTCGCCACGGCGACGCTGTTCGCGCTGCTGCCGGTCGTGGTGGTCGTCGGCACGTTCCTGTGGCTGGACCGCTGGGAGCCCGAGCCGGGACGCACCATGCTGGCGGCGTTCCTCTGGGGCGCCGGCGTCGCGACACTGGGCGCGCTGGTGGTGAACTCCGTCGTCGCGGTGACCTACGGCGAGTACACGTCGTCGGTGGTGTCCGCGCCGTTCGCCGAGGAGGCGCTGAAGGGCGCGTTCCTCGTCGGCCTGCTGTGGCGGCAGCGCGACGAGATCGACGGGCTGGTCGACGGCATCGTCTACTCCGGGCTGGTGGCCGCCGGGTTCGCGTTCGTCGAGAACATCCTCTACCTGGGCCGTGCCTTCGACACCGCGTCCATCGACGGCTACAGCGTCTTCGTCGTGCGCGGCGTCTTCTCGCCGTTCGCGCACCCGCTGTTCACGGTGTTCATCGGCATCGCCGTCGGCATCGCGGCACGGCGGAGGACGGCGGCGGCCCGGGTCGTGCTGCCGTTCGTGGGCTACCTGCTGGCGGCCGGCCTGCACGCGCTGTGGAACGCGTCGGCGCTGTGGGACGACGGGCAGGGGTTCGTCGCCGTCTACGTCGTCGTCATGGTGCCGCTGTTCGCCGGCATGCTGAGCATCGCGCTGTGGCAGCGCCGCCGCGAGCAGCGGGTCGTCGCCGCCCGGCTGGGCGAGTTCGTGCAGGCCGGCTGGATCCCGTGGTACGAGCTGGACCTGCTGTCGACCATGCGCAGCCGGCGCCGCTGGGCCACGGCCATGAAGGCGCAGTACGGCCGCGACGCCGCCCGCGCCGTGCGGGCCTACCAGGTGGCCGTCACCGAGCTGGCGTTCCTCGTCACGCGGCTGCGCCACAGCCGCACGGACCCGCGGACCGATCCGCGGGTCGCGGAGCTGCTCGCCGCGGTGGGCGGGACCCGCGCCCGGGCCGTCGCCCTGACCAGCGCCGGACGGTGAGGCGAGTCGGCCCGGGGCCGCGGATCACGGTAGCCTTCATCCATGCCTGACGAGCTCTTCACCCTCGCCGCCGCCACGTCCGGCGCGCCGGCGGCAGCACCCTTCGGCCGCGTGTCGGTCGCCATGGTCACCCCGTTCCTCGACGACGGCGGGCTCGACCTCGAGGGCACCGCGGCGCTGGCGGAGAAGCTCGTCGACGACGGCTGCGACGGCCTCGTGATCGGCGGCACCACCGGTGAGAGCCCCACCACGTCCGACGCCGAGAAGGACCTCGTGCTGCGGGCCGTGCTCGAGGCCGTCGGCTCGCGCGCCCGCGTCGTCGCCGGCGTCGGCACCAACGACACCCGCCACACCAGCGAGCTGGCCCAGGCCGCGCAGAAGGCCGGCGCCCACGGCCTGCTGGTCGTCACGCCCTACTACAGCAAGCCGCCGCAGGAAGCGCTCTACCAGCACTTCACCGCGGTCGCGTCGGCCACCGACCTGCCGGTCATGCTCTACGACATCCCGGCCCGCACGGGCGTCCCCATCGCCACCGAGACGCTCATCCGGCTCAGCGAGCACGAGCGCATCGTCGCCGTCAAGGACGCCAAGGGCGACGTGTTCGCCTCGTCGGAGGTCATGGCGCGCACCGGGCTGGCCTACTACAGCGGCGACGACGCCCTCAACCTCGCCCTGCTCACGCACGGCGCCGTCGGCATGGTGAGCGTGGTCGGCCACGTGGCCGCCGCCGAGTACGCGCAGCTGGTTCGCGCGCTCGACGCCGGCGACCTGCGGCGCGCGCTGCAGCTGCACCGGCGGCTCATCCCGGCCGTGCGCGGCATCATGACCCGAACCCAAGGAGCCATCATGGCCAAGGCCGCCGTCCAGCTGCGCGGCGTCATCCGGAACCGCACGGTCCGCTCGCCCCTCATCCCCGCCACCGACGAGCAGGTCGCGCTGCTGCGCGCCGACCTCGCCGAGGCGGGGCTCGCATGAGCCATCCGCACCCGGAACTGCCCTCGCCCCCTCCGCTCGCCCGCGACGCGCTGCGCGTCGTCCCCCTCGGCGGGCTGGGCGAGGTCGGCCGCAACATGACGGTGTTCGAGTACGGCGGCCGGCTGCTCGTCGTCGACTGCGGCGTGCTGTTCCCCGAGGACAACCAGCCCGGCGTCGACCTCATCCTGCCCGACTTCGAGTACATCCGTGACCGCCTCGACGACGTCGAGGCGATCCTGCTCACCCACGGGCACGAGGACCACATCGGCGCCGTGCCGTTCCTGCTGCGCGAGAAGCAGGACATCCCCATCGTCGGCTCCCGGCTGACCCTCGCGCTGGTCGAGGCCAAGCTCAGGGAGCACCGCATCGACGCCTACCAGCTGCAGGTCCGCGAGGGGCAGACGGAGCGGTTCGGCCCGTTCGAGGTCGAGTTCCTGGCCGTCAACCACTCCATCCCCGACGCACTGGCACTGTCCATCCGCACCCCCGCCGGGGTCGTGCTGCACACCGGCGACTTCAAGATGGACCAGCTGCCGCTGGACGGCCGGCTCACCGACCTCAACGGCTTCGCCCGGCTCGGCGACTCCGGCGTCGACCTGTTCATGGTCGACTCCACCAACGCCGAGGTGCCCGGGTTCACGCCGCACGAGCGCGACATCGCCGACGTCCTCGACGGCGTCTTCGCCCGCGCGCCGCGGCGCATCGTCGTCGCGTCGTTCGCCAGCCACGTCCACCGCGTGCAGCAGGTCCTCGACGTCGCCGTCGCGCACGGCCGCAAGGTCGCCTTCGTCGGCCGGTCGATGGTCCGCAACATGGGCATCGCCCGCGACCTCGGCTACCTCACGGTGCCCGGCGGCACGCTGGTCGACCTCAAGTCGATCGACGACCTGCCGCCCGACAAGGTCGTGCTGATGTCGACGGGCTCGCAGGGCGAGCCGATGGCGGCGCTGTCGCGCATCGCCAACCGCGACCACCCGGCCATCCACATCGAGCCCGGCGACGTCGTCGTGCTGGCGTCGTCGCTGATCCCCGGCAACGAGAACGCCGTGTCCCGCGTCATCAACGGCCTCACCCGCGAGGGCGCCACCGTCGTGCACAAGGGCAACGCCAAGGTGCACACGTCCGGCCACGCCGCCGCCGGCGAGCTGCTGTTCGCGTACAACCTGGTCAAGCCGCGCAACGTCATGCCGATCCACGGCGAGACCCGGCACCTGTTCGCCAACGCCGACATCGCGGTCGCGGCCGGCGTGCCGCGCGAGCGGGTGGCGCTGGCCGAGGACGGCGTCGTCGTCGACCTCGTCGACGGCGTCGCGAAGGTGGTCGGCGCGGTGCCGTGCGGCTACGTCTACGTCGACGGCTCCAACGTCGGGGGAGTGGCCGAGGCGTCGCTGAAGGACCGCCGCATCCTCGGCGAAGAGGGCTTCATCTCCGTCGTCGTGGTGGTCGACTCCGTCACCGGCAAGGTCACCGGCGGGCCCGAGATCCACGCCCGCGGCTTCGCCGAGGACGACAGCGTCTTCGACGACATCCGGCCCGAGCTGATCACCGCGCTGGAGAAGGCGGCCGAGGGCGGCAACGCCGACACCTACCAGTTGCAGCAGACGGTGCGCCGCACCATCGGCCGCTGGGTCGGCGGCCGGCTGCGGCGCCGGCCGATGATCATCCCGGTGGTCGTCGAGTCGTAGCCGCCGCCTCGCCCAGCGCGGCGAGGATGCGGCGCCAGCCGTTGCCCATGATCGTGCGGGACAGCTGGGCGGCAGGGGAGTCGGGGTCGAAGCCGCGGTGGGTGAACAGCAGCCGGGTCCCGCGGCCCTCCGGGCGCAGCGCGAAGCTGACCACCCAGCCGCTGGGCTCCGCCGCCGCGGCGTCGTCCCAGCTGAAGCTGAGCAGCTCCGGCTCGACCAGCTCGAGTACCTCGCAGGCGACGGTGCCGGAGAAGCCGACCGCCTCGATCGGCTTCGCCGTCATCGTGAACCGGGCACCGACCCGCGGCTCGAACCCGTCCGGCGGCATCAGCCAGCGGGCCAGCAGCTCCGGCGTCGTCAGCGCCCGCCAGACCAGCTCCGGCGGGTGCGGATAGAACTGGTCCAGCGCGATCTCCGTGCGCATCATGCGCTGCCACCGCCACCGTCGCCGGCGAGGTCGTCGAGCACGTCGCCGAGGTCGGTGAGCCGGGCCCGCCAGTACCGCTCGTACGGCGACAACCAGTCGCGGACGCCGACCAGCGG
Source organism: Jiangella rhizosphaerae (assembly GCF_003579925.1). GTDB lineage: Bacteria > Actinomycetota > Actinomycetes > Jiangellales > Jiangellaceae > Jiangella > Jiangella rhizosphaerae. The sequence goes on along the minus strand of NZ_QUAL01000416.1, from coordinate 1,171 downwards.
CTCGGCGTGGACCGCGTAGTAGCGGTGCCGGCCGCGCTGCTCCTCGCGCACCAGGTCGGTGTCGCGGAGCACGCGCAGGTGCTCGGAGACGCTCGGCCGCGCCATGTCGAACCGGTCGGCGATGTCCTGGACCGTCTGCTCGCCGCCGAGCAGCAGATCGAGGATGTCGCGCCGGGTCGGGTTGGCCAGCGCGCCGAACAACCGGTCCGTCGGCGAGCTCTTGCCCCGTTGCGGCATCGACGCGCCCGCCGTCAGGCCGTCGCGGACAGCACGTAGCCGTTGCCGTCCGGGTCGGCGAACGTGGCCTGGCGGCCCCACGGCAGCTCGTTCGGCCCATCGACGGTGACGCCCGCGGCCCGCAGCCGCTCGACGTCGGCGTCGAGGTCGGACGAGGCCAGGATCGTGCCGGCCGACGACCCCGCCGTCGCCCCCGGGAACGGCCGGTGCAGCACGATGGCCGTCGCCGCGCCGGGCGGCGCGACCTCCAGCCAGCGGTTGTCGCCTATGGTGAGGTCGGTGCGCACCTCGAAGCCGAGCACGTCGGCGTAGAACGCCCGGGCCCGCTCCTGGTCGTCGACGAACACGGTCAGCGTCTGGATCTGCGTCAGGCTCATGGCGAGCATGATACGTAGGAATTTTCCTACCCGTCAACCCGAGTGTCGGTGCCTCCCGGAAATGGTCGGTCTGGAATGCGGCGTCGGCCCCGTCCCCCTGCTGCCCATTCTCTTAAGCCGCGCACGCACGCCTCAAGTCCGCGGCCTCTGCTGGGTGCTGTTGGCTGTGGTTGGGGGCCTTGGACTTGACCCGCGCGTACGCGGCCGAAGAACGGGCAGCTATCAGGGGGACGGGGGGGAGTGTGGCGACGGGCCGGGGCGTTTGGCCGGTTTCGGTGTGAGTTTGCTGTCGTGGATCGTCCACATGGTGAGATTCCACCGTAGTTGTGTGGCCCGCACCAGGATTACCCGAGCCTCAAGACGCCTGCAATCGTGTTGAGGCTCGGGCAATCCTCGTGATGTCCGCGATCGTTCATGATCATCGCAACGGCGGACCTCAACTACGGCCGCCGGGGCGAGTCGTGCCCAGACTCGCCCCGTCCCCCTGATAGCCAGTCATGCCGGGCTGGCGCCCGCCGGGATGAAACTGGGGGTGTGGCTGACCGCTTCGACGTCGG
>NZ_QUAL01000415.1 GCF_003579925.1 Jiangella rhizosphaerae | reverse complement strand
GGCCGCCTGCCTCGAGGCGCGGCCGGCGGCTCTCATGTGTACCCTCCGCATACCTGTGGACGCCCACGGACAGGAGCGCGGATGACCATGGCCGAGTCCCGCCCGCGAACCGGGTTCGGCGCCGGCGTCGTCGTGGGTGGTGTCGTGGCGCTGGCGCTCGCCGGCCTGATCAGCCGCGCGCATGCGGACTGCGACGTGGGGCTGAACGCGGGGGCGAATCTGCTCGCCGTCCTCATGGTCCTGCCGGTCGTATGGGGGCTGCACGCGGCCGCGTTCGCCGCCGCGTCCGCAGGCGTCGGACGTGTCACGAGGCGGGCGCCGGCCGGGCTGGTGGCCGGCGCGCTGACGGTCGTCCTCCTGGCGTGGTTGCTGTTCGCCTGGGTCGGCACGCCGTCGGACTATCCCGATCCGATCTGCCCCGCCAACGTGCCGCCCTGGTGGCCCTCATGGCTGCCCGTGTGAGAGCTCGTTCCTCGCCAACGCCTCCTCACCCTTCAGCGTCGCGCTCGAGGCGCTCGCTCTGCGCGCGGAGGAAGCGTGCCGTGGGTTCGGTTCTCGCCAGCTCCGCGGCGCGGGCATAGGCCGCCGCGGCCTCGGGCCGCCGTCCGAGCCGCTTCAGCATGGAGCCGCGCGCGGCGTGCCACGGGTGGTAGCCGCCCAGTTCGCCGGCGAGCTCGTCGAGCAGGAGCAGGCCGTCGCCGGGCCCGTCGGTCTCGGCGACGGCGACGGCGCGGTTCAGCGCCACGACGGGGGTCGGCATGACCGAGATCAGCCGGTCGTAGAACCGGACGATCGACGCCCAGTCGGTGTCCTCGTAGCGGCGGGCCGCGCAGTGCAGCGCCTGGATCGCGGCCTGCAGCTGGTACGGCCCCGGCCGCCGTCGCCGCAGAGCGCCCAGCACGAGCTCCTGCCCTTCGACGATCAGGACACGATCCCACAACGACCGGTCCTGGTCCTTCAGCAGCACGACGTCGGCCTCGCCGTGCGCCGGCCGGCGCGCCTCGTTCAGCAGCATCAGGGCCAGCAGACCCGCGACCTCCGGCTCGTCCGGCATCAGGGTGACCAGGAGGCGGGTGAGCCGGATCGCCTCGGCCCGCAGCTCACCGCGCGCGCCGACGTCCGCACCGGCGTTGTAGACCAGGTAGAGCACCGTGAGCACCGCACGCAGCCGGCCCGGCAACTCCGTGTCGTCCGGCACGCGGTACGGGATGCGTGCCGCCTTGATCTTGTACTTGGCCCGCACCAGGCGCTTGGCCATGGTCTCCTCACTGACGAGGAAGGCCGAGGCCACCTCCGCAGGGCTGAGTCCCGCGACGAGGCGGAGGGTGAGCGCCACCTGGTGCTCGACGCGGAGCGCAGGGTGGCAGCAGGTGAAGACGAGCCGTAGCTGGTCGTCGCGCAGGGGTTCCGACGTCTGCTCGTCGGCGGGAGATCCAGCTCGGAGCGGGTCGGACGCGAGCTTCTCGGTCAGTTCGCGTCCGCGTCGATCGCGGCGGACGACGTCGACGGCGCGGTTCCGCGCGGTCCTGACGATCCAGCCGGCGGGATTGTCCGGGACACCGTCGCGCGGCCACCGGTCGACGGCGGTCACGAAGGCGTCCTGGACGGCGTCCTCGGCCAGGCCGAGGTCACCGAAGAGCCTGGTCAGCGTGGCCACGGCCGGGCCGTGCGCCTCGCGGAACGCCCGCTCGACGTCGTCCATCGTCGTCCGTCGTGACGTCAGTCGGTGGCCGCCTGCACGCGTCCGGTCGCCCGGAACGGCCGCACCTCGATGTCGTGGTTGGTGGCCTCCACCACCTTCTCCGCCCACGCCAACGCCGCGTCGAGGTCGTCGGCCTCGATGACGTAGAAGCCGCCGATGTGCTCCTTCGCCTCCACGAACGGCCCATCGGTGGTCACCTTGTCGAGGCCGGTGCCTCCCCGCACGACGGTGGCGGCGTCGGGTCCGTGCAGCGCGCCGCCGAACACGAAGGCGCCGGCCCGGTCCATCTCCTCCTCCAGCGCGATCACGCGACCCAGGAAGGCCTGCATCGCCTCGGGCGTGGCGGGCGCACCCGCCACAGCCCCCTCCGCCTCGTACACCGACAGCATGTACTGGTTCATCTGCGCTCCTCGAGTCCGCGGGACCGTCCCGCTCAGATCTGGTGACGAACGGCGGGCACACGATCAGGACAGCATCCACGACGACGATCGCAACGGCTCACCTCCGCGCGGCGCGCTGGTGGACGGCCCGCATGCGCTCGTCGTAGGGCGCGACCGGCCCCACCACCTCGAGCCCGGGCACGACGTCGGTGATCGGAAGGACGCGCACGGGCGATTCCGGCAGTCCCCACTCGGCGCGCCAGGCCGCCAGTTGAGCGCTCGACGCGGCGTAGACGATGCGCCCGAGCCCGGCCCAGCCGTGGGCCGCCGCGCACATCGGGCAGTGCTCGCCCGAGGTGTAGACGGTCGCAGCGGCCCGCTCGGCCGGCGGCAGGTGCCGAACGGCCCACCGGGCCAGCGCCAGCTCCGGATGGGCGGTCGGGTCCGCGGTGGTCGTCTCGCGGTTGCGGTCCTCGGCCAGCACCGTGCCGTCGGCGCTCACCAGCACCGACCCGAACGGGTCGTCGCCCTCCTCGAGCGCGAGCTCGGCCAGCTCGACGCAACGCTCCAGGTGAGCGGCGTGGGCGGAGGACTCGTCAGCAGGCGTCATCGCAGCGGATCCTCTCGGCGAGCCGGCGGGCCGTGTGGCGCAGCGATCCTAGCCCGCGCCTGACGCCCCCGCACTCGGCGTTGATCTTGGAGTTGTTCGGCCATTGCGGTCCGATTTGCCCGATAGATACCCGAAGAACTCCAAGATCAACGGCTGGCGGCGGCGACGTCGGCGGAGGGCGACGGACACCGCGGTGCGAGGTCCGCGCCGTGCGGAGGCCTCACCCAGGCACTGGCTGAGACCCGCCGCGAATCGCCAGCAGTCGCCGCACCGCCTCCGAGACCGCAAAGTCGGCCCGATATCACCAGATTTGTCCGCATAGTGGCCACGAGGTGGGGTACGGGCAGCGGGACCATGCGTTGCGGGATCTGGGCCGGCAGCGCGTCCACTGTTTGCCAGCACCACCGGGAGGCCCCAGATGACCACCCCTCCACCGCAGGAGCCCTGTCCGATCCTGCATCTCGAGCTCGGCCCTCTCGACCTGAACCTGCTCGGGTTGCGTGTGCAGCTCAATCAAGTCGTCCTCGACATCACCGCCATCCCCGGTCCGGGCAACCTGCTCGGCAACCTGCTGTGCGCCATCGCCGGTCTCCTCGACGGCGTCGACCTCGGCAGCACGCTCGGCCGTCTGCTGCAGGGCCTGATCGACGCGCTGATCCGGCTGCTCGAAGGTCTCGGCGGCGGGACGGCCACGGCACCGGTGCGACCATGATGACCCGCCCGGGCGACCACGATCAGGGGGTGGACGAGCAAGCGCTCGAGGCGGCGACGGCCGGCCTGGAGCAGATCCGGGAACAGCTGCGAGCCGCCGCGCAGGGCGAGACCGACGCCCACGAGGTCGCGGACGCGGTGGGCGTCTACTGGCGCGACCACGAGGACGTCCTGCGCGCGGCCGCCGCGTCGCTCACCGAGGAGGTCCGCCTGCAAGCCCTGGGCGAGCTCTACCGCTGGCGGGAGCAGCTCGACGCCCAGCTGCGGCGCGGAACGGCGAGCGAGCCGGCCGAGGGGACCGGACGTGCCGACGAGCCACCGGACGACGCGCGACGCCCACCCGGCTGAGCAAGCGACCCCGGTCAGCGGACGTCGTCGTAGAAGAGGCGTTCGACGACGGCGCGAGCCTTGCGGGCGCTGCGGTGGTAGTCGTCGACGAACACGGTGCTCTCGCCGGCGCCGTAGCCGAGCACCTGCGACACCGCGGCCAGCGTCTTGGGATCCTTGGGCAGCATGTCCGACGGCCGGCCGGTGACCAGCACCGTCGCGTTGCGGATGCGGGCCGCCAGCCGCCAGGCGTCGACGAGCACGGCGCGGTCGGACTCGGCCAGCAGGCCCGCCGCCACCGCGGCGGTCAGCGCCCCGGGGGTCGACGTCGTCCGCAGCTGCGGCACCCCCGCCGCGTGCCGCAGCTGCAGCAGCTGCGCCGTCCACTCGACGTCGGCGAGACCCCCGGGGCCGAGCTTGAGATGCATGGACGGGTCGGCGCCGCGCGGGAGCCGCTCGGACTCGACGCGGGCCTTCATCCGCCGCACGGCGCGAACCTGCGCCTCCGTCAACCCCGCCGTCGGCCAGCGCAGCGGGTCGATCAGCGCCGAGAAGCGCCGGAGCAGCTCCGGGTCGCCGCAGCACGGCGCCGCCCGCAGCAGCGCCTGCCGCTCCCACACCTCGCCCCACCGGTCGTAATAGGCGGCGTACGAGGCCAGCGTCCGCACCAGCGGACCCTGCTTGCCCTCCGGCCGCAGTGCGGCGTCGACGGTGAGCGACGGCTCCGGCGAGGGCAGCGAGAGCAGCCGGGTCATCTCGTTGGCGACGGCGAGCGCGGCGGACGCCGCCTCGGTCTCGTCCTCGTCGGGGTACGGCGTGTGCACGAACAGCACGTCGGCGTCGGACGCGTACCCCATCTCGCGGCCGCCGAGCCGGCCCATCGCGACGACGGCCAGCCGGGTCGGCAGCGGCCCGCCGCGCGCGGCCTCGACGGCGCGGGTGGCGGCGGCCAGCGCGCCGGACAGGGTCGCCTCCGCGATGACCGTCAGCGCCTCGCCGACGTCCTCGATGGGGGTGTCGACGGCGAGGTCGGCGACGGTGACGCGGAACAGCTCGCGGCGGCGCATGGCCCGGACGACGCCGATGGCGGCGACGGGGTCGTCGTGCCGCTGGACGCCGGCCAGGACCTCCTTCTCCAGGGGTCCCCGTTCCCGCAGTCGCAGCGCGTCGTCGTCGCCGAGGAGCGAGACCGCCTCGGGCGCGCGCAGCAGCAGCTCCGTCGCGTACCGGCCGGACGCCAGCACGCGGGCCATCCGCTCGGCCGCCGCGCCGTCGTCGCGCAGCAGCCGCAGGTACCACGGCGTCGTCCCGAGCGCATCGCTGACCTTGCGGAACCCGGCCAGCCCGGTGTCGGGCTCGGGCGCGTCGGCGAACCAGCCGAGCAGCACCGGCAGCAGCGTCCGCTGGATGGCGGCCCGCCGCGACACGCCCGTCGTCAGCGCCTCGATGTGTCGCAGCGCGCCCGCGGGGTCGACGTACCCGAGTGCCCGCAGCCGCGCCAGCGCGGCCTCCGGGCTGAGCCGGACACCGTCGCCGGGCAGCCGCGCCACCGCGGACAGCAGCGGCCGGTAGAACAGCTTCTCGTGCAGCCGCCGCACCTCGCGGGCCTGCTGGTGCCAGACATCGACCAGTTCGGCCGGCTGCTTCATCGCCAGCGACCGCGCGAGGATCCGCAACTGCTCGTCGGAGTCGGGGACGACGTGCGTGCGGCGCAGCCCGCGCAGCTGGATGCGGTGCTCGAACGTGCGCAGGAACCGGTACGCGGCGTCGAGCACGGCGCCGTCCTCGCGCCCGACGTAGCCGCCGGCCGTCAGGGCCGCGAGCGTGTCGAGCGTGTTGCCGTCGTGCAGGCTGGCGTCGGCCCGGCCGTGCACGAGCTGCAGCAGCTGGACGGCGAACTCGACGTCGCGCAGCCCGCCGGGGCCGAGCTTGAGCTGACGGTCCGCCTCGGCCGGGCGGATGTGGTCCTCGACCCGGCGGCGCATGGCGTGGACGTCGTCGACGAAGCCGTCGCGGGCGGACGCCGTCCACACCATCGGCATGACGGCGTCGAGGTACTCCTGGCCGAGCGCGTGGTCGCCGGCCACCGGGCGGGCCTTGAGCAGGGCCTGGAACTCCCACGTCTTCGCCCAGTCGCGGTAGTAGGCGACGTGGCTGGCGACGGTGCGCACCAGCGGGCCGCGCTTGCCCTCGGGCCGCAGCGCGGCGTCGACCGGCCAGATCGTTCCCTCACCGGTGTAGACGGAGCAGGCGCGCATCAGCGCCGTGGCCAGCGTCGTCGCGGTGGTGAGCCAGCCGGACGCGCCGTCGGGGTCGTCGGCCGGCGGCTCGCCGACGAACACCACGTCGACGTCGGAGGCGTAGTTCAGCTCGCGGCCGCCGGCCTTGCCCATGGCGATGACGGCCAGCCGGCAGCCGGGCGCGCCGTCCGGGAGCGCGGCCCGCGCGACGGCGAGAGCGGCCTCGAGCGTCGCCCCGGCGAGGTCGGCCAGCTCGGCGGCGACGGCGGCGACGTCCAGCCGGTCGGCGAGGTCGAGCGCCGCGAGCGCCGTGACGTGCCGCCGGTAGGCCACCCGCAGGGCGTCGAGCAGCTCCGGCTGCTCCCCCACCGCGACGGGTTCCGCCGCGGCCGGGTCGGCGCCGACGGCGGTGAGCAGACGGGCCCGGACGGCGGCGGCGGCGGGCCGGCGCTCCGGGTCGAGCTCGCCGAGGTCGAGCCAGTGGTCCGGATGCCGGCACAGGTGGTCGGCGAGCGCCGAGCTGAACCCGAGCACGGCCAGCAGCCGGCGCCGGTGCGGCGAGTCGGCGGCCAGGACGTCGCGCAGCCGGGCCCGGCGCTCGTCCGTCCCGAGCGACTCCATCAGCCGCCCGAGCCCGCGCAGCCCGAGGTCGGGGTCGGCGACGACGCCCAGCGCGGCGACGAGGTCGGTACTGGCGAGCTCGCCGAGCAGCGGGCCGTCCAGCTCGCGCTGCGCGGCGGCGGTGTCGGCGAACCCGGCCTTGGCCAACGCGGCGACGCGGCCCTCGGTCCGGTTCACAGACATGCCACCAACCTACCGCCGCCGCCCTCCGCCCTCCGACCGTCCACCCCACCCCACGTTGATCTTGGAGTACGGCCGGTATCCATCGGACATTTCGGACCGCAATGGCGGCCTTTCTCCAAGATCAACTTGAGAGGGTCACCACGCCAGCGTCCAGCCGAGGGCGGCGGCGCCCAGGCCGGCGGCGAGGCTGACCAGCACGTTGGCCACGCCGCGCACCCAGGCGCCGTCCTCGAGCAGTCGCAGCGTCTCGTAGCCGAACGTGCTGTACGTGGTCAGGGCGCCGCAGAACCCGGTGCCGGCCAGCGCGACGACGTCGTCGCCCACGGACGGTGAGCCGAGCACCAGCCCGAGCACGAAGGAGCCCATGACGTTGACCACCAGCGTGCCCCACGGGAACCCGGCGCCCAGCCGCGTCTGCACCCAGCGGTCCACGACGTATCTCAGGGGCGCGCCGACCGCGGCGCCGGCCGCCACCAGCAGCACTGTCATGCAGCACCGCCAGCGCCGCGACCGCCGGCGCCACGGCCCACGTACCGGACCACCTCGACGTCGGCCAGCGTGATGAGGCCCTCGCTCACCAGCGGCGCGACCTCGTCGACGAACCGGGTGACGGCGTCGGCACGGTCCACGATCACCACCGCGACCGGTAGGTCCTCGGACAGGCTCAGGATGCGCGTGGTGTGGATGTGGTGCGACGCGCCGAACCCCTCGATGCCGCGGAACACGCTCGCGCCGGCCAGTCCGGCGGCGTGCGCCCGGTGCACGAGCTCGGTGTAGAGCGGCCGGCCGTGCCAGGTGTCGTTCTCGCCGACGACGATCGTCAGCCGCTTCGCCGGTCCCTGCAGCGTCATGCGCGTCTCCTTCCTCGCACGGCCCGCGTCGCCGCGGTCCCGAGCCACACCGCCAGAAGCGCCAGCACGGGCGTCACCAGGAAATACGTCACCGCGGCCGCGTACCGCCCCTCGACCAGCAGCCGCTGGGTGTCGACGGCGTAGGTCGAGAACGTCGTGTACCCGCCGAGCACGCCGATGCCGAGGAACGGCCGCAGCAGCCGGTGCGGGGCGGTGAGGCCCAGCAGGACGGCCATGAGGACGCCGATCAGCAGGCAGCCCGACACGTTGACGGCCAGGATCGCCCACGGCCAGCCGGTGCCGGCGTCGGGCTGCAGGGACGCCGCGCCGTGACGGGCCAGCGCGCCCAGCACGCCGCCTGCGGCGATGACCGCGAGCACGGGCAGCTGGCGGCGCACCCTGGACATCGGCCGGCGTCTAGCGGCGCACCGCCGGCGCCGTCGCGACGATGCGGGCGAACCGGGCGGCCAGCTCGAGCCCCGCGGCGACGACCTCGGCGTCGCGCGACGCCAGCTCGCGCACGACCGGACCGGCGTCGACGTCGGGCAGCTCGTCCGCCCAGCCGGCGAACGTCGGCTCGGACACCTCCGGGTGGAACTGGACACCCCACGCCGCGGCCCCGACCCGGAACGCCTGGTGCGGGTACAGCGCCGACGACGCGAGCCAGACGGCGCCCGGCGGCAGCTCGGCGACGGCGTCGGCGTGCATGCTCGGCCCGGGGAACGGCTCGGGCAGGCCGCCGACCAGCGGGTCGCCGTCGGCCTCGGCGCGCCAGTGAACGTCGACGACGCCGGACTCGCGGCCGGGCGCGGCGCCGACGTCGACCCGGCCGCCGCACGCGACCGCCAGCAGCTGCGCGCCCAGGCAGATGCCCAGCGTCGGCGTCCCGTCCTGGACGGCGGCGGCCAGCAGTGAGCGCACCGCCGGCAGCCAGGGCGCGACGCCGTCGTCGTAGGCGTTCATCTGCCCGCCCAGCACGATCAGCCCGGCACCGGGCTGCGACGGGACCGGGTCGCCGGCGTAGGGCCGCACCACCCGCACGCGCACGCCAGCGGACTCCAGCCAGCCGCCGAAGCGGTCCAGCGGGCAGCCCGGCTCGTGCTCGACGACGTCGACGGCCTCCGTCACGGCCGTCACATCACCGGCAGCATCTTGGCCCGCTCGAACGCGGTGACCTGCAGGCTGTACTCGTTCCACTCCGAGCGCTTGTTGCGCAGGAAGAACTCGAAGACGTGCTCGCCCAGCGTCTCGGCGACCAGCTCGGAGCTCTCCATGGCCTGGATCGCCTCGTCGAGCGAGGCCGGCAGCGGGTCGATGCCCATGGCCCGGCGCTCGCGGTCGGTCAGCGCCCACACGTCGTCCTCGGCGCCCGGCGGCAGCTCGTAGCCCTCCTCGATGCCCTTGAGCCCGGCCGCGAGGACGACCGCGTAGGCGAGGTACGGGTTGCAGGCGGAGTCCAGCGAGCGGAACTCGATGCGCGCCGACTGGCCCTTGTCGGGCTTGTACATCGGCACGCGGACCAGCGCGGAGCGGTTGTTGTGGCCCCAGCAGATGTAGGCCGGCGCCTCGCCGCCGCCGCGCAGCCGCTTGTAGGAGTTGACCCACTGGTTGGTGACGGCGGTGATCTCGGGCGCGTGCTTGAGCAGCCCGGCGATGAACGAGCGGGCCACCTTGGACAGCTGGTACTCCGCGCCCGGCTCGTGGAAGACGTTGCGGTCGCCCTCGAACAGCGACACATGCGTGTGCATGCCCGACCCCGGCCACTCGGTGAACGGCTTGGGCATGAACGACGCGTAGAGGTCCTGCGACAGCGCGACCTCGCGGACGACGGCGCGGAACGTCATGAGGTTGTCGGCCGTGGCCAGCGCGTCGGCGTAGCGCAGGTCGATCTCCTGCTGGCCCGGCGCGCCCTCGTGGTGGCTGAACTCCACCGAGATGCCCATGTCCTCGAGCATCGTGATGGTGTCGCGGCGGAAGTCCTGCGCGATGCCGTGCGCGGTATGGTCGAAGAAGCCGCTGGCGTCGACGGGGACCGGCTCGTCGCCGCCGGTGGGCTGGTTCTTGAAGACGAAGAACTCGACCTCGGGGTGGGTGTAGAAGGTGAAGCCCTGCTCGGCGGCCTTGCTCAGGGCCCGCTTGAGGACGTGCCGCGGGTCGGCGTAGGACGGCGAGCCGTCGGGCATGAGGATGTCGCAGAACATCCGTGCGGTGCCGTTGGAGCCGCCGCGCCACGGCAGCACCTGGAACGTCGTCGGGTCGGGCTTGGCCAGCATGTCGGCCTCGTAGACGCGCGCGAACCCCTCGATGGCCGAGCCGTCGAAGCCGATGCCCTCGGAGAACGCGTTCTCCAGCTCGGCGGGGGCGACCGCGACCGACTTCAGGAACCCGAGCACGTCGGTGAACCAGAGCCGGACGAACCGGATGTCGCGCTCTTCCAGCGACCGGAGGACGAACTGCTGCTGCTTCTCCACGCCGCCAGTCTGCCCCACCGTCGTGTCCGCCGGGTAGCCGGACGGTGTCCCCTGTGGCATTAGGCTCGGATCGTGCCGCAGATCAGAATCGCGCTCGCTCAGGTGAACCCCACCGTCGGTGCGCTGGAGGCCAACGCGGACCTCGTCGTCCGCATGACGAAGCACGTCGCCGCGCAGCACGCCCACCTGGTCGCGTTCCCCGAGATGATGCTCACCGGCTACCCGGTCGAGGACCTCGCGCTGCGGGCGTCGTTCGTCGACGCCTCGCGAGCGGCGCTGGAGAAGCTGGCGGTCCGGCTCGACGCCGAGGGGTTGGGCGCCACGGCGGTCGTCGTCGGGTACCTCGGGCGCGACGACGCGACGGCCCAGCAGTACCAGTTGGGCCGGCCCAAGGGGTCGCCGCAGAACGCCGTCGCCGTCCTCTACGGCGGGCGCGTGGTGGCGCGGCAGGCCAAGCACCACCTGCCCAACTACGGGGTCTTCGACGAGGCCCGCTACTTCGTCCCCGGCGACCACCTCGGCGTGTTCCGGCTGCACGGCGTCGATGTCGCGCTCGCGATCTGCGAGGACATCTGGCAGGACGGCGGGCCGGTCTCCGTCGCACGCGAGGCCCGGGCCGGGCTGCTGCTGGTCGTCAACGGGTCGCCGTACGAGCGCAACAAGGACGACACCCGCCTCGACCTCGCCCGCCGCCGGGCCGCCGACGCGCAGGCGACGCTGGCGTACGTGAACATGGTCGGCGGCCAGGACGAGCTGGTCTTCGACGGCGACTCCCTCGTCGTCCGCCCCGACGGCGAGCTGCTCGCCCGGGCGCCGCAGTTCGAGGAGGGCTGCCTGGTCGTCGACCTGCAGCTGCCCGAGGCGGTCGCGCCGGCGCCGGGCCCGTGGGGCATGACGCAGGAGCGCGTGGCCGGGTTCGCCGTTCACCGCACCACGCTGACCACCGCGCCGCTGCCCGCGTACACCCCCGACCCGGGCGCGCTGGCGCCCCGGCTGTCCGACCTCGCCGAGGTCTACGCCGCCATCGTGACGGGGCTGCGCGACTACGTGCGCAAGAACGGCTTCTCGTCGGTCGTTCTGGGATTGTCGGGCGGCATCGACTCCGCGCTGGTGGCCGCCGTCGCGGTCGACGCGCTGGGCGCCGAGAACGTGCACGGGGTCTCGATGCCGAGCTCCTACTCGTCGGAGCACTCGAAGTCCGACGCACAGGAGCTTGCACAGCGCACCGGGCTGAAGTTCCGGACCATCCCGATCGCGCCGATGGTCCGCGCGTTCCTCGACAACATCGAACTGACCGGGCTGGCCGAGGAGAACCTGCAGGCGCGGGTGCGCGGCATGACGCTCATGGGGCTGTCGAACCAGGAGGGTCACCTGGTGCTCGCCACCGGCAACAAGACCGAGCTGGCGGTCGGCTACTCCACCATCTACGGCGACGCGGTCGGCGGCTACGCGCCGATCAAGGACGTCCCGAAGACGCTGACCTGGGAACTGGCCCGCTGGCGCAACGCGGCCGCCGCCGAGCGCGGCGAGACCCCGCCGATCCCGCAGGGCTCCATCGACAAGCCGCCGAGTGCCGAACTGCGCCCCGGCCAGCTCGACTCCGACTCGCTGCCCGACTACCCGCTGCTCGATGACGTCCTCTACCGGCACCTCGAGCAGGACCTCGGCGCGACGGAGCTGCAGGCCGCCGGATTCGACGCCGACCTCGTCGCCAAGGTGCTGCGCATGGTCGACACCGCCGAGTACAAGCGGCGCCAGTACCCGCCCGGGCCGAAGATCACGATACGCAACTTCGGCCGCGATCGCCGGGTGCCGATCACCAGCGCCTGGCGCGAGGCCGCCCGCGAGGGGTCTGCGCCGGCCGACGCGCCCAAGGCGGACGTCCCGGCGGCCGGTCCCGCCGCGAGCGAGCCGGCGGCCGCTGAGTCGACGCCCGCCCAGCCGGGTCCCGTCGACCCGCCGGCCGCGGAACGCACCGCGCGCGACCTGCCGCCTCCGCCTCCGCCGCACTGACATCGCCGTTCGTGGGACAATCGGAGGTGTTAGGGGACCCGGACACGGGCCTCGAGACACACTCAAGGAGTCCTGCGATGACGCACGAGACCGTCCCGTTGTACGGCGGCCAGCTCTCCCGGCGGGTCACCATCCGCGACCTGCGCACCGCCAAGGAGCGCGGCGAGCGGTGGCCCATGCTCACCTCGTACGACATGTACACCGCTGAGATCTTCGACGCCGCCGGCATCCCGGTGCTGCTGGTCGGCGACTCGGCCGGCAACAACGTCTATGCCCACCCCGACACCGTCCCGGTCACCGTCGAGGAGATGATCCCGCTGGCCCGCGCCGTCGTGCGGTCCACCAGCCGGGCGCTCGTCGTCTGCGACCTGCCGTTCGGGTCGTACCAACTGGGCGCCGAGCAGGCGCTGGCCACGTCGATCCGCATCATGAAAGAGACCGGCGCCCAGGCGGTGAAGCTCGAGGGCGGTCTCCCGGTCGTCGAGTCCGTGCGCCGCATCGTCGAGGCCGGCATCCCGGTCATGGCGCACATCGGGTTCACGCCGCAGAGCGTCAACGCGCTGGGCGGCTACCGCGTGCAGGGCCGGGGCGCCGAGGCCGACCGGCTCATCGAGTCCGCGCTGGCGCTCGAGGAGGCCGGGGCGTTCGCCGTCGTCCTCGAGATGGTGACGGCGCAGGTCGCGGCCGAGGTGACGAAGCGGCTGTCCATCCCGACCGTCGGCATCGGCGCGGGTCCCGACGTCGACGCCCAGGTGCTCGTCTGGCAGGACATGGCCGGCCTGCGCGGCGGCCGGCTGCCGCGGTTCGTCAAGCAGTACGGCGACCTCCGCGGCGCGCTCGCCGACGCCACCAAGGCCTTCGCCGACGACGTCGTCAGCGGTGCGTTTCCCGCGGAGGAGCACACGTACCACTGAATGGGCCGCGCAGCCGTTCGGTGAGCTCCCACAGCCGGCGGGCGTCGTCGCGGTCGTACGAGGCCTGCGACGACGCCACCGGCCGGAACCGGTCGTAGTAGGCGCCGTTCTCGACGGTGTCCGCGGCGGCCAGCCGGGTCACCGGGTCCGCGCCCTGCTGGAGCGGCAGCGACATGAGGTTCGCCATCAGGACCAGCGCCCGCGGGAAGTGCCGGCCGAGGTCGGTGCGGACCATGCCCGGGTGCAGTGCGACGACGGTCAGCTCCGGGTGCCGCCGGTGCAGCTCGTAGGTGAAGAGCAGGTTCGCCAGCTTGGTGCGGCTGTAGACGAGGAACGGGTCGTAGCGGCGCGCGCTCTGCAGGTCGTCGAAGTCGACGGCGACCGGGCCGCTTCCCCGCAGCGGCGCCCGGTGTCCTTCCGAGTTGACGTTGACCACCCGGCCGTCGCCGGCCTGCAGCAGCGGCAGCAACGCGCTGGTCAGCGAGAACGGCGCCAGCTGGTGGACGGCGAAGTTCAGCTCTAGGCCCTCGGCGGTGAGCGTGCGGCGGGGCAGCATGACGCCGGCGCCGTTGACCAGCGTGTCGACGCGGCCGGTGGCGGCCCGGACCGCCGCGGCCGCGTGGGCGACGCCGTCCGCCGTCGACAGGTCCGCGGTGACGACATCGGCGCGCGGGAGGCGTCGTTGCAGGTCCGCCGCGCGCTCGGAGTCACGTCCGATGAGGATCATCCGGTGCCCGGCCGCGGCGAGGTCCTCCGCGGACCGCCGGACCAGCCCGGACGTCGCCCCGGCGACGACGATCGTGCGCGTCACGCCGCCGCCTTGATGCCGGACAGGCCGAACGTGCGCGCGATCATCGCGTCGCGCAGCCCGGCGCGCAGGCGCGAGACGAGGCGTAGCACGCGCACGTCGCTCGACGCCGCGTACCAGCGCCGCGGCCGGCGCGCCTCGACCGCCTTGACGATGGCGGCCGCGACCTTCTCGGGCGGGCTGGTCCGCTGGTTCGCCGCCGCCTTCTCCACCGCCGCGAGGTGCTGCCGGTACAGCGCGACCCGGCCCGGATCGGCGTCGTTCAGCGCGCCGCGGGCGGCGGCCTCGGCCTTCGCGAAGATCAGCGTGCTCGTCGTCCCGGGCTCCACCAGCACCACCGGGATCTTCCAGACCGCGAGCTCGCCGCGCAGCGCCCCGGACAGCGACTCCAGCGCCGCCTTGCTCGCGCCGATGGGGCCCAGGAACGGGACCGGCACCCACGCCGTCGGCGCGCTGACGTTGACGACGCGGCCGCCGCCGGCACGCAGCAGCGGCAGGAACGACTGCGTGACGTAGGCCGGGCCGAACGTGTTCACCTCGAACTGGCGGCGCAGCTCGTTCTGCGGGACCAGTTCGAGCGGGCCCTGCACGATGACGCCCGCGTTGTTGACGACGGCGCGCAGCCCGGCGCCGCCGACGTCGTGACTGACCTTCTTCGCCGCCAGCGTGACGCTGGCCGGGTCGGTGACGTCCATCTCGACGACGCGGACGCCTTTGACGCCGGCGATCGCGCTCGCGTCGCCGCGGACCGTCGCGAACACCGTCGTGCCGCGGCCGGCCAGCGCGCGGACCGCCGCCGCGCCGATGCCGCCGTTGGCCCCCGTCACCAGGACGGCTCCCTTGCTCTCTGCCATGAGCGCTCCACCTGTCTCAACGGACATGTACCTTAGGACATGTTCGAGTATTCATGTGGCCGGAGGGACATGTCAAGATGAGGTGGACCGGTTCCGGAGAGAGGGGTTCGATGTCGCTGAGGCACGGCCTGCTGGGCATCCTCGCCGAGGGCCCGGCCAGCGGCTACGACCTCGCCGGCCGGTTCCAGGAGGTGCTCGGCATGGTGTGGCCCGCCCAGCACCCGAAGATCTACGCCGAGCTCGGCAAACTCGCCGACGAAGGCCTCATCGAGGTCGACTCCGTCGGTGCGCGCGGCCGCAAGGCCTACCGCATCACGCCGGAGGGACTGGCGGAGGTGCGGCGCTGGCTCACCTCCACCGAGGTCGACCACACCATGCGGCTGCAGGCGCTGCTGCGCTCGGTCTTCTTCTGGCTCATGCCGGCCGACGACCTCCGGCGGCACCTGGAGGCGGAGGCCGCGTACTACCAGCGCACCGCCGACTTCTACCGCGAGCTCGCCGCCGCCAAGGATCGCGGCGAGTACGGCGACAGCCCGCCGACGCAGGCGATCCGCATCGCGGCGGAGGCGGGGATCCGGCTGCACCAAGCCCTCGCCGACTGGGCCGCATGGGCGCAGACCGCTCCCCTCAGCACCGACGACGACCCGGACGCCTAGCCAGCGCCGCCTAGGGCGTGTCTCCTAAAGATTGGCGGTGTGGGCCGCGATTGTTGGGGTCATGTCGCGTGAGTCGTTGTTGAGCGATGA
>NZ_QUAL01000423.1 GCF_003579925.1 Jiangella rhizosphaerae | reverse complement strand
GATTCGCGCCACGGGGCGGATCGGTGACCGCCACCGCGAGGTCAAGGCCGCGCAGCAGTACCTGCGCGGGTACGGCGAACTCACGTAGACCTGCCAGGACGGGCTCACGCCGCGACGCCGAACACCTTCAGCACGGCCGACACAGCTGTCGCCACTGGCGTGGTCACGTCGGCGACCTTCTTGGCGACGTCGACGATGGCCCGTCCGAGCGCCTTGAGCGTCGTGCGGTTCGGCTTCTCCTTGGCCAGCTCGTCGGTGAACGTCGCCAGCGTGCCGGCCACCTCGGCGGCCTCGTCGGGCGCGACCTCCGTCAGCCGCGCGACGAGAACGGCGACCTGCTCGTGCAGCTCCGCCACCCGGGCCTGCAGCTCGTCATCGGGCCGGCCGGCGGCGAAGGCATTGAAGCTGTTCTCCATCCGCTGCGCATACACGGTGCCGGCCACCGGCCCGTAGAACTGCCCGCTGAAATTCTGGTCGCCCACGTGCACCACTCTCCCTGAGACGTTGACCGCGGGCCGCCTGGCGTCGCGCTCGGCGAGGAATCGTTCGGCCTTCATCCTGACCTGCCTGCGCATGCCGTCGAGCCTCGCACGGCGACGCACGTCGACAACCCGCCGCTGGGCCGACGCGACAGTGTCGAGCGCGGCCCGCAGCTCCGCACCGTTGACACCGAGGTAGCTCTCGCGGTTGATGACCTTGGTCGCGGTGTTGATGTAATCCTCGAGCCGGTCCCCTTCTGGTGACTGCGGCACATACTCCAGTGCGCCGGTGGCCACCCAGCGCAAAACGCGATCGAGCGTCTCCTCCTGGACGTGCTGGCGCAGGATCGCCGTCCGAACGTTGCGACGATCCACTCTGGAGCGGGGAGCCCCCGCACGCAGGTACCAGGTCGTGACGTGACCGTGTCGAGTGGACGTCCTGGCAAGTTCGAGCGAATCGCGCATGTGCAGTGCGTTCCCGACGTCGACCGCACCGCTCGGAATGCTCTGGCTCCCCATGCCGAGATCGGCAAACACAACCGGGTCTCCCGCAGCGACCAGAGCCCCGGACACGTCGCGGCCATGCCGCGTCGTCGAGGCCGCATACCGACGGGCGAGGTAGGGGCCGAGCAAGACCAGATCCTTCGCGGCCGAGCCCGGCCATCCTCCCGGCACGACTGCCGGAAGCCCCAGCAGCCCGCCAATCACCTCGTCGGCCGGCACCTGTCCGCGACGCAGGTCCTCCTCCACCGCAAAGCCGACCTCTAGCCGTACCGCGGCTCCCCCATCGCTGAGCAGCCGCCGGAATCGGCAGCTCACCATCCAGCGCCCGCCGGCTCGACCGGTGAAGTGGCGCACCTGCAGCGTCGGGAACTGCAACGCGTGGCGCGCATGAACGTACAGGGCCTCATCGATCCAGGCCGGGTTCTTCTCGGCACGGTCGAAGGCGACGCGGCCGAAGCCGCGCACGAACTCGCGATGCGCCAGCAGCCGCGGCACCGTGGGCGTGCCCCAGTCCGGCCGACCGACGATACCGGGTTCGCGCGCGAAGACCCGGCCGTCCACGATCGGGAACTGCACGAGCACAAACATCCGTTGGGTGACCCCGTCGATCCAGATGGCACGAGCACCGTGGGGCTGGATAGAAACCATGGGTGACGGTCGGTTGCCGCACCCATGACCCGGGCCACGATACCGGATCACCACGCGGCCGCCGGGCAGCGAGACACGCCAAAATCGGCAGGCCCAGGAGCCGGGGCCGGCCTCTTGTCAATGCACCGGTGCTGCACCGGTGCTGCACCGGTGCTGCACCCACCCTCGCCACACACGACCCCGATTCGCGCCGCAGCCCGGCGGCGGATCGTTGACCGGCTGCGCAGCGGCACCTCCATCCCAACGACACATCGCTGACGACCAGGACAGCGAGCGACGCGACGTCGGCCCGGCGAAAGGAATCTGGGGTCGGCAGTCACAGACCGTCCGGCTGGAACACCACATCAGGGTGACCGACATGGTTGGACGATCCAGAGGAGCCCCTCCATGACCATGCACCTGCCTGCCGCTCGGCGCCTCAGCGCCGCGACGCTTACCCTGACCGTGACCTTGGTGCTGGCGCCGGCCTGTGGCGCCGGCGACGACGACGCGTCGACCGTTGCACCGACACAGGCCACAGAGGGTGCTGACGCCGAACCGCAGCCCCCGCAGGCACCGATGCGCGACGTCGCGGTTCTCGACAGCCCCACCCTGCTCGACCTCGACACGCCGTTCGAGCAACTGGCGGACCGCCCAGTGCTGGTCACGCCGGCGGCGACAATCACTGTCGAGGCGATCGCGCACCCGACCGTTCTCCCCGCCCGAGCCGTGGAGCTGACCGTCGATGACGCGGCATCTGCCACCGAGCAGCCGATGCGCTACTACCGTCCAGCTGACGGGCAGGAGCTCACCGCGTGGATGGTGTCGATCGACCCAACCGACGGCATCGCACCCGACGTCGACGGACTCGAGGAACCGCTGGATGCGTCGACAGAGCTCACCCTCGACGTGAACGGCAGGCTCATGCCGATCACCAGCGACCAAGAGGATGGCACCGTCACCGTCGCATGTGATGAGGTGCCGTGCGACGTAGTTCCTGAACAGCAGATCCTGCTGGCCTCGACCTCAACATCGACGGCCGACATCGCGCTCAGCGCCACCACCGCTGGCCAGACGCAGACGCTGGACCTTCGCACGGGCCAGGTGGTCTCCGACGTCTCCCAGGTCGCCTACGCCCGCGACGGACGGATTAGCGTGTCCACCACGTGGCCGCAGACCACGCACGTGGTGCGCACTGAGGAACAGCTGGAGACCGAGATCGGCAGGTCGATGTCCGACCTGACCCACGGCGGCGCCACCTACACCTACGGCGGCGCGATCCGAGAGGCCTATCTGAGCCCGTTCGACGCCCGACAGGGCTGGGCGCCGGCCGGCCAGGCTTGGCTGGTCGTCCCGATCGTCGACGATCCTGCTGGCTCCAATGGCTTGTGGCGCGCCGACATCGACCCGGCAGCGACCTGGACTCTGACCGTCGACGACCAGGTACTCACGAACACCACAGACGGCGAGAACAGCGTCGCGGTGTTCCTCGTCGACGACGACATCACCGACGCTACGTTCACCTACCAGCCGACCGGCACGCTTTCCATCCCCCACCACGACGTCGCCTACCCACTCGTCGCCGACGCACTGACGGCTACGATCTCCACGCAGCTATGAGTTCGAACCAACCTGGTCACGAGCCGCATCCGCGGCGATTCCGGAGCCGCCGCATCCGCGGCTGGAGGAAGCCCCCCGGCTCCTTCGTGGCGACCCGACCGTCGCGTTTCTCCAACCCGTGGCGAGTCACGCCGGCGACAGGCTGCTGGGAAGTTCGGCACGGGCGCACCGGTGAGCTGGTCGGTGTGTTCGGCGGTCAGTTCACCGCCCACACCGCGGCCGTGGAGCGCTTCCGGGCCGACCTGATGAGCGGCGGTCTGCCGATCACCGTCGAGGAGATCCGCCAGTTGCTCACCGGCCGCGACGTCGGATGCTCGTGCTCCCTGGACCTGCCCCGTCACGTCGATGTTGTGCTCGAGGTCGCGAACAGCTGAGTCCGCGCCGGCGCCGGCGTGTCGAACGAGCTCAGTCGTCGGAGTAGACCTCTACGCTTTCTGCGTGGGGTGAGCGTCGGCGGCAGGTGGCACTGCGTCGGACCTCATCAAGCCCCCGCCCGGCCCTGGGCGGGGGCTCTCCTTCGTCATGGAGTCCTTCGCCGTAGCTATCTGGTGGCCTCGGCCTTGGCGCGGTCGCGCAACCAGGAGGCGACGTCGGGGTCTCCATCCCACTCGTCGGCGGCGTCCTCCAGCGCCATGGCGCGGATCAGGCCGAGGGGCCCGCGGCGCTTCACCGCAACTCGTTCGACGTCCTCGCGGTTGAACTCGAAGACCCCGCGCGCCGCGGGGAGTCGGCCGGCGGGAGGCAGCTCGCCAGACTTCGCCAATCGCTGGACCGTGCTGACGCTGACGCCGATGATCTCAGCCGCTTGCTGGGTACTGAGCTTCGTTCTCTCGGTCGGCATCTGACGATCATACCGCTGATGACGTTCAAACCCCGCGTGACGCTTTGAACCGCGCGTGATGTTTAAACGTCACATTGCGCCTGCTCAAGACAGTTGCGAGGAGGCAGAGGATGGGCCCTTCACCACAAGGTCATCCGATGGAGCCGCCGAAACGAGCGACTGCGAGGCCGAGACCTGGCAGATGGCGACCGAAGAGGGCGCCGACCCCGTCATCCTCCGAGGCTGCCTCATCTGACGTTCAAACTGCACTTGACGTTTAAACGTCAGATGGTGTTTGATGGGTATATCAGCAAGACGCACCCATCCCAGGGAGGGCCCGATGACCGCCACCAACACGCAGACCGGCAGCCAGGTCGTCGCGGCCCTTGAGAACGTGTGGAGCGCCATCCAGAGCCGGCACCCCGAGGTGCCCGACGTCGTCATCGTCACCGGCACCGGCTCGACCCCGAACTCCCTCGTCTGGGGCCACTTCGGAGAGAACCGATGGATCATCCGCCGCACCGACGAGGACGTCATCGAGGGCGCGGAGGTTACCCGCACGCACGAGCTCAAGGTGTCCGGCGAGACTTTCGACGTCGGCCCGGTCAAGATCGTGCAGACGATGCTCCACGAGGCCACCCACGCCATCGCCGCGGTGCGCGGCGTCAAGGACACCTCCCGGCAGAACCGCTACCACAACCGCAAGTTCGTCGAGATCGCCAATGAGCTGGGCCTGGAGTACCCGCACCCCGGCCCGCACGCCACGATCGGGTTCTCCGCGGTGGAGATCACCGAGGAGACTCGGGCCGACTACTCCGACGAGATCGACGAGCTGGAAGCGGCCATCGCGCTGGCCATCAAGGTGCCCGGCGTCTTTGGTGAGTCTGGCCAGGGCGACGGCGGGGACGGCGCTCACGGGCCTCGCCGACCCCGCAACCCCCAGACAACCAAGGGCCGGTCGCTCAAGGCCTCGTGCGACTGCGGCCGCAGCTTCCGGATCGCCCGCTCCGTGCTGGAGGAGGCAGGCATCGTGTGCCTGCGCTGCTCCAAGCTCTTCACGCTCAACGACGGCTCGTAAGGGCTGCTCGGCACCGACCACCGGCCGCGAACTGTGAGAAGCGAATGGTGGGCGGGCCCCAGCGATCTGGGGCCCGCCCATTGATCATCTTACGTACGGGCCGACGACGGCTACTGGTCTTGGGCCCGATGCTGCCGCGCGATCACGGCGAGGCAGGTCAGGACGACCAGCACCAGGGCGCCGATCGCGGTCCTCGCCAGGTCGAGGCCGGCGCCGTCGGCTCCGGGTAGCGGCACCAGGACTCCGTCGGCGGCGATCACGTGGTGCTCGACGAGCCATGGCCCGAGGCCGTCGATCGTGCCGGTCAGCACCGGCAGGATCGCGCCGGCGGCCAGCGGGGCCAGCATCAGGAGCGTGAACTGGTCTTTGTCCGACAGCTCGGCGCTGCCCCAGTTGATGTCGGGTTTCTGCATGGCAGTTCCCTTCTCGTGCTCGACGGGTGTGGCCCCGGAAGATCAGGCGTCCAGGGGTTCCTTCGACGGCTTGCGGACGATGACGATGTCATCGGTGCTGACGGTGAGTTCGCCGTCGCCGTCGTGGTCGTCGCGCCAGCTGATGGCGACGCAATCGGGCTCGATGAGATCGTCGCCAACATCGACGACGACCGCCCAGTGCTCCAGCGCGTCGTCGACGAGCACCAGGTCGCCGATCTTGACCTCGCCGACGTGAACCTCGTCGGCGTCGTCGTAGCCGTCGTCCACGGTCGTGAACGGCGCATCGTCGACGTCGTCAGCGCCGGCCCTGGGTGCTGAGGGCATCGAAGAGGCGCCGGCAGATGGCGGCGTCGACGGTGTGGCGTCGGTCCCCTCCCTGCTCTCCCCAGCATCGCCGCCAAGGCCGAGCATCGTCAGCGGTGAGGACAGCGTGCGGCCATCGACCGGGTCGCAGCGTCGCTGCGCCACTGGGTCGAGATCCGGCCGCGACGAGGCCAGCACCCAGCTGGCGGAGGCGTAGTCGGCGTAGACGAAGTCGTCGTCGCGATCAGCATTGGCGGGGTCCAGCTCTGGGGGGACGATCAGCAGCCTGGGATGTTTCACTTCGGCCGGGCGGAGCTTGTCGAGCAGCTCGGCCTCGAAGCTCTCGTCAGCGACCTTGCGCGGATCCGGTGTGCGGTAGCACTGGGCCTCGATCGGCATCCCTTCGTGGTCCACCGTTGTCGCGCGGCCTCGGCGTTTACGCGGGATGGTGGTTCCGATGACCGGCGACTCCCATGCCATCATCGCCGCCTGCGGGGTGAGCCGGCCCATCGAGATCTTCAGCGGGAAGTTGTCGCGCATGTCCCCGGTGAAGTACTCCGCGTCAGGGCGCTGAGTGCCGAACACCAGGTGCACTCGCGAGCTGCGGCCCTTCCGGGCGATCGACGCGGCCATACTCAGCGCACGCGGCTTGGACGAACCGCGGCCACCTGGTTTGACGTCGGCATACCAGTCCAGCAGGTTGGCGCGGAAGTCTGCCCACTCGTCGAGAAACAGCAGCAGCGGCTCGAAGTTGTTCTCGGTGACTGTGCCCTTGGTGATCAGCTGGTATCGGTACTCCATGAGTGCGTGTGCGCGCTCGATCACTGCAACCTGTTCCGCCGTGGTGGTCGCCACGATCTGTACGTTCGGCCAGTCCTGGAAGCCGAGGAACTCGATCGACTTGCCATCGACGACCCAGATCGGCCACCCGTACCGGCTGGCCTGCACGAGCAGGGTGTGCGCAGTCACGGTCTTCCCGGTGCCCGGTGTGCCGATCAGCATCAGGTTCGGCTGGATCGCCGGCGACCAGGCCAGGATGTTGCGGTCCTCGTCAACGGCATACTGAATCTCCACCTGGTCGTAGGACTGCAGCACGTCCAGGCTGGTGTCGATATCCACCACCGGGATCCACACCGATTCAGGGAAGGTAGGCCGCCGCTCGAACCGGACCTGCGCTCGGACGACGTCGAACTTGGCCCGGAACCGATCGGGCATCAGGTTCGAGACCTTACGCTCTGCCCGCGACTGGGTGATCCGGTCGGAGAACTTGACTGCGTCGATGTCGCGTACCTCGAAGGCTGCGATCTCGCCGTCGTCGTCCAGCTCGACGGCAACCTTCGATCCGGCCCCGAAGATCTGCCGCGAGAACGCCTTCACACGCCTGTCTCCGGCGGACGCAGACGCCGGCGATAGGTCACGGACCAGGTACACCCGGCGCTGGCGCGGCTTCTGCTGCGCCACCTCGTACCGGCCGCCGAACCTGCGCCCGGTCACATCGACGAGCTCGGTCAGCCATTCGCTGTCGGTGTTCGGCGCGCCCGGCCCGTACTGCCACACAACCCGGTCCGGGACGCCGACCCAGCCGTCGCGCCAGCGCGAAGCGCGGCACGCGCGGCGGGTCAGCTGCGGCAGCCGCAGGTGCCGCGCGAGCGCCTCGATCGCGCGGTCACACTCCTGCTGTCGCGCACGAGCGCGCAACTGCACGACGAAGCTGCACGCCGCAGCGATCGCCACGAGCACGGCGACAGCCGCGGCCACGGCAGGACGCGCGAGCTCAAGCATCGGCGTGGCCATGCCGATCATGACCGCGAGCGCGAGGCTCATGACGAGCCGCGCCACCAATCCCGACAGCGGCGTCGGCGGCAGGCCGCCACCGACCAAAGTCTCGCTTCCCCCGGCGGCGGCCGTGCGGGTGCCGCCCGCTGGGCGCGACTTCATGGCCACGGCTGCCTCAATCCGCGGCCGGGCGCAGGTCTCCCTCAGCGGGGCCGCAGCGAGGACCACCACGAGGCGTCACTGCCCACGCATGCACCAGCCGCTCGACCGTGCCGGCGGCGCCCTGACTGGTGCGCGGCCACGCGGTCGGATCGATCTGGTCCCAGCTGACTGCGGATCGGTCGACGACGTCGACCAAGGTGCGAGGCGACCCCGGCGAGGCCGCCTGATCGGGTGGAGGCCCAAGGTGAATGGCCATCTGTGATCGTCTCCCTTGATTGGCACCCGTGGGTGCACTGATTGGGGGTCGTCCACTGATAGGTGGTGTCTCACTGAGAGGCTGTGTGACATCTGCGGCGAGTTTGCCGACACGAAGTTGCTTGACCGCGTCGATAGGATGAGCACGACCGGGCGGGGTTCACGGAGTGGTTCTTGACCGGTCGTCCTCGATCCTCCGCCGCTTGCCCAGCACTACTGGCCTGCCGCGGTCTCCACCCGTGTCACTGGGAAGCCTGGGCCCTTCGGGTCACCGATCCAGGCCGGGCCGTCTGGCGGCAGGACTCGCTTCCCATACGAGGCCTTCGGGTCGATCCACTTCTGTGCGTCCATGGCGACGCTCCTCTCTACTAGTTGTCCGCTGGCGCCACGGTGGCGATCAGCCATCCGGTGCTGACGGCGTCGTAGGTCAGGCCGACCTCGAGAACCAGCCCGGTGTCATAGGTGAGCCGGCCGGCGGTAAACAGTGCCCCGCCCGGGTCGGCCACCTCGACGTCGACGAGCTCACCGGTCGGGATGTGCTCGACCGGGACCTGCGCATACTGCTCGGCTTGGGCCGGCGTCATCCAGGACGACACCGCGGTGTACCAGGCGTCTTGGCCCAAGCTGGTCTGGGTGAAGGTTTGACCGAATCCCTCAGCGGCCTCGCGCCACCCGTCCGGCGCCAGACCGTGCTCGTGCCCATCACCGTGCTCGTGCCCGTCACCGTGCTCGTGCCCATCGACAGGCCCGGACGAGCCGGCGTCCTCCGTCGTGTCCGGCTCGCCGCCACTTGCCCACGGCTGGTCACCAGCGGTGACGCCCTCCCCGGCGCCCGCTTGCCCACCCTCACCGGGACCCTGCTGGCCGCCGTTGCTTCCGCCGGCGGCGACCAGCAGGCCGAGAACGAAGCCGCCCACCGCGGCACCCCCCACCTGTAGCCATCGCCGCGCCCGCCGGCCCGGGGGCGTCTCGGCCTCGTTCTGGCTGTTCTCGGTGTCGTCCATCGCTACCTCCAGGACTCTTGGCAGGGTTCAGAGCTCGACGCCGCGGTCGGCCATCCACGGCGCGGGGTCAGTCGGGGCGCCGCCGTCTGGGCGGACCTCGAAGTGCAGGTGGCGGCCGGTCACGTTGCCGGTGGCGCCCATGTATCCGAGCAGCTGCCCGGCGGCCACGTGGTCGTCGACACCGAGGGACGGCGCGTACGCCTCGAGGTGCGCGTACCAGGTCTCCGTGCCGTCAGGGTGGGTGAGGGTGATGTAGCGGCCGTAGCTGGTGCCTCCAAGGTCGGCGATCGTCGTCACGACGCCAGCCGACGCGGCCACGATCGGCCGAGCCGCGGGAGAGGCCAAGTCGATCCCGGTGTGGCAGGCCTGCCACAGGTCGCCGCAGGACCCGAACCGGGCCGTGATCGTGTACGTTCCCTGGACCGGGTTCACCCACGACCCGACGCCGGTGCCCGCGGAGTTGCCGTACACGCTGACGTGGATGTGGTCGCGATGGGCCGATGTGTCGTCGTCGGCTCCGGACGGGTGCTCGTAGGGCCGCCAGCCCTCGTCGGACCGCTCCGCGGACCAGATCCGCTCGTACCAGATCACGTACTTCACGCCCAGCGCCGCGGCGTGGTCGACCACCCATTGCGCGATCTCGTTGCCCTTGGGCAAGGTCATAGCGCCGCCTTGGATGAACAGCACGTCGACCGCGCGGCCGGCGGGGTGGTCGCTGTCGGGGTTAGCCGGGCGATCCCCCACGCCGGCGAACCCGGCGATGTCGGGATAGGCGTACTCCTGGGCCAGGCACCGCAGCACCCGCAGCGCGTCAGGGGTGAGGCCGGCCTCTGCGTCGAGATTCGTCGCCGGGCAGGTCATGGCCTCCCCCGGGCCACACAGCACGATGTCGTCGATGTCGCCGCCGGTGATGCCGGCCACGGTGATCCGCGCCATCTGCTCCCACTGGGCGTACGCGTCGGGGAACGCCGAGCGCTGGACGGCCTGGGCGGCCTCGGCCACCGTCATGGACTCCCACCCCACGATGTCCAGCAGCCCGGGCGGTTCGGCCCGGTTCGTCGGCGCCAGCCAGTGCGGCGACCCCGGCCCGCCAAAGAAGGCACGCGAGGCGAACACCGGGTCCTGCACCTGCTCCGGGGTCCCCCACCCGGTCGAGGGCCGCTGCTGGAACAGGCCGAGCGAGTCACGGTCCCCGTAGTCGACGTTGATCAGCTTCGACTCCTGCATCGCCGTCGCGATCGCAACGACCAGCCCGAACTCGCTCACCCCGGCGTCCAGGCCGACGTCGATGATGGTCTTGGCGTTCTGCAGCTGCTCGCCGTTGAGGGTCTCGTACTCCGTCCCGGGCGGCCCGTCGGCCGCCGCGGCCGGCGACCCCGCCGCAGCTGCGCCGCTCTGGGGCTGCAGCAGCAGACCGTCGGAGTCGCACACGGAGTACTCCGAGCCCTCGCTGCCCAGCGACATGAACGTCATCACCGCCGCTGCAGCACCCACCACAGCCGCGACGATCGCCAGCACGAACACCCCGATCGTGCCCTTACCGACCCGTCCCACCAGCTCACTCCCCCGCTGCCGGTGAATGGCCAACGGGCACGAACAGCACCGACCCATCGGGGCGGACCACCCGTTCGACCCGGCGCCGCACTGGCGCCACGGTCGCCGCAGCGTTCCCGAGCGGGCGGGAGACAACCGTGGTGGCGCGCGGCCGCACGACCGGCTCAGTCCCACGGACCACGGGAGTGGGGCGACGTACCGGTGTCGCCGGAGACCGCGCAGGCGCCGTCGTCCCGCCGACCGGCGCGGCCGGCACCGGGACCGGGCGCGCACTGATCGGCAGGGTCGACGGCACGGGCACGGTCCCGCCGGCGGCCCGGGTCATGCGCTGCAGCAACTGCGCCCGCCGCGTCTGCCCGGCGATCGACAGGACCCTCCCCAGGTCGCGGGCCGCGCCGACGGCCTTCCCGGCCGCTCGAGCGCCGCCCAGCACGACGGTGGACGCGCCACTGGTGGCCGCCCCCAGCGCGGCCCTGGCCGCCACACCCGCCACCGCCGCAGCCCCGCCGCCGCTGGCGGCGGGCATCGGGATCCCACCCGGGGCTCCGCTTCCCGGGCCAAGCTCGGGCCGCGACGGAGCTGGGGTCCCGGCCGGCAGCCCTTTCCGCCCGCTTGGTTGACCCAACGGCAGCGGGCCGGATCCAGGGCCGCCGGGGCCGGTGGGGACACGCTCCACCGTCACCGTCCCACCCCCGCCGGGCCCGCCGGGCGCCTGACCGTCGCGCGGCCACGACAGCGGGAAGGCGTCCTCACGCCGAGGCAGCTGACGCTGCTGCTGAGCGGTGAGCTGGCGCAGCTTGCGCCAACCGAAGACAGTCGCGCCGATCTTGACCACGTCACGCACCGCAGTGGAGCGGTCCGGCAACACGGTCGCCTTCCCCGGCCGCATCCCGGCCATCGCCTCGGCCAGCCGCTCCCCCATCCGCCGCGCCGCCTTGTGGTACCGCCAGACCGAAATCACACCGACGATGAGCAGCAGGTTCACCAGGAACAACGTCATCATGACGTGCCAGCCGTGCTCCTCCGTGGCCGCGAAAACCGCCTGCAGGCCGACCATGAACGCCGCAGCGAAGATCGACGCGAACGCCACCAGCCCCAGCGCCATCACCAGATCGGCGAGGTTGCGCCACAAGAACCCTCGAGACCGCCCCGGCAGAACACCGACGACCAGGCTCACGATCGCCTTGAGTCCCTGGTAGAGAGCCAGCAGCGCCGCCAGGATCACCGAGAGCGCGATCGCGACGACCAGCAACAGAATCAGCAACCCGGTCGCGAACAAGATGATCACATCGCGCAGCTGCCCGGCGCCGGGGTTGTCCGCGGCCCGGTAGGCGTCCTCGTCGCACGAGCGGATGTGCTCGCGCGGCTCCCGCGCCTCCTGCGGCAACGGCTGCATCGCGACGGCCTCGTTGTAGACCTCCTCACAGTCGGTGCCGTCAAAGACCGTCTGGTAGTTGATGATCTGGTGCGGCAACCGCACGAAGGTCCCGACGAGCAACGACGACATATGCGCCGGCACCGGCGTCCCCTCGCCGCCCGCGCCTTCTTCGTCGGCGATGTCGAGCGCGACCTCCAGCCCAACATCCCGGGCCTGGTACAGCGCCCCATCGTCACCGATCAACCGGTCCATCGGACTGGCCAGCGCACCGGCGGCCACGGACGCCACGACCAGGCTGATCAGCAGTTCCGAGACGCCCAGCGCCCACATGCCGCGCGCCATCCACAGCATGCAGACGAACGCCGTCACCGTCAGCAGCACCCACCCGACCCCGATCTCAGCCATGACACCGTTCACCGCGTCGGCCAAAGACGTGAACGGCGCGGCGATCACCCGCAACCACCCGAACTCCAGCGCGAACCGCAGCAGCCACGCCGAGATCGCAACGAACGCCTGGAACACTTTCCACGGGCTTTCGATGAACGTGGACCACACGAACTTGCCCGGACTCGTGACCGAGCCGCGATGCAGATTGAGGTCGTACTGCCAGATGCTCAGCCCGTGCTCGTCCTCCAAGTCGATCCACGACAACCCGCCGCCGAGACCACCTCCGCCGCCAGGCTCGTCGGCGGCGGCTGCTAATCCAGCACCCCCGACCAGCACCGCGGCAGCACCCAGCACCGACAGCCCGGCGCGCTGCGCGCGACGAACCCAGATCGCGGTCCCGACGTCGCCCTGCATGGCGTCACGCGCCTCCCGCCTGCGTCGACGACCCACGCGAGCCACCGGCAACGGCGGCCGGCGGGGTCGTCCCGATCGCCTGGCGGCGCTCCGGCCGGGCCGGCAGCAGCACCTTGATCCGCCCAACCCGCCCCAGCGGGTCACGCATCAACGCCTCACCGCGCCGTTCGGCCGGTACCGCGTTCAACGCGGCGTCGACGGGCGAGGTGTGCTGGGTGATCAACTCCACCAGCGTCTCGTCGGCCGGGTCCAGGTCCAGCCACGCCAGGCCGCGCCGAGCCAGCGTGTGGTCGCGGTGCCGCATCAGGATCCGGGTCGGGATCAGCCCACGCAGCGTCGCGTCACCGAAGTCGGCCTCCGGGTCATGGCTGCCCAACGCGACAGCGGCCTGGTGCTTGCGTCCGTCCCGGACGAATGCCGTGAGCTCACGCTCGCCCTCCGGCGAGCTGGTCATGTGGTGAGCCTCGTCGACCACGAACACCGCCAACTCGGTCCGGTCGGAGAAGCAAATCTGTCGGCTCACGGCCGCCATCAGCGCGTACACGGCACGGCCGAACACCTTCTCCAGCTTCATCTGCTCGAACAGGTGCGCGTGCTGCAGCTCGTCACGATCGGGCAGCTCCAGCGTCCGAGTCCAGAACACGATCGCCCGCGCCGCGAGCGGCAGCGGCGGCAGCGCGCCGTCGAAAATGACCCGGCCGAAGTCCTTGCGCGCGAACACGTTCATCAACCGACCCAGGTCCACCGCTCCAGCCAGCTGGCACCCGTCCATCAGGTGCCGCACCAGATCACCAAGCCCACGGATCTCCTGCGCAGCCAGGTACGCCGGATCCAGCACGTCGGACAGCAACACGCCGCGGTCGCTGGTGGGCGACACGTTCAGCAGCGGGGTGAGGAACGACTGCGCGATCCGCCCACCCGCCTGCGCCCCGAACACCCGCAGCGGGTCCAGGCTCAGCCGCGGGTCGACGACATCGACGACGGTGGCGTCAGCGATCGCGCGCGCCATCGTGACCCACTCGCCGGACTCGGTCCGATCCACGGCGATGAACCGGCCGCCGCGGTCCGCCGCGTCGCTGGCGATCTTCTTCAACGCAACCGACTTGCCCGCGCCGAGCTCGCCGGCGATTGCCAGCGACCCCGACACATCCAACTTCGTGGCCGCACCTGCCGGGTCGTGGTGCACGACACCGGTCTGCCCGGTGGAGATGTTCAGCGCCAGGACCGGGCCGCTCTCATCGCCCAGCGCGGTCGACACCACCGGCACCGCCACCGACAGCGCGTTCGAGGTCGTGATCTGAGCGAACTCCCGGACCACGCGGCTCACCGGGGTCCCGGGCACCATCGCCCACCACAGCGCCTCCTGCCCGCCCAGCGGCTGGACCAGCTTGTATCCGGCGCCGGCGTAGTAGCCGGCCAACAACGCGGCGCGTTCCTGCGCGGCCTCCGCACTGGTGTCCGCGACCGCGAACACCACCGTGGTCTCGACCTCGACCTCGTCCTTGTCCCGCTCCAGCTGCGCCTGGTACTCGGTGAGGTCAGCCGCGGCCTGGTCCAGCATGTGCGGACCGGTGCTCAGCTCGCCCTCACGCTGCGCGAACTGATCATTCAGACCGGCGACCGCGCGGCGGTTCTTCGCCGCGACCTCCTCCGAGGACCGCACGTTGAGCCGCATCGCGAAGTCGGCGTCGACGCCGGCGTCGTCGACGTTGCCCAGGAACTCCGATCCCGGGAACACCATGCCGTCAGCTGGCACATCCGCCAGCGCCAGCAGGACCTGGTACGACGGCCGCTCCGGCGCGTCCTGCCCGGTGACCTTGACGAACCGCCGAGCCAGCGGGCTCCAACCCCGCACGGAGCGGTCCACCACGTCTGACTGTCCGCCCTCGTCCAGGATCGCCGACGGCAGCGAAGCGGCGCTGCGCACCAGCAGCTGCTCCCCCAACGCAGCCGCGCCGGCCGGGTCGGGATGCGCGTCGATGTAGAGGCCACGCTGCTGGGCATGCCCGTGCAGCCACGCCATCTGCGCCGGCGTCACAGGCCGCGGCCGGAACGCCGCCGGGATCGCCTGCTCGATCGCGCGCGCCCGCTTGCCCGCCTCCTGGCGCATGCCCGCCGACGGGGCACGCCGCGGCATGGCCAGCCGGTCAGCCAGATCCGTCCACGCCGCCTGCATCGACTCGCGGGCCAGCTGTCCGCGCCCGCGCGGACGCAGCGGCACGGACAGGAAGAACACCCGCTCCCCCAGCGCGAGCTCGTCCAGAGTG
>NZ_QUAL01000413.1 GCF_003579925.1 Jiangella rhizosphaerae | reverse complement strand
GCAGGGCAGTGACCTGGTGGCACCCGGGGTGCATCGACGCCCAATCGGAGAACGCCGACCAGAGGATGGTGCACCAGTGAGCGCCCAACGTCAGCTCGTCGTCGTCGGCAACGGCATGGTCGGTCAGCGGCTCGTCGAGGCGGTCCGCCAGCGCGACCCGGAGCGGCGGTGGCGGATCACCGTCCTCGGCGAGGAGCCCCGGCCCGCGTACGACCGCGTCGCGCTGACGTCGTACCTCACCGGGACGACGGAGGAGGAGCTCCGGCTGGTGCCGGACGGCTGTTACGACGCCGACTGCGAGCTGGTGCTGGGCGAGGCGGTGACGCGAATCGACCGCGAGGCACGCGTCGTCGAGACGTCGGCCGGGCGCGTCATCGGGTACGACGCGCTGGTCCTGGCCACCGGGTCGCGGCCGTTCGTCCCGTCGGTGCCGGGCGCGGACCTGGACGGCTGCTTCGTCTACCGGACCATCGACGACCTCGACGCGATCCGCGAGCGGGCGGGCGCCGTGTCGTCCGGCGTGGTGGTCGGCGGCGGGCTGCTCGGGCTGGAGGCGGCGAACGCGCTGCTCTCGCTCGGGCTGGAGGCGAGCGTGGTCGAGTTCGCGCCGCGGCTGATGCCCGCCCAGGTCGACCAGGGCGGCGGCGAGGTGCTGCGGCGCAAGGTCGAGGAGCTCGGCCTGGCGGCCCGGCTGGACACCGCGACCGAGCGGATCTCCGCGGTCGACGGCGGCCTGCGGATGACGTTCGCCGGCGGGTCGTCGCTGGACACCGGTCTGGTGGTGTTCTCGGCCGGCATCCGGCCCCGGGACGAGCTGGCGCGGGCGGCCGGGCTGGCCGTCGGGGAGCGCGGCGGCATCGTCGTCGACGAGGCGTGCCGGACGTCGGATCCGTCGATCTGGGCGATCGGCGAGTGCGCGCTGGCCGGCGGCCGGGTGTACGGGCTGGTCGCGCCCGGGTACGAGATGGCCGAGGTGGCGGCCGACCGGCTGCTCGGCGGCGACGCGGTGTTCCTCGAGTCCGACACCTCGACGAAGCTCAAGCTGCTCGGCGTCGACGTCGCCAGCTTCGGCGACGCGCACGCGGCGACCGCGGACGCCCTCGAGGTGGTCTACGCCGACCCCGTCGGCGGCGTCTACAAGAAGCTGGTCGTCACCGACGACGCGTCGCGGCTGCTCGGCGGTGTGCTGGTCGGCGACGCGTCGGCGTACGCGGCGCTGCGCACCATGGTCGGGCAGCCGCTCACCGACACCCCCGAGAAGCTGCTGCTGGCCGGGCCGTCGACGTCGGACCTTGGCGACGACGCGCAGGTGTGCTCGTGCCAGAACGTCAGCGCCGGCGCGATCCGGTCGGCGATCCACGACGAGGGCTGCTCCGACGTCGCGTCGATCAAGGCCTGCACCCGCGCCGGCACCGTCTGCGGCAGCTGCGTCCCGCTGCTGAAGACGCTGCTCACCCAGTCAGGCGTCGAGGCCAACCCGGCGCTGTGCGAGCACTTCGACGTCGGCCGGGCGGAGCTGTTCGACATCGTGCGCGTCACGGGGCTGCGCACGTTCAGCGAGATCATCGCCCGGCACGGCCGCGGCCGCGGCTGCGACATCTGCAAGCCGGCCATCGCGTCGATCCTGGCCAGCCTCGGCCATGGGCACATCCTCGACGGCGAGCAGGCCGCGCTGCAGGACACCAACGACGCCTTCCTGGCCAACATCCAGCGCAACGGCACCTACTCCGTCGTGCCGCGGGTGCCCGGTGGCGAGCTGACGCCGGAAGGGCTGATCGCGATCGGCGAGGTGGCCCGCGACTTCGGGCTGTACTCCAAGATCACCGGCGGGCAGCGCATCGACCTGCTCGGGGCGCGGGTGGAGCAGCTGCCGGCGATCTGGAAGCGGCTGGTCGACGCCGGGTTCGAGTCCGGGCACGCGTACGGCAAGGCGTTGCGGACGGTGAAGTCGTGCGTCGGCTCCACCTGGTGCCGGTACGGCGTGCAGGACTCCACGTCGCTGGCGATCATGCTGGAGCTGCGGTACCGGGGGCTGCGGGCGCCGCACAAGATCAAGGCCGGCGTCTCCGGCTGCGCCCGCGAGTGCGCCGAGGCCCGCAGCAAGGACGTCGGCATCATCGCGTCGGAGAACGGCTGGAACCTCTACGTCGGCGGCAACGGCGGGTTCCGGCCGCGGCACGCGGAGCTGTTCGCGTCCGACCTCTCCGATCCGGAGCTGGTGCGCCTCGTCGACAGGTTCCTCATGTTCTACGTCCGCACCGCCGACCGGCTGCAGCGCACGGCCGCCTGGATCGAGGCGCTCACCGAGGAGCACGGCGACGGGCTCGCGTACCTGCACCGCGTCCTCGTCGAGGACGAGCTCGGCGTGTGCGCCGACCTCGAGGCGGCGATGGACCGGCACGCCGGCTCCTACACCGACGAGTGGGCGGCGGTCCTCGAGGACGAGGAGAAGCTCAGCCGGTTCGTGTCCTTCGTCAACGCCCCCGACGCCCCCGACCCGAGCATCCGCTTCGTCACCGAGCGGGGGCAGATCCGCCCGGCCGCCGGCGCCCCCGTCGTGGCCGGCCCGACCCTGGAGGTGGTGCGCCGATGACCGTTGTCGACGTCCGTACCTGGACCGTCGTCTGCCGCTACGACCGGCTGCTGCCCGAACGCGGGGCGGCGGCGCTGGTCGGCGGCGAACAGGTGGCGATCTTCCGCACCTTCGACGGCGCCGTGTTCGCGCTGTCCAACCACGACCCGTTCAGCGACGCCTACGTGCTGTCGCGCGGCATCGTCGGGTCGCGCGGCGCCGTCCCGACCGTCGCGTCGCCCATGCACAAGCAAGTCTTCTCGCTGGTCACCGGCGAGTGCCTGGACGAGCCGGGCGTCGCGGTGCCGGTGTACGACGTGCGGGTCCGCGACGGCGACGTGGAAGTGGCGGTGCCGTGACGGCGACGCCGTCGGCCGCGGCGGGCGTGGGCACCGCGATGCTGCCGCTGGAGGGCTTCACCGTCGCGGTGACCGCGGCGCGCCGCCGGGAGGAGCTCGGGGCGCTGCTGGAACGGCGCGGCGCCCGGGTCGTGCAGGCGCCCGCGATCCGCATCGTGCCGCTGGACGACGACGCCGAGCTGCTGGCGGCGACCCGCACCTGCATCGAGCAGCCCATCGACATCGCCGTCGCGACCACCGGCATCGGGTTTCGCGGATGGATGGAGGCCGCCGACGGCTGGGGCCTGGGTGAACGGCTGCTGGAACGGCTGGGGTCGGCCACGCTGCTGGCGCGCGGCCCGAAGGCGCGTGGCGCGATCCGGGCGGCCGGCCTGACCGACCACTGGTCGCCGCCGTCGGAGTCGTCGGCGGAGGTGCTGGAGTACCTGCTGGCCCAGGACCTGACGGGTCGCCGGATCGCCGTCCAGCTGCACGGCGAGCCGCTGCCGGACTTCACCGACGCGCTGGAGGCGGCCGGCGCCGACGTCGTGTCGGTGCCGGTGTACCGGTGGGTGCCGCCGGACGACGTCGCGCCGCTGAGCCGGCTGGTCGAGGCGGTCGCGGCGCGGCAGGTCGACTGCGTCGTGTTCACCAGCGCGCCGGCGGTGGCCAGCCTGCTGTCCCTGGCGTCGTCGATGGGCTTGCTCGACGAGGTGTCGGCGGCGCTGTCGTCGTCGGTGCTGCCCGCGTGCGTCGGCCCGGTGACCGGGGCGCGGCTGGAGCGGATGGGGATCGCGACCGTGCAGCCGGCGCGGTCGCGGCTCGGCGCGCTGGTCCGCGAGATCGTCGCCGAGCTGCCGGCCCGCTGCCGCACGCTGCGGGTCGCCGGGCACGCCGTCCAGCTGCGCGGGCACGCCGTCGTCGTCGACGGGGTCGCGCGCGAGCTGCCGCCCGGGCCGATGGCGGTGCTGACCGAGCTGGCCCGCCGTCCGGGCGTCGTCGTGTCGCGCGCCGAGCTGCTGGCCGTCCTGCCCGGCGGCGGCAGCGACGAGCACGCCGTCGAGATGGCGGTCACGCGGCTGCGCGGCGCCGTCGGGGCACGGGTCGTGCAGACGGTGGTGAAGCGCGGGTACCGGCTGGCCTACGAGCCCGAGGCCGCCGGATCGGTGAAGTACGGGGGGTCGTCATGACGGGTCATGTCGCGATCGTCGGCGGAGGCCCGGGCGATCCGGGGCTGCTCACGCTGCGCGGGTTCGACCTGCTCAAGCAGGCCGACGTCGTGCTGGTGGACCGGCTGGCGCCGCGGTCGCTGCTGGACGCGCTGCGGCCGGACGTCGAGGTCGTCGACGTCGGCAAGGAACCGCACAAGCACCGGCGCAGCCAGCGCGAGATCGAGGCGCTCATGATCGACCGCGCACGCCGCGGGCTGCGCGTCGTCCGGCTCAAGGGCGGCGACCCGTACGTCTTCGGCCGCGGTGGCGAGGAGGCTCTCGCCTGCGCGGCGGCCGGCGTCCCCTACGAGGTGGTGCCGGGCGTCACCAGCGCGGTCGCCGTCCCGGAGCTGGCCGGCATCCCGGTGACCCACCGCGGCGTGACCCAGGAGGTGACGATCGTCAGCGGGCACGCCCACCCGGACTCGCCGGAGTCGACGGTGGACTGGGACCGGCTGGCGGCCGGAACCGGCACGATCGTCGTGCTGATGGGCGTGACGCACCTGACGGCGATCGCGTCGCGGCTGGTGCGCGGCGGCCGGCGGGGGAGCACACCGGTCGCCGTCATCGCCGACAGCGCGGCCCGGGTCGTTGTCGCGACGCTGGACACGGTGGACTGCGCGGCCGACGGGATCGGGCCGCCCGCCGTCGTCGTCGTGGGCGACGTCGTGGCGCTGCGCGACCTGCTCGCGTCGTGACCCGCTCAGCTGCGGGTGCCGCGGGCGCGGCGGGCGACCCGGCGCTGCCAGCGGTCCATCTCCGAGCGCAGCGGCGTGGCGAGGAACTCACCGAGCGTGACGCCGGCGGCGAGCGCCAGCGCGATGCCGAACGCGCCGATGAGCTGCGCCGTGCCGCCGACGACGTCGTTGGACTCGACCATCCGGAACATCGCGTTGTAGATCGCCAGCCCCGGCAGCAGCGGCGTGATGCCGCACACCGAGATGACCAGATTCGGCGTCCTCAGCGGCTCGCTCAGGCCGCCGGCGACCAGGCCCACCACCAGCGCGGCGAGGAAGGACGAACCGACCGGGCCGAGGTCGAGCAGCTGCCGGCCCAGCAGCAGGACGCCGGCGGCCACCATGCCGACGACCACCACGACCGGGATGGTGCGCGCCCTGGTGTAGGACGCCAGGCTCCAGGCGCCGGCGATCAGGCCGCCGCTGACGATCTGGATGGTCGTCGGGATGTTGAGATTGGCGGAGTCGACGATGGTCAGCGGGATGCCGGCCCGTTGCCCGAGGTCGAGCATGACGCCGATGCCCACCACCAGGCCGATGGTGTGCAGCACCACCTCGTAGGTGCGCGCGGCCGCCGTCAGCGGGTACCCGGCGATGGCGTCCTCGGCCGAGCCGACCAGCGACAGCCCCGCCAGGAGCACGACGATGCCCGACGCGACGATCAGCGACGGCGGCAGCAGCGTCGACGACCAGCCGAACCGATCGGTCGCCCAGAGCGCCGCGAGCCCGACGATGGTCGCCAATCCGGCGCCGATGACCTGCTGGAACAGGTACGGCAGGCCGACCCGGCGCAGGACGCGCAGGGCCCGGTCGATGACGATCGTGGTGCCGGCCGCGACGAGCGCGACGAGCAGGCCGCCGTTGAGCAGCAACGCGACGCCGGACGCCATCAGGCCGAGGGCCAGCGTCACGATCCAGCGCCGGTACGGATGCGGGGCCGCCAGGATCTCGTCCAGGCGCCGCTGCGCCTCGTCGAGCGTGAGCGCCTCGCGGTGGACGTCGTCGACGAGGTCGAACAGGTCCGCGAGCCGGCTGTAGTCGGAGTTGCGCACCATGATGACGCGGACCTTGGTGATGGGGTCGTCGTCGCGGTCGATCGACGCGATGATCGAGATGAACGTGATGTCGATCTGGCAGCGGGTGACCCCGAACCCCGCCGCCAGCCGCAGCAGCGCGGCGGTCACGTCCGCGACCGGCGCACCCGTCGCGACCATGGCGTCGCCCGTGCGCAGGATCAGGTCGAGGACCCGCCGCTCCTCGTCGGCCGTCAGCCGGCTCTGCAGCCCGCGGAGCGCCAGCGGCTGGGTCGGCGGGCCCTCCGGGCGGACCACGCGCCGGGCGCGCTGGCGGAACGGGCCGTGCGCGCCGTGCGCTGGTCGGTGCGGCCGGTCGTCGGGCGTCATGATTCGACGGTACGAACATCGGCGAGCCGGCGTCGAGCGAGGATGGTGCCGTGAGCGATGTACTCGTGGCCGTGGCGCACGGCACCCGGGCCCCCGAGGGCCCCATCGTCCTGGCGTCGTTGCTGGACCGCGTGCGCGGCCTGCTGCCCGGCGTCGACGTGCGGGTGGCGTACGTGGACGTGATCTCGCCGACCCTGGAGTCGGTGCTGGCGGAGGTCGGGCCCGGAGTGCGGCCCGTCGTGGTGCCGATGTTCCTGGCGTCGGGCTACCACGTGCGCGTGGACGTGCCGTCGGCGGTGGCGGCCGACGGCGGGCGGGCGATCGTGACGCCGGCGCTCGGCCCTGACGCGGCGGTCGTGGCGGCGGTCGAGGAGCGGCTGCGGTCGTCGTCGCCCGACGGCCCGCCGTCCGCGGTCGTACTGGCGGCGGCGGGCTCGTCCGACGCGTCGGCGCTGGGGGAGGTCGCTGTCGCCGCGTCGCTGCTGTCGTCGTCGCTGTCGCGCCCCGTGGTGCCCGGCTACGTGACGACGGCGTCGCCGTCCGTGCCCGACGCGGTCTCGTCGCTGCGCGCCGCCGGCCACGCGACCGTCGGCGTGGCCTCCTACCTGCTGGCGCCCGGGCTGTTCCAGCAACGCCTCGACTCCGTCGGCGCCGACGTCGTCGCCCCGCCGATCGGGCCGCACCCGCTGGTCGCGGAGCTCATCGCCGCCCGCTACCGCGCCGCCGTCGATGGGTGAGGGATCCGGGTCGCTCTAGCTACCCCGATCCCTCACCCATCCGACGACGCTTCCTCGCGGAGCCCGGCCTCGGTGAGCCGGCGCAGGTGCTCGGCATAGTCCGCCGGCTCCGGCCGCCGGAGGGTCGCATTGCCGATGGCGTCATACACGTCCTTGGCGGCGAGACCGCGGGCCGCGAGCCATTCGGGCGCCCCGTCGCTCATGGCCTCCTCCTCGTCGTTGACGGCGTAGATCATGTACGTCGTCACCCGCGTGGAGCCCCAGTCCTCGGCCGGGACGGGATAGGGATCACCTGGGGGTGCCTCGGGCCCGAACACGTCGTACCAGATGCTGCGGTACCACTCGTCCGTCGCCCACTGGGTGGAGCCGCGCAGGGGTGGGTTCGACGAGTCGCGGATGTGCGCGGCGAACTCGTCACGGATGGCGTGGAAGCTGCCGTCGGCGTCCTCGGCCAGCCGCTTCGGGGCTCGCTCACAGGCCTCGATGTACATGTCGGCGGAGTCGGTGGTGTCGAACCAGGTCCCGACGTACCTGGAGAAGGCGTTGGTCCGTGGGATCACGTGGGGTACTCCAGGCGTACGTTGTCGGGTCCAGGTGCTGTTGACGGATAGTACGTGGTCATGACCCAGCCATCCGCTCCCTCCTTGAAGACCACCCGGACTCCGGGGTCTGCACCGTCGGTGACCGGATCGTAGGTCAGGGTCCGAACGGGCGGGGCGCATTCGCCCTCCTTGCGCATCGCGTCGGCACGGACGCGGACCCAGTCGCTCGCGGCCTCGGCGGTGCCGGTACCGGCGCCCCGATAGCCGAAGGCGTCGCCCGGGCGTAGGTCGATAACCGCTGCAGGCAGGAAGAAGGCGACCGCTCCGTCGTCGGCGTGATCGGCGAGGAGCCGTTCCAGGCCACCCGGGTATTGGTCGGCGTGTGACAGCAGCACGTCCAGTGATCGAGCGAACGCCGCCGGTGAGTTGAACCGGCTCGCCTCCGCACCGGGCCGGTGTTTCGAGATGACCTTCTGGTCGTCGGGGCGGACGCGCCACTTGTCGGCGTTGTCGGTGCCGTGGTCGGGCGGGCGGGTCCAGCCGGCGCGGAGCTCGAGGTCGCGGTCGGTCACCTGCGGCCCGTGGATCTCGACCGCATGACAATCGGGGTGGGAGAGCCACTCCCGCACCTGCTCCCGATGCTCCGGCGCGACCGCGTCGACGATCCGCTCCCGCGCCGCGTCGATGGCGGCCTGCTGGGCGGCCGGGTGGGCGGCCGCCTCGGCCTTGGACGTGGAGCGGCCCTCGGAGAGGTCGCCCAGCACGGTCGCCACGTAGGATCGGGCGAACCCCTCGGAGAACGCCGCGAGGAACGCGCGGTCACCCGGTGCCGCGAGCGGCCCGGCGTTCAGCGGCGGCAACGGCGGCAGTTGGTGGTGGTTCACGGCGAGGAGGTCGAGCAGGGCGTGCACCTCCGTGGCGATGGCCGCCCGGGTGGCCGTCGACAGCGCGGCCAGCTCGTCCGGGACGGGACGGCCCAGAGCCGCGGCCTCGTCGGCGGCGCGGCGGGCGAGCGGGTGGCGTCCGGCCCGGGCGGTCTCGGCCGGTCGCACGGCGGCCTTCGCGACCCGGGCGGCCAGCTCGTCGAGGCCGCGTTCGGCGTCGGCGCGGGCGCGCAGCAGCTGCTCCACCGCCTGGCGCAGCACGCTCTGCCCCGTCCCGCTCACACCGGTGAAAGTCGCCCCCGGTCGAACCCTGTGACACCTACGGCCACGGAACCTCGGTGCGAGTGGGCATGGCCCAGGGACCGTCGGTCACGGCGCCGACCTCCTCGGCCGACGGGCCGTCGGCGAGCGGCGGCTCGAACCCGCCCCGGCCCGGATACGCGATCAGCCAGCCCTGCTCGACGGCGTCGTCCATGCCCTCCAGCGGCCGGGCGGCGGCGGTGTCTTCGGACAGCTGCTGCCACTGCCCGCCGTCGAGCCGCCACAGCCCGGCCGGCTGGAGGGCCGAGCAGTCGCTGAAGGTCTCCGCCAGCGTCGCGTAGAGCTCCTCGCCGTTGAAGAACACCGCCTCGACGATCAGGTCCTCGGGCACCGGCGCCACCGCGACTTCGGTCAGCCCGGCGGTCTCGAGCACCGTGACCTCGGCGCTGCACGCGCCGTAGCCGGTGACGACGGCGGCCTGCTCGCCGTCGGCCGAGGCGGCCATCGGCGCCTGCGCCGAGCCCATGACGTCGGCGGACAGCTCGGCCGTGCCGGACGCCGGGTCGAGCAGCCACACCCGCTCCGACGCCTGCGCGCCGCCGGACTCGTGGACGAGCAACTGCCCGCCCACCGACCCGAGCAGTGTCTTCGTGCCGACGGCGTCGGCCGGGAAGACCGGCGTCGTCGCGGCCGTCTCCGTCAGCGTGGCGACGTCGTACCAGGTCAGCGCGCCCGTGTAGTCCATGCCGACGATGAAGTCGCCGGTCGCGCCGTCGACCTCGACGTCCTCGAGGAACGCGCCCAGGCCCTCGGAGCACCAGCCGCACGCTTCGTCGACCAGCGAGGTCCCGTCCCAGGCGAACAGCCTGCTGCCGACGACACCCGCGAGCAGCGACCCGTCGGCGGACCACTCGACCCAGCGCACCTGCGCACCGGGGTCGAGCGTCATGACCGGCGTGAGCCGGTCGCCGTCGAACGCGACCAGCTCGTCGTCGCGGACGAACACCGCGTGCGTGCGCTCCGACGGCGTCATGTCGGACGGCAGGCCGGCGAGAACCTGGTCCAATGCGCCCTCGATGTCCAGGAAGCCGTGGCCGACGCCGAGTCCGAGCCGGTCCTCCTCGTCCAGCGGGTCGAGGTCGGCGGTGTCGAGCAGCGCCTGCGCGATGTCGTCGCCGGAGGCCTCGGGCGCGGCGGCCCTGATCAGCGCGGCCGCGGCGGCCACGTGCGGCGCGGCCTGCGACGTGCCACCGATCCCCTCGTACCCACCATCGGGGTACGTGGAGACCACGGTGTTCATCAGGTCGCCGCCGCCCGGCGCGACGAGGTCGATGAACTCGTTCCGGGTCGAGTAGCCGGCCAGGTCGAAGTCCTCCTGGACGGCGCCGACGGCGATCACGCCGGGCAGCGAGGACGGGTTCTCCTGCTGGTTCCTCTCCTCGCAGCGGTTGATCGGCTGCCCGCAGTTGCCGCCGGACGCGACCAGGACCACGTCGTTGGTGACGGCGAAGTACACCGCCGCCGCCTGGACCTCCAGGCTGTGCGCCTCCTCGACGTTCGGCTCGGCCGGGATCGGCCCGCCGAAGGACATGTTCGCCACGTCGGCGCCGTGGTTGACGGCCCACACCAGTCCGACCGCCCAGCTCGGCCGCCCGGGGTCGTCGGCCTCCTTCAGCAGTACCGGCACGTCGAGGACGCTCACCCGCGGCGCGACCCCGACGATGCCGCCGTTGTCGCGCCGAGCGGCCGCGATCCCGGCGACGTGGGTGCCGTGGCCCTTCGGGTCGTGCTCGCCCTCGCCGGGGTAGTGACGGCGCTCGATGACGGCGTTGCCGAGGTCCGGGTGCGTCTCGTCGATGCCGGTGTCGAGGACCGCCAGCACGGCGCCCTCACCGTCCGGCCAGGGTAGGTCCGGCGAGCCCTCCTCGGCGCCGAGCCGGTCCAGCGTCCACTGGTCGTCGCGGCGGTCGTCGTCCTCGTTGAGGCTGACCTCGCCGACCACGCCGGCGGCGACGACGCCGTCCTCGGCCAGCAGCTCGGCCTGCCGCGCCCCGACCTCGCCGGCCGGCAGGTACTCGGTCGACGCCATCAGGCAGTTCTGGTCGTCGACCCGCAGCACGTCCAGCGCGACCAGGGAGTCGTCGTCCGGCGGGGTCGCAGGCTCGTCCGGGCAGTCCGGGCTCGGCTCGGCGGAGTCCAGCAGCGCCCGCTGCTCGTCGGCCAGCGCCACGGCTGCGGGAGCGGCACCGTCGCCGTCGTCCCTCGTGACCAGCACGATCGCGGCAGCGGCCACGATCACGACGACGACGGCGGACAGCCCGAGCAGCAGTCGGCGGTTCACGATGTGCGGTTGACCCGTTCTCCCGGCGGCAGCGGCTCGTTGTGCACGACGACGTCGAACTCGCCGCGGATCTCGATGCGTCTGGCGTCGCCGTCGGCGGCCTTCAGCGCCTGAGCCCACACGGCGGGGTTGACGCGGAGTACGGTGACCTCGTCGTCCGGCTTCTTCGGCACCGGGTCACCGTACGCCCGTCGGGTGTCCGGCAGATGACGCGCCACGCGGGCGGTCACGCGCCGTGCGCCGCCAGCACCCGGGACAGCGCGTCGACCGCGAGGTCGATCTCATCGCGCGTCACGACCAGTGGCGGCGCGAACCGGATCGTCGAGCCGTGGGTGTCCTTGAGGAGGATGCCCTCGCCCAGGAGCGCCTCACACGCCTCGCGGCCGCTCATCAGCTCGGGGTTGATGTCGACGCCGGCCCACAGCCCGCGGCCGCGGACCTCGACCACACCCCGTCCCACCAGCTCGTTCAGGCGCGCGTGCAGGTGTGCGCCCAGCTCGGCGGCCGCGCGCTGCCACTCACCGGTGGACAGCATCGCGACGACGGCGCGCCCGGCCGCGCAGGCCAGCGGGTTGCCGCCGAAGGTGCTGCCGTGCTCGCCGGGATGGATGACGCCGAGCACGTCGTGGTCGCCGACCACCGCCGACACCGGGACGACGCCGCCGCCCAGCGCCTTGCCGAGCAGGTAAAGGTCGGGGACGACGCCCTCGTGCTCGCAGGCGAACGTGGTGCCGGTGCGGCCCAGGCCCGACTGGATCTCGTCGGCGATGAACAGCACCTGCTGCTCGTCGCACACCCGGCGCACGTCGGCCAGGTATCCGGACGGCGGCACGACGACGCCGGCCTCGCCCTGGATCGGCTCGACGAGCACGGCCACCGTCGTGTCGTCGATCGCGGCCTCGAGCGCGGCGGCGTCGCCGTACGGCACCACGCGGAAGCCAGGCGTGAACGGGCCGAAGTGCGTCCGCGCGACCGGGTCGGTGGAGAAGCTGACGACGCTGATGGTGCGGCCGTGGAAGTTGCCCTCGG
Organism: Jiangella rhizosphaerae; assembly: GCF_003579925.1. Taxonomy (GTDB): domain Bacteria; phylum Actinomycetota; class Actinomycetes; order Jiangellales; family Jiangellaceae; genus Jiangella; species Jiangella rhizosphaerae. Next base: position 2,724 of record NZ_QUAL01000413.1, on the reverse strand, counting down.
CCACGATGACCGTCGCCTGGTCCTCGGGCACGCCCTTGACCTCGTAGCCCCACTTGCGGGCCACCTTGAGGCCGGTCTCGACGGCCTCGGCGCCGGTGTTCATCGGCAGCACGAGCTCCTTGCCGGCGAGATCGGCCAGCTCGCGGGCGAACGGCCCGAGCACGTCGTGGTGGAAGGCGCGGCTGGTCAGCGTGACGCGGTCCAGCTGCGCCCTGACGGCGGCGACGATCTCGGGGTTGCGGTGGCCGAAGTTCACCGCCGAGTAGGCCGCGAGGAAGTCGAGGTAGCGCCGGCCCTCGACGTCGGTGACCCACGCGCCCTCGGCCTCGGCCACGACCACGGGCAGCGGGTGGTAGTTGTGCGCGGTGCTGCTCTCGACGAGGGCGATCGCGTCCTGGGTGCGGGTGGTCTGCATCGTCACGACTGCTCCTCGGCTGTAGACGGGTGGTGCAGTTCCAGGGTGGCGCACTTGATGCCGCCACCGGACTTCAACAGCTCGGATACATCGACGGGAACCGGCTCGAACCCGGCGCGGGCCACGGCGTCGGCCAGCTCGCGCGCCTGCGCGGCGAGGACGACGTGCCGGCCGTCGCTGACGGCGTTCAGCCCCAGCACCAGCGCGTCGGCCTCGGTGGCGACGATCGCCTCGGGGAACAGCGTGGCCAGGACGTCCTGGCTGGCCGGTGAGAACGCCGGCGGGTAGTACGCGATGGTGTGCCGGTCGAGCACGGCCAGTGCGGTGTCGAGGTGGTAGAAGCGCGGGTCGACCAGCTCCAGCGGCACGACGGGGACGCCGAAGACGGCTGCCAGCTCGGCGTGCGCGGCGGGGTCGGACCGGAACCCGGCGCCGGCCAGGATCCGGCCGCCGGCCCAGGCGAAGTCGCCCTCGCCCTCGTTGACGGCGACCGGCTCGGTGACGCCGATGCCGACGCCCTCGAGCCAGGCCCGGTGGGCGGGCGCCTCGTCGGCGCGCACCAGCTCGCGGAACCGGGCGCCCAGCGCGCGGTCGCCGACCACGAACGCTCCGTTCGCCGCGAACACCATGTCCGGCAGCCCCGGCCGCGGGTCGAGCAGGTGCACCCGGTGGCCGAGCCGCTCGTACGTCGCGCGCAGGTGCTCCCACTGGGCCAGCGCGCGGTCGCGGTCCACCGGCCGGGACGGATCCATCCAGACGTTGATCGAGTAGTGCACGGCGAAGTGGTCGGGGCGGCACATCACGTAGTCGCGGGTCGTCGCGACGCGGTGGCCGCGCGAGGGGAGGCGGGTGAGCTCCCTGGCGTCGTTCACGGTCACACCAGAAAGGTAGGGTCGCGGTCCGGCGGTGATCGAGATCGTTCCGTTGCGCGCCCACATGCGAAACGTTGCGTCCGTTCTCGCACTGACGGCGATTCGTTGCGCTCGTCACAAGGAACGGGGACGATCAACCCATGACACTCGACGTGCTGGACGAGCGGATCATCCGGGTCCTCATGGCCGACGGCCGGGCCAGCTACGGCGCCATCGGCGCGAAGGTCAGCCTGTCGGCGCCCGCGGTGAAGCGGCGGGTCGACCGGCTGCGGGCCCGCGGCGTCGTCACCGGGTTCACCGTCCGGGTCGAGCCGGCCGAGATCGGCTGGAGCACCGAGGCGTACGTCGAGCTGTTCTGCAACCCGCGCACGACGGGCGACCAGATCGCCCGTCGGGTGCAGACCTACCCGGAGGTCGTCGAGGCGTTCATGGTCACCGGCGACGCCGACGCCCTGCTGCACGTCTTCGCCGGGAGCATGCAGCACTTCGAGCGGGTGCTGACGGAGATCTCCGCCGAGCCGTTCGTCGCCCGCACACGCAGCGTGCTCGTGCTGTCGCCGCTGCTCCGGCGCGTCCAGGCGCCCCGCACCGACGTGGAACCCGCCGACTGAGCCGCCCCTCGCCCCCCGCCCACCAAAGTTGATCTTGGAGTAATGCGCCTAATGCCGGGCGATATGTCCGATAGATACCGGCATTTCTCCAAGATCAACGTGGGGGTTGCGTCGGAATTACATTGGTGTGGTTAGTCAAGGCGACACGCCGTGTGACGGTTGAAATTCTTGTGATTCCTGTTCCCTCACGTGACTTCCTTGGTTACTGTGCTTCGTGGGACGCCAGGTACGGGGGAGGTCGGCAGGGTTGCGCACCGGGCTCGTGGCAGGGGTGTTCGCCACCGCGCTGGCAGCCGGCGTGGTGGGCCCGGCGTTCGCCGAGCCGGTCGTTCCCAGCGAGTCCGACATCCAGGACGCACGTGACGCCGAGGCGGCCGCGGCGGGCAGCGTCGCCGCCCTCGAGGCGCGGCTGGCCGCGCTGACGGCGCAGGTCGACGCGCTGTACATCGAGGCGGCCAAGGCGATCGAGGCGTACAACGGCGCCCGCGTGCTGCTCGAGCAGGCCACCGAGGCGGAGCGGACGGCCCGCGAGACCGCCCGGCAGCGCGCGGCGGAGGCCGAGCAGGCCCGCGTCGCGCTGGGCCGGATGGCCGCGGCCACCTACAGTCAGGGCGGCCAGCTCGCCGGCGTCGGCATGGTGCTCGGCGCGGACGACGGGCAGGCGCTGTACGAGGGCATCGGCGCGCTGCGCGCCGTCACCCGCTCACAGACGACCATCGCGCAGCGGGCCCGCGACGCCCGGCAGGAGGCCGACGACGCCGCCGCCCAGGCGGCCACGGCGCTGGCCGAGCGGTCCGCCGCCGCCGAACAGGCCGACGCGGCCAGG
>NZ_QUAL01000412.1 GCF_003579925.1 Jiangella rhizosphaerae | reverse complement strand
GAGTGCGCGCAGGCCGGCGACCGGGTCGGCGGCGAGGTCGGCGACGGGTCCGGGCGGCGGCGGGTCGCCGAACCGGCGGCGCAGGTTGGCGCGGACGCTTGCGGCCGGCGTGCGGCGCAGGGCGGCCAGATCGTCGTCGATCGATCCGCCCGGGTCCGCTGGTGCGGGGACGAGGAACTCCGGCCAGCCCGGCGTCGCGCCGAACAGCAGCGGCCAGGTGATCGGCAGCGCGAGCGGCGCCCGGGCCAGCTCGGCGCGGGCCCAGCGCAGCCACGGCTCGTGCACGGCCTGCCGGTCCTGGCCGCCCAGTTGCTGCAGCGCGGCCACCGTCTCCGACAGCGGCGACACCGCGAACCGGGTGGTCGCCAGCTCGTCCACGTCCAGCTCGACGGTCAGCGCCATGAGCCCCAGTCTGCCCGCCGACCCGAGATGATCACGTTCACTACGACATCTCGTGTCGTACTACGCCTGCAATCGTGGTGACGCTCGGGAGATCCTGGTGATGGCCGGCGTCGTTGTAGGCGGACGCTACATGGTGCGCAGCGGACGCGCGCCGCCGCGAGGATCGCCGCCATGGCCCGCTTCGAGTCCCGTTACCGCCGGTTCGCCGCCGCGACCAGCCTCATGACCGCCGGTGACGGCGTGGTCGCGGCCGCCGTGCCGCTGCTGGCCGCGACGCTGACCCGCGACCCGCGGCTGGTCTCGGTCGTCGCCGCGGCGGCCTCCCTGCCGTGGCTGCTGTTCTCGCTGCCGGCCGGCGCGCTGGTCGACCGGCACGACCGGGCCGGCCTGCTGTGGCGCGGCGTGGCGGTGCAGGCGGTCCTCGCCGGAGTCGTGGCGGCGCTGGCGGCGACCGGGCGGCTGGGCGTGGCCGGCCTGGCGGCGCTGGCGTTCGGGCTGGGCACCTGCCAGGTCGTGGCCGGGACGGCGGCGCAGGCGCTGCTGCCGTCGCTGGTCGCGCCGCAGCGGCTGCCGTCGGCCAACGGCTACCAGCAGACCATCGCCGTCGCCGGGCAGCAGTTCCTCGGCCCGCCCGCGGGCAGTCTGCTGTTCGTCGTCGCCGCCGGGCTGCCGTTCGGGGCGGACGCGACGGTCCTCGCGGTGGCGGCGGCGCTGCTGGCGACGCTGCGTCAGACGCCCCGAGACGTGGTGCCCGCGCGGTCGTCGTCGCTGCGGTCGGAGATGGCGGCCGGGCTGCGCTGGCTGGCCGCGCACCGGCTGCTGCGCACGCTGACGCTGCTGGCCGCGGTGAACACGTTCTGCTTCCAGCTCGGCACCGCGACGCTCGTCCTGCTGGCGACGACCGAGCTGGGCGTGTCCGCGCGCGGATTCGGCCTGCTCCTGGCGACGGCGGCGATCGGCAGCCTCGCAGGCGGGGTGGCCGGGCCGTGGCTGCTGCGCCGGCTCGGCGACCGGACCGTCCTGCTCGGATCGCTCACACTCAACGCCGTCGCCGTCGGGCTCATCGGCCTGAGCCCGTCCGCCGTCGTGCTCGGCGCGCTGCTGGCCGCGACCGGGCTCGGCGTGACGCTGTGGAACCTGGTCAGCATCGGCCTTCGGCAGCGCCTGGTCCCCGCCGGCCTTCTGGGCCGGGTGATGGGCGTGCACCGCCTGGTCGGCTGGGGCTTCATCCCGTTCGGTGCGCTGCTCAGCGGCGTCGTCGCGCACACGTTCGGGCTGCGCGCGCCGTACCCGTTGGCCGGGGCGATCCGGGTGGTCGCCCTGCTGGCCGCGCTGCCGGCCCTGGTCGCCGCCTTCCGTGGCGGCGACGGGTCTTGACGGCGTCTCGGGGCCGGAGGATGCTCGACGACAGTGGAGTCGATCAACGGTGGGGGGACGTCGACTCGCGCGTCCGCGGTGTGGGTCCTGTGCCCTGGGGGAGGCGGACCATGCCTGTCGGAATCTTCGACCTCGTCGGTGGTGTCGCTCTGGCCGGAGTCGGCATCCAGAAGCGCATCAACCAGCACCGGGCCGCGCTGGGCCGCCTGCCGGTCTTCATCGACGCGCGGCTGTCCGAGGCTGCCAATCGCCATACATCCGACATGGCGGCGAACCCCTGGGTGTACAAGACGCCCAACCGGGACGCGCACCTGAGCTCGGACAATCAGACCACCGCCCAGAAGCGCATCACCGACGCGGCCGCGGCCGGCGGGTGGGCGCCCGAGAACGGGCGGACGGGTGAGATCCTCTACTGGGGCGGCTCACAGCTCAACGGCGACGCACCGGTCAACTGGTGGATCAACATCAGCGCACCGCACCGCCAGCGCATCGAGGACCCCGATTACACCCACATGGGCTTCTCGGCCAGCCACAACGGCAGTGCCGACGAGTGGGTGTACGCCGTGACGTTCGCCCGGTCACCGGCTCGGGCGCTGTTCGCCAAGCACACCGACAACAAGGTCATCGACGTCGCCGGCATCTCGACGGCCAGCGGCGCACCGGCACAGCAGTGGACCTGGTGGGGCGGCTGGAACCAACTCTGGTCCATGGATCCGGTCGGCGGCGGCTACGTCCGCATCCGGGCGAAGCACAGCGGCAAGGTGCTCGACGTCGCCGGACTGTCGATGGACAACGGCGCGCGCATCATCCAGTGGGATTGGTGGGGTGGCGACAACCAGAAGTTCCTGCCCGAGATGTACGGCTTCGGCGAGGTCAAGCTGACCGCCAAGCACAGCGGGAAGGTCATCGAGGTGGCCGGCTTCTCCGAGGCCGACGGCGCCGCCATCCAGCAGTGGGACTGGTGGGGCGGGGCGAACCAGCGGTGGATGTACTGAACGGGACCGGCGTGTCACGAGGAGGCGGCGCGATGGAGATGCCAGGGATCAATCGGCCCGAACGCCTGCTGGACGGGTTCGCCACACCGCTCGCCGACACCGGCGATCGGCAGAACTGGCCCGAGGGCCTCGACGCGCAGGAACGGGACCTGACCGACCGGATGGTCCGGCTGGCCGGCCTCATGGTCGCGGACACGCCTGCCGACGACCCGGCCGTGCTGGACGAGGTCGAGTGGTACCACGAGGCGGCGGCGCGGTACGGGCTCACCACGGCCGAGCTGTTCACGTGCCTCGGACAGCTCTGTGCCGAGGACGAGCAGGTGCGGCGGCTGTTCGACCGGATCAGCCCCGGTCTCGCGGCCTATCAGCGCAACGCGGTGGCGGCCTACGCCCGGACGAGAATGCGCTGACCAGGGCGATCACGGGTGGGTCGCCTCGATGCGGGCCATGTTGGCGTGGCCCCAGTCGCCGAGCGGCCGCAGGGCCACCTCGAGCGTGCGTCCGTAGTCGGTGAGCGAGTACTCGACCTTCGGCGGCACCTGGTGGTAGGCCTCGCGGTGCACGAGGCCGTCGGCCTCCTGGTCGACCGGTACGCGCCGGCCGGGTTCACCGAGTTCGTCGTCGGCTGGCCCGCGACCGCCGACGAGCACGAGCGGTTCGTCCACCTCGCGGAGACGGTCGTGCCCAAGCTGCGCTGAGGCTCAGTCGCGCCTGAACGGACTGGCGGCCGGGCGGGTGAGCTCGTCGGTGTGCCGCCGGATCAGCTCGAGGTTGCGGTCGGCCAGGTGGTCGAAGCCCTGCCCGACGCTGGACCCCGGCGTGAGCGAGCGCAGCGCCGCGTCGGGGTCGAGCCGGGCGGAGACCCAGCACTCGTGGCTGGCGGCCCGGGCGACCACCTCGGCGATCGGGGTGACGATCATCGAGTTGCCGAAGTAGAGCACGCCGGCCGGGTCGGCGCCGGTCGCGTTGGCACCCACCACGAAGACGTGGTTGTCGTAGGCGCGGGCCCGGTTGGTGAGCTCCCACAGGTCGGCCGAGCGCAGCAGCGCCGACGGGCGCAGGATGACCTCGGCGCCCCGGACGGCGGTGATGCGCGACAGCTCGGGGTAGTCGCCGTCGAAGCAGATGATCATGCCGATCTTCCCCAGCGAGGTGTCGACCACGCAGACGTCGTCGCCCGGCGTGACCCAGCCGCCGCGTGAGGCCAGCTCGGTACAGAACGGGTGCGTCTTGCGGTAGACGCCGGCGATCTCGCCGTCCGGGCCGGCCAGCACGGCCGAGTTGTGTACGACGCCCCGGGACGCGCCGCGCTCGTACGTCCCCCACGCGAGGTGGACGCCGAGCCGGCGGGCGGTCTCCTGGAACGGCTCGGCCAGGGCCCCGGGGACGTCGGTGACCAGGTCCCACAGGTCCTCGGCCGGCAGCGCCGGGGTGAAGCCGGTGGTCACCGACTCGGGCAGCACGATGAGCTCCGCCCCGGTGTCGCCGGCGCAGCGTTCGACGTAGTCGAGCGCGTGCTCGACGTTCGCCTTGATGCTCTGCGCGGTCAGCGGCTCGGCCAGCGGCCGCACCTGGACCGCGGCCGCGGTGAACGCCCGCATGCTCCTCGCCTCCTCGTCTCGGACTATGCCTTGTCGACCCGCACGTCGTAGCTGCTCATCGCCGGATCACGCGTGACCAGAGTCAGTCGCTCGGTCCGTGCCTGCGCGACCAGCATGCGGTCGAACGGATCGCGGTGGTGCAGAGGCAGGCGGCCCGCCTCGATCGCGTGCTCGAACGCGACCGGAAGCTGCTGCAGGTCGCTGCGCCAGACCTCTTCCGCGAGATCGACGTCCGATGAGAGCTTGCCGAGCCCTTGCTTGATCGCGATCTCCCAGATGGTCGCCGAGCTGACGAAGACTTCGAGCTCCTCGTCGATCGTCTGCTTGAGCTCGTCGGACAGTTCGGGATCGTCCATCAGCCACCACAGCACGACGTGAGTGTCCAGCAGGAGCCGCGCACGCGTCATCACGACCGCATCCCGAAGTCGGCGGCGATGTCGCTGTTGACCTGGTCGGAGTCCCAATCCTCGGCCAGGGTGACCCGGCCGGCGAGCGAACCCCGCTGCCGCCGCTGCGCCTTGACCGGGAGCGGAACGACCTTGGCGACCGGAACGCCGGCCCGGCTGATGATCACCTGCTCGCCCCGCTCGACACGCTCGATGATCCGGGAGAGCTGGGTCTTCGCCTCATGGATGTTGAACTGCGCTGCTGCTGGTTCGCCCATGGCACCAGCTTAGCTAAGTTAGCTTAGCTCGTCATCCGTCGCGGCGTACGCGAGTGCCGAGCCAGCCGCCGAGGGCGACGCCGGCGAGGGCGACCGCCGCGCCGACCAGGATGCCGCGGGTGAAGTCGGCGGGTGCGGCGGACGCGCGCACCGGCACCGGCGCCTCGTACACGCCGGGGGCCCCGGCGACCGGCGCCGCCGGCTCCGTGCTGACCCCCGCGGCCGGCGCCGGAACTGCGGCCGCGCCGGTCAGCACGTCGTCCACCGCCGCGAAGAACTCCCCCGCCGTCTTCTTCGCGACGCCGGCGAGCATCCGCTGCCCGACGCCGCCGATCATGCCGCCGACGATGGCGTCGGCGTCGTAGTCCAGGCGGGTGGCGCCGGGGCCGTCATCGGACAACGTGACGCGGACGTCGGCGCTGACCGTTCCCGGGGCGCCCGCACCGGACGCCGTCATGACGAACGAGGCCGGCTCCTGCTGGTCGTGCAGCGTGACGTCGCCGGCGTAGGTGCCCTTGATCGACCCGACGCCGGCGGTGACCGTCATGCGGTACCGATCGGGCCCGGACTCCTCCAGCCGCTGGCAGCCCGGGATGGTCCGCACCAGCACGGCGGGGTCGTTGAGCGCCTTCCACACGTCGGCCCGGGGCGCGTGCAGGACGGCGGTTCCAGAGACCTTCATCGAGACTCCCGAGCGAGACGGAGTGAGAACAGGTCCGACGGCGAGATCGGCATGCGGGTGACGGCGAACCCCTCGGCGTCGGAGATCGCCGAGGCCAGCACTGCGGAGCCGGGGATCACGCCGGCCTCGCCCGCGCCCTTGATGCCGAGCGGGTTCAGCGGCGACGGCGTCTCGAGGTGGTCGGTCTCGATGACCGGCACCTCCGTCGCGTACGGCATGAGGAAGTCCATGAACGACGCGTTCAGCAGCTGCCCGGCGTCGTCGTAGACCATCCGCTCGTACAGCGCTCCCCCGACGCCCTGGGCGACGCCGCCGTGGATCTGGCCCTCGACGATGCGCGGGTTGATCAGCGTGCCGCAGTCGTGGACGACGCAGTAGCGCAGGATGCTGATCTCGGCGGTGTCCGGGTCGGTCTCGACGATGGCCGCGTGCATGCCGTTGGCGAACGTCGAGCGCGGCGGCGAATAGAACCCGGTGTCCTCCAGCCCGGGCGAGTCGCCCTCGGCCACCGGCGGCTTGGAGAAGTCGACCGGGCCGCCGAACTGGGTGGCCCGCTCGGCCTCGCGGTCGAACGCGTAGCGCAGCGGGTTGGCCAGGACGGCGACGGTCGCGAGCGGGATCGACGCCCCCGGCGCGCCCGCCGGCGAGCCCGTCACCCGGACGACACCGTCGACGATCTCGAGGTCGCGAGGGTCGGCCTCCAGCGCCTCGCCGGCGACCCGCAGCGCCTTCTCGCGCACCTTGCGGGCGGCCGACGCCAGCGCGTTGCCGCTCATGACGGCGGCGCGCGAGGCGAACGTGCCGACGGCGTAGCCGAACCGGCGGGTGTCCCCCGTCGTCACCACCACGCGGTCGACGGGCACGCCCAGCTCCGACGCCACGACCTGCGCGAACACCGTCCGGTGGCCCTGACCCTGGGTGGTCAGGCCGGTCGCCGCGACCACCGTCCCATCGGTCTCGACCTTGACCCAGCCGCCCTCGTACGGCCCGACGCCGGTGCCCTCGACGTAGCAGGCGATGCCGATGCCGACCCGCCGCCCGGCCGCCCGCGCCTCGGCCCGGAACGCCTCGAACTCGTCCCAGCCGATCAGCTTCTTCAGCTTGTCCAGCGTCGCCGGGTAGTCGCCGGAGTCGTACACCAGCGGCCGGCCGTCCTGGAAGATCAGCCCGTGGTCGTAGGGCATCTCGTCGGGCCGGATGAAGTTGCGCTCGCGCACCACCGTCCGGTCCAGCCCGAGGTGGGCGGCGATGGCGTCCATCGTCCGCTCCATCGCGAAGCAGCCCTGGGGCCGGCCGGCGCCGCGGTACGGCGTCACCGTGACGGTGTTCGTGTAGAGGCTGAAGAACTCCGCCCGGTACGCGCCCGGCTTGTACGGCCCGAGCAGCTGCGTCGTCGTGATGATCGGGACGATGATGCCGTACGGCGTGTAGGCGCCGTTGTCGTGCCAGACGGTGACGTCGAGGCCGAGCAGCCGGCCGTCGTCGTCGAAGCCGACCTCGACGTGCTGGAGCTGGCCGCGTTCGTGGGTGGCGCCGACGAAATGCTCGCGGCGGTCCTCGGTCCACTTGACCTCGCGCCCGAGCCGGATCGCCGCCCACGGCACCAGCACCTCCTCGGGCCACGGGTGGACGATCTTCACGCCGAACCCGCCGCCGACGTCGGGCGCGACGACCTCGACGCGGTCCAGCGGCAGCTCCAGCCGCGCGGCCAGCGCCGCCCGCACGGACGTCGACGCCTGCGTGGACGTGTACACCCGCAGGCTGGCGTCGTCGGGGTCCCAGCGCGCGTGCACGCCCCTCCCCTCCAGCGGGGTGGACGCGCTGCGCTCGATGTCGAGGTCGAGCTCGAGGACGTGCGGGGCGGCGGCCAGCGCGGCCTCGACGTCGCCGTTCTGCTGGACCATGTGCGCCGCGACGTTGCCGGGAACGTCGTCGTGCACGAGCAGCTCGGCCTCGCGGGCGGCCTCGATGCCGACGACCGGCGGCAGGAACTCGTAGTCGACCCGGATGCGCGCGCAGACGTCCTCGGCCACGTACCGGTCGGTCGCGACCACCATGACGATCGGCTCGCCGACGTGGTTGACCTCGTCCTTGGCCAGCGCGTAGCCCGTGCGGCCGTGCGTCAGCGCCTCGTGCGGGATGAGCAGCGGCAGCGGCTCGCCGGCCCGGCCGTCGAGGTCGTCGTGGGTGAAGATCGCGACCAGGCCCTCGACGTCCACGGCGTCGGTGACGTCGATGTCGGCGATGCGGGCGTGCGCGTGCGGGCTGCGGACGAACGCCGCCGCCAGCGCGCGGTGGCCGATGTCGTCGAGGAACCGGCCCCGTCCGGTCAGCAGCCGCGGGTCCTCCAGCCGGGCGATCGGCTCGCCGAACGACCTGGTCGTCATGGCTCCTCCGCCCGCAGCTCGGCCGCGCGCAGCACCGACGCGACGATGTTCTGGTAGCCGGTGCAGCGGCAGAGGTTGCCGGCGATCGCCTCGCGCGCCTCCTCCGCCGTCGGCGCCGGGTTCTCCTCCAGGTAGGCGGTGATCGTGGTGACGAAGCCGGGCGTGCAGAAGCCGCACTGCAGGCCGTGGCAGTCGCGGAACGCCTGTTGGACGGGGCCCAGCTCGCCGTCCGGTCGCGTGCAGCCCTCGACGGTGGTGACCTCGGCGCCGTCGACGGTGACGGCGAACTGCAGGCACGACCGGATCGGCCGGCCGTCGACGAGCACCGTGCAGGCGCCGCAGACGCCGTGCTCGCAGCCGACGTGGGTGCCGGTCAGCTCGAGGTCGTGACGCAGGAAGTCCGACAGCAGCCGCCGAGCGGGCACCGTCGCCGACCGCGGCACGCCGTTCACCACCAGCGTGACCTCGTACAGCTCCTCGGCCGCGCTCACCGCTGGCCCCCCGCGGCCCGGCCGGCGGCCTCGCGCAGCGCCCGCGCCGTCAGCACCTCGGCCAGGTGGCGCCGGTACGCGGCCGTGGCGTGGATGTCGTCGTCGGGCTCCAGCAGGCCGGCGGCCAGGCGTCCGGCCGCCGGCCAGCCGGCGTCGTCGTACATCGCGCCCGCCACCGCCTCGGTGAGGTCGACCACCACCGGCTCCGGGCCCATCGAGACGTACGCCGCTCTGGCACCGGCGACCCGCAGGTCGTCGTCCAGTGTCACCACCACTCCCGTTCCGCAGACGGCGTAGTCGCCGTGCCGCCGGGCCACCTCCGTCCAGACGGCCCCGGTACGGCCCTCCGGTACCGGGAACGTCACGGACGTCACCAGCTCGCCGGCGTCGGCGCAGGTGGACATCGGTCCGGTGAAGAAGTCGGCGGCGGCGACGGTGCGCTGACCGCCCGCCCGCCGCAGCGTCACCGTCCCGCCGAGCAGCGCGAGCACGGCCGTCAGCTCGCCGGCGGGGTCGGCGTGCGCGATGCTGCCGACCGTCGTGCCGCGGTTGCGGATGGTCGGGTGCGCGACGTGCCGCAGCGTCTCGCGGAGCAGCGGCAGGACGGCGTACGCGGTCTCGTCACGCTCGACGTCGGCGTGCCGGGCCAGTGCGCCGACGGTGACGCCGTCGCCGTCGGCGCGCACGTAGGCGAGGCCGGACAGCCGGTTGATGTCGACCAGGTGCTCCGGCGCGGCCAGCCGCATGTTCAGCAGCGGCACCAGGCTCTGCCCGCCGGCCAGCACCTTGCCGGCAGGGCCCACCTCGGCCAGGACCGCGACGGCGTCGTCGACGGTGACCGGCCGGTGGTAGGTGAACCCCGCTGGCTTCACGCCATCATCCTCTCTCGTCACGCGGTGGCGCGTCGCGTGCTTCCGGCTCGACGTCGTCGCGCATCACGCCCGGCTCGCCGACGGTCACGACGGCGCCGCCGCCGGGCTCGCGCAGGTGTGCCGGTGCGACGGCCCTGGCCAGGTGGTAGGCGACGATCGTGACGATGGTGCCGAGCGCGATGCCGGAGAGCACGAAGTCGTCGGTGATCTCCAACGACGTGTCGCCGATCGCGATGATGATGCCGGCGGACACCGGCACCAGGTTGACCGGGTTGGCGAAGTCGACCCGGTTCTCGATCCAGATGCGGGCGCCGAGCAGGCCGATCATGCCGTAGAGCACGACGGTGATGCCGCCGAGCACCCCGCCCGGCGTGCCGGCCACCAGCGCGCCGAACTTCGGCGAGAACCCGAACAGGATCGCCACCAGCGCCGCCACGTAGTACGCCGCCGTCGAGTACACCCGGGTGGCCGCCATGACGCCGATGTTCTCCGCGTACGTCGTGGTCGGCGAGCCGCCGACGGAGGTCGCGATGACGGTGCCGACGCCGTCGGCGGCGATCGCCTTGCCCATGACCGGGTCGAGGTCCCTGCCGGTCATCTCCGCGACCGCCTTGACGTGGCCGGTGTTCTCCGCGATCAGCGCGATGACGGCGGGCAGCACCAGCAGGATGAACGTGATGCTGAAGCTCGGCAGGTGCCAGCCGGCGACCTCCGAGCCCTCGGCGTTGACGAACGTCTCGTCCGGGAAGCCGAACCATGCGGCCTCGCGGAGGCTGTCGAAGTTCACGCGGTCACGCGTGACCACCTCGCCGGTGCCGTCGGGCGAGGTGATCTGCCCGAACACCAGGTCGAACACCCAGGACAGCGCGTACCCGAAGACCAGGCCGACGAAGATCGCGATGCGGCCGAAGAACCCTCTCAGGCCCACCGCCATCAGGATCACGACGGTCATCACGATGAGCGCGATCCACTGGTCCTGCGGCCAGTACACGTCCGCCACGACCGGCGCCAGGTTGAACCCGATGAGCATGACGACGGCGCCGGTGACCACCGGCGGCAGCACCGCGTGGAGGACGCCGGAGCCGAGATAGTGGATCAGCAGGCCGCACAGCGCCAGCACGGCGCCCGCCACCAGAATGGCGCCCGTGACGTCGGCGGAGTCGCCCTCCTGCGCGCGGATCGCCACAACACCGCCCACGAACGAGGCGCTGGTGCCCAGGTAGCTCGGCACCGCGCCCTTGACGATGAGCAGGAAGCAGATCGTCGCGACGCCGCTCATCATGATGGCCAGCTGCGGGTTCAGGCCCATGATGATCGGGAACACGAACGTCGCGCCGAACATCGCCACCACGTGCTGGGCGCCGAGCCCGACCGTCCGCCCCCACGACAGCCGCTCGTCGGGCCGGACCACCGCCCCCGGTGGCGGTGTCTTGCCGCCGTAGACCACCTTCCAGCCGAGTGCCACCAGGGCCTCCTCACGCGGGCGGGTGACGCACGTCACCCGTGCGGACACGTTGGAGGCAACTTAGGCACCACACGTTTCCGGGGCATGGGCACGAAGTGCCGAGGAGATCACGTGATCATCGGCAACGTCTGCACTCGGCCGGAAAGGCGGAGGCCGCCGCGGGTGGGTCCCGCGGCGGCCTGCTGCCCCCGTGCGTTGCGCGGTGCCGTCACAACGCGGCGGCGGGGTCCTGCGCGGCCTCTTCGAGCACCTCCAGCGGGACGGCGCCGGCCAGCATGCGGCCGTCGTCGAGGAGGAGGACGGTGAACAGGTCGCTGATCATGGCCCGCCCGCTGCCGTACGGGCCGCTGACGTCCTGGAGCTCGGCGATGAAGGCGTCGGCCATGGCGGCCGCGTCGCCCTCGAGGCCGGCGGTCAGCTCGTCGAGGTCGACGCCGCGGAGGACGACGACGCTGCTCCAGCCGGAGCCGACGACCGACACGTCCGACGGGTCCATGTCGTGGTCGCCGTCAGTCCCGGCGCCCGGGCGCGCGTGGTGCTGCGCGGCGTCGTCGAGGTCGTCGGGCTGGATCTCCTCGACCGTCGTGCCGGGCGGCGGGGTGAACTCGTACGTCGACGCGTCGGGCTCGTCGAAGGAGACCGACGTGAAGCCGACCTCGAACGACGGCTCACTGGCGTCGCGGGCGACGATCTGCACCCGCAGCGGCATGGACGTCTCGCCGTCGACGGCCAGGCGGATCGAGCCGATCAGCGACTGCTCGTCCTTGGGCCGCAGCACCAGCTCGTACGCGGAGCGGCCGGCCACCGTGGCCGTGCCGTCGACGTCGACCTGCGTGGACGGCTCGATCATCGCCAGCGCCAGCGACGCGGCCTCGGTCGGGATGTTCGTCGGCAGGTCCTCGGGCATCCCCTCGCCGCCGAACGGGCCCTCACCGCCGAACGGCCCGTGGCCGCCGTCCTCGCCGTCCTCGGTGTCCTCCGGGACGACCAGGTGCGACGCGGTGGCGCCCTCGCTGCTCCAGAACCAGAGGTCCTGGCCGTTGCGCAGCAGGTCGGACTCGGCCTGGTCGTCCTGCAGGGCGAAGCGGTAGGTGTCGGCGTCGGTGTACCAGATGCGGGCCGTCGAGGACCCGTTGAGCAGCGACAGCACGGCGGTCGGCAGCGACGTCGTGTCGCTGTTCTGCAGCTCCGGCAGGCCGACGTCGGCGGACTGCACGACGGTGCCGGCGAACGGCTGCACGTCGAGGGTCGCGAGGTCGATGAGGAGCTCGGCGGCCGTGCGGTCGGGCAGTTCGGAGTCGGCACCGGCGATCAGCGGACCGGCCACGGCCGCGCCGACGACCACGGTCGCGACCGTGGCCCCGGTCGCCCACCGCCTGGCCGGGGTGCTGAGAAGGGAGTTCGGCATGTCGTCTCCTGACGTGCTCGGTGCGGTTCGGTGCGTCGGGTGTCATCCCGATGACGCCAAGGTTGCCTCGGTGTGGCTGTGAGATCCCTGAGAGCCGCCGCCCGGCGCCCGCGACGGCAGGGCATGCTTGACGACATGCGGGTGCTGGTGGTCGAGGACGAGCGCGGGCTGGCCCGCGCGCTGCACCGCGGGCTGTCGGCGGAGGGATTCTCCGTCGAGCTGGCCCACGACGGCCTCGACGGCCTGCACCTGGCCCGCGAGAACACCTACGACGTCATCGTGCTCGACATCATGCTGCCGTCGCTGTCGGGCTACCGCGTCTGCCAGACGCTGCGGGCCGAGGGCAACTGGGTGCCGATCCTCATGCTCTCGGCGAAGGACGGCGAGTACGACCAGGCCGACGGCCTCGACGTCGGCGCCGACGACTACCTCACCAAGCCGTTCTCCTACGTCGTGCTGGTCGCGCGGCTGCGGGCGCTGCTGCGCCGCGGCGCCCCGGCCCGGCCGGCCGTCCTGACCGCCGGCGACCTCGAGCTCGACCCGGGCGCGAAGACGGTGCGCCGCGGCGGCGCCGAGGTCACGCTGACGCCGCGCGAGTTCGGCGTGCTCGAGTTCCTCATGCGCCGCGCCGACGAGGTCGTCTCCAAGCGCGACATCCTCGAGCACGTCTGGGACGCCCACTACGACGGCGACCCGAACGTCGTCGAGGTCTACGTCGGCTACCTGCGGCGCAAGATCGACACCCCGTTCGGCCGCGCCGCGCTCCAGACGGTGCGCGGCGCCGGCTACCGGCTGAGCGGCGACGGCGGCTGACGTGGCCGTGCTCGGCCGGATGAGCCTGCGGGCCCGGCTCACGCTGGCGGCCACCGCGATGGCGGCGGTGGGCCTGGGCATCGGCGGCATCCTGCTGATCGTCGCGCTGGACCGTGCGCTGCTCGGCGCCCTGGACGAGACCGCGCGGCGGCAGGGCGAGGACATCGCGACGCTGGTCGAGTCCGGCCGGCTGCCCGACCCGCTGCCCGGCTTCGGCGCCGTCGTCGCGCAGGTCCTCGACGACGAGGATCGTGTGGTCGCGTCCACCCCGGGCGGCGACCGCCTCACCCCGGTCGTCGCCGGCGACGACCTCGCCGCCGTCCGGGCCGGCGAGGCGATCGACCTCGACGGCACCCGGCTCGGCCAGCCCGAGCCGCTGCGCGTCGTCGGCGTCGCGGCCGACGCGGCCGGGGAGCCGCGGCTGGTCGTCGTCGCCGTCTCGCTGGAGGAGCAGCAGCGCAGCGTCCACTTCGCCAAGATCGGCGTCACGGCCGGCGGGCTCGCCGTCACCGCCGCGCTCGCCGTGCTGAGCTGGCTGGTCATCGTCCGCGCGCTGCGTCCCGTCGACCGGCTGCGCGGCGGCGCCGAGGAGATCACCGGCGCGGGCGGCGGGCACCGGCTGCCGGTCCCCGCCGGCGGCGACGAGCTCAGCCGGCTCGCGGTGACCCTCAACGACATGCTCGGCCGGCTCGACGCGGCGGCGGCCCGGCAGCGCGCGTTCGTCGCCGACGCCGCCCACGAGCTGCGCAGCCCGATCGCCGCGCTGCGCACCGAGCTCGAGGTCGCGCTGGCGCATCCCGACGCCGTCGACCCGCACGACACCGCCCGCGAGGCCCTGGTCGAGGTCGAGCGGATGGCCCGGCTGGTCGACGACCTGCTGGTGCTCGCGCACCTGGACAACCCGCGCCCGGTCCGGCGCGAGGAGCTCGTCGACCTCGGCGAGCTGGCGCTCGAGGTCGCCGACGGGGTCCGCGGCGGCCGGGTGCCGGTGCGGGTCGACGTCCCTGGAGAGGTGTACGCGCGCGGGCACCGCGACTCGCTCTCCCGGGTGCTGCGTAACCTGGTCGACAACGCCGTCCGGCACGCGTCGTCGCAGGTCACGGCCTCCGTGTCGGCGCCCGGGGACGGCACGGTGCGGGTGGCGGTGACCGACGACGGCGCCGGCGTGCCGGAGGCGGACCGCGAGCGGATCTTCGAGCGCTTCACCCGTCTCGACGACGCCCGCGACCGCGACGCCGGCGGTTCCGGCCTCGGGCTGGCGATCGCCCGCGAGATCGTCGTCGCGCACGGCGGCACGCTGGTGGTCGAGGACGCCGCACCGGGCGCCCGGTTCGTCGTCACCCTCCCGGCCGCCAAGACCACCGTCGGCGCCCCGGAAGCAGTCCCCTAGGGCGTGCCCCGCATCAGCTCAGCCCGTTGATCTTGGAGTAATGCCGCTATTGGCGGGCGAGATGCCCGATTGATACCGGCATTACTCCAAGATCTCTCTGTCAGGATCTTGTGTGCCGGGGTGCTGCTCGACGGGGCGGGGTGCCGGTGTGAGCGTCGGGTGAC
>NZ_QUAL01000414.1 GCF_003579925.1 Jiangella rhizosphaerae | reverse complement strand
GAGACCTGGATCGACTGGAAGCGCACCAACGAGATCGACCCGATCCGCCTGCGCCCCCACCCGCACGAGTTCGAGCTCTACTTCGACATCTGAGCTAGAACTGGGCCCTGACCTGCGTCTGAGCTAGCGGCCCTCGTTCCTGTTCCTCAGCTGTTCCTCAACACGGTCGACCAGGACTGTCTCAACGGCGGTCCTGGTCGACTCGTCTTTGTCGGGGAACATGTGGCCGTAGACGTCGAGCGTCGTCTTGGCGCTCTTGTGGCGCACGCGGTGCTGCACCACCTTGATGTCAGCGCCGCTCGCGATCAGCAAGCTCGCGAAGAAGTGCCGCAGGTCCTGCAGCCGGAACCCGTCGGGCAGGCCGGCCACCTTGCCCCTGGCTGTGCGGAACGCCCGCTCGAGCTTCCACGGCCCGACCTGGCCGCCGAGCTCGTCCGTGAGGATCCACTCCCCTGGGTACAGCTCGACCTGCCGTGCTAGCGCCTTCACGTGGCCATCAGCGATCGGGATCGGGGTCTTCGACATCTCGGTCTTCAGCGGCTCGGCCGGGTACTGCACCTCGGGCCGGATCTCGCGTTGGAGCCACGCGACGTCGCCCGGGCGGAGGCCGCACTGTTCCCCAGCTCGCAGGCCAGCGAACGCACCGTTGTAGATCGCGATGCGGTACCGCGCCGGCATGGCGTCGTAGAGCGCCCAGATCTGCTCGACGGTAGCCACGTACGCCCGCTGCTCGGCCACTGGCGGCGCCGTGCGGCGGGAACACGGGTTCTTGGTCAGGACGCCGTCGTGTACGGCGTCGCCGAGGATCTGAGACAGCCGGGAGTGCAGCGCGTAAACGTAGCTCGGCTCGTGGTCCTCCTTGGCCAGCTTCGCGCACCACGACTTCACATGCGACGGCCGTACCTGGGCCAGCAGGACACCGCCGAACTGCTCGCGGATCTTCGCCACGTGGACCCTGGCCTGCCGCACAGTCGATTCCCGGCGCGTCCCGTAGCCCTCCAGCCACTGGTCGCACCACTCCCCCACGGTGATCTTCCGCTTGTCCGGCTCCAGCCAGGTGTTCGTGGTCAGCCTCGCCAGCTCGTCCTGGAGCCAGTTCTCGACATCGGTCTTGCGCGCCATCGTCTTCGTAAACTGCCGGCCGCCCGGGGTCACCCGATAGCGTGCCTGCCACAGTTCGACTTGGCGGTCGCGCACCTCGCCGGTGCGCTTATCCCGCGCCTTGCGCGTGCGCGTGATCTTTGCGATCGAGCTAGAGGCCATCACTCACCCCCGACTCATGCCCCGTCGTGGCCTTCGGGTAATGCCGTTCGGAGATGGCCGCGGTCCACGCACCCATCTGTGCGGAGGGCCAAGCGGCCAACTCACGGCCCGCCTTGATCTTCACCGCAGTGTGTACCGGTGGCCTGCTCATGTTGATCTCCCATCAGTCGCGACCGCTCTGGCGGTTTGTGGCTGGTGGGGAGGCACCGCGCACCGGAGCGCTGCGCAGGTCTGCGAGCTGACGCACACGAGGCGCACGACGTGTGCGCGCGCCGGATGCCTACCAGGCTGTCAAGAGCAAGTCGGCGAGAGGACGGGAGTGGTGCGTATGAACGACAAGCCCGAACGCGATCGACCGGATCGCGTGCTCACCCTCGACGAGGTGTGCGCGATGACTCGGGAGACGAAGGCCACCCTGCGCTACAAGCGGCACAAGGGTGAGGCCCCGTACCTGTTCAAGATCGGCCGCAGGCTCGTCGCGTATGAGCGCGACGTCGCTGCCCACATCGCGGCCCGGAGGGAGGCGACTCGTCGCGGCTGAGGTGAGCTAACCCGCAGCTACGCGACCACGGCCCCGGCCACGATCACCGCGACCTGGACAGCCAACGCGGAGCCGGCAAGGGTGATCGTGACCCGCACGGCCCTGCCGAGGAGGTGCCCCCATCCTTGGCCCCTGGATCTGTGCGCCGTGACGGCCACGGCGAATACCGCGATGACGCCAGCGCAGCCGAACGTTACGACGACGACGGTCGCGATCGCCGTGACCTCAACGAGTCCCATCGGATGGCCACCTTCCGTTGCCGCGCCGGGCGAACTCGGCAGCCACGTCTGGGAGTTCTGCCCGGATCGCGCGCAGTCGGCGCCGTCCGGTCGCGGACGACATCCCGATCCGCGCCGCGACGTCGTCGCCGGTGACCGCCCGCCCCGCAAGGGTCTCCGCCCGCACCCAGGCCGCCAGCGCGTCCAGATCGGTCCGGTTCGACACCGGAACCGCCGGGGGCCGGTCGGCCGGCGCGAAGCGGTGCCCCCGCTCCTCGGGGTCGTCGTCGCGATCCGCTAGTCGGGATCTTCCGGTCGGTGCCTCGAGCGCGCGGCCACCTGCCGCCGCCATCGCACCGCGGTGGTGAACGTGCATTGGGCTCCGCCGACGTGCCATGAGCAGGACGACGATCAGGTGGCTGATGATCAGGAGGGCGACCGCGGGAATCGCGCTGACCACAGCCGCCACCGGGACGCTGATCACGTCGGTGTCGGCATGCCTGGCCGCATGCAGGCCGTTCCCGGCGATGCTCACCATCGCGAAGACGATCAAGGCGATGGCCGGGTACCAGGCAGCCCTGGGGATGCGCTCGCTCAGCACGACCGCGTTGATGGTGGACACGACCATGAAGCCGTCCACCACGAGCGGCCAGATCCACACCAATTCCGAGCGAAGACCTGCGGCGAGGGCAAGCTCGCGGAGCGCGTCGAACGACAACGTGAACGCACCGAGCGCCAGGCAGGCATCAGCGAACACGGTCACGATGAGCGCGACATCCGGATCGCTCACCCACGCATGCAGACGATCGCTGGCTGATTTGCGCTCACGCTGCCGCGGGGTCTGCTGCGGCTCGTCGACATTCGCCATGAGGTTCCTCCTGTAGCTCGCCAGCGCCCCATGGCGCTGTGTGCTCAGGTAGGAATCCGCCGCGCACCCACAGCGACTCATGAACGGGTAGTCGACCCCGCGTGAGACCCGTGCTCACGCCTGCCTCGCTCTGCACGCCACGAGGCGACGAGCATTGCGGCCCGCTCGGCCATGTCCGAGCTGAGCGGTCACGCCTGGCCTGTTGTGAGCACACGAGGCGTGACTTCAACGTCAGTCATCGAACATGCGGTCCGCATGTCTGCTCGAGTCAGGTCACCTTCGGGTCGCCGGTTCGGCCGTGCCGAAGCCGAACGTCGGCCAGGCCGTAGCCTTCGCCGCATGGAATTCCTGAGCGTGAACGGAGCCAAGATCGCCTTCCGGATCACGGGCGCCGGGCCACCGCTCCTGGCGCCGGAATGCAACTACACCTGGGCCCCCGAGATCGAAGCGATGATGGCCCGCCGATTCACGCTGATCGTGGCATCGCCGCGTGACTTCGGCGCGAGCACGCGTACCGGTGGACCCTACGAACCAGGTCTGTGGGCAACGGACATGCTTGCGGTGGCCCAGCACCTCGGCCACCCGCGATTCCTCTGCTTCGGCTACTCGTTCACCGGCGCATTCGGTCCCTGGCTGGCGCTTCGGCTGGCCCAGCACAGCGCCGTCGCTTCCGTCGCAGCCGTCGCAGCCGGCGGCTTCCCGCTGCTCGGGGACTACAACGTCACCTCGCGCGACGTCGACGCACAGCTGGCACACCTGGAGAACGATCCCGACCTGTGGGCGAAGATGGAGCGAAGATTCGATCCGCGCGCGGGCGCCGCCTTCTACCGTGAACTGAGCCGACTCGCCCCGAACGCGCTGGTGGACGACGCACCCTGCCCGCTCTACTGCTTCTGGGGCGACCGCGACCACGACGCGGTCGGGATGGTCATGCCGGGCAGCGAGCTCGCCGAGGGCCTGAACGCCAGGGGCGTGCCATGGAGACAGTTCGAGGAATACGACCACGAAGAACTGAACAGCCACCTGGAAATCGCGTGGCCGGACACCGAGACATGGCTCTTGGAACGGGCGAACGACCTCGGGCTCTGACCGCCATCAGTCGACCGGCCTCGCGGCCAGCTACTTGCGATCACCGCACAGAGGTCAGATCACCTCCGGGTTGCTCCGGTTGGCGACCTGAATTGGGCACATATGCAGAACGCGCGTGCGATTGGGTTGAGGTGCTGACCGCACTTGGGCCAGCGTTTGAAATGGCAAACGGCTGCGAACATGCATCACGCCAGGCCCGGGCCAGCACGGCGATCGCGCAGGTTGACTCAGGTGTCGCGCCCCTCCACGGCCGTGCATGCTGCGCGTGGTGATTGACGCGGCGGCACTGCACAAGCGCACGGGGCGTCGGGCCCTGCGACCGGTGCCGTGCGTCGTGCGTCAGGCGCGCCGGTCGAGGGCTCGCTTGGTATCGGCGGCCAGGGCCTGGAAGTAATCCAGGGCGCTGCCGGGCTTGGTGAGCGATGCCGTCTGGCCGGCCCACAGGTTGAGGTAGTCGGCCGAGCCCTGTTCAGCGGCTGCCTGGCGGGCGGGCAACATCAGGGCGTCTTGGATGGGGTATGGCGGCACCTCGTCTTCCAGCGATTCCAGCTCTCGTACGAATCGATTGGGAATGCCGCGGGCGTGCCGGCCCGAGAATAGCCGGGTCAGCACCGTGGTACGGGCGGCCGGGCCTGTGCAGCATCTGCTTGTGGACTGGGCTGGCACTCGATTCCTCAGTGGCGAGAAGCCCGGTGCCGATCTGGACGGCGTCGGCGACCTGGGGGACGAGCGCGAAGGTGCCGACGAGTGATTCGCAGACCGGCCGCAAGAACGCGCCCCGCTGTCCGCCGGCGTCGCTGCCCGAGGCGACAACGGCGTCCCGCCCTGCGTCCTGCACCGCGACGGCCTCATCGACAGTTGTCGCGGTGCCGATGGTGTGGATGCCACGCCGGCGTGCTTCGGCGAGTATCCACTCGGGCGGGATTCGCATGACGAAGCTGACCACGGGTGGTTGCGCCGCGAGCAGCGCCTGCGCCTGGGCGTCGAAATCGGGACCGAAGGGGTAGGTGGCCGCAAGACCGGGGGTGCCGAGCGTGGCGAAGTAGGGCCGCAGCAGGTCGATGTGCCGGGCAAGATCGGACTGGCTGGGCGGGTCGGTCTCACCCGGCTGAGGCACCCAGAGGTTCACCGCGAAGGTCCGGCCCGTCGCGGCCTTGAGCTGCGCGACGAGGGCGGTGATGTCGTCAGGGTCGAGGATGTGCGCACCGAACCCGCCGAGCCGGGCCCGTCACGAAGGTGCCCTTGCTCGGCAGCGTCCTGACCGCCCCGCGCTCGCGTAGAACGTCGAGCGCGCGGCGGCACGACACTGGCGCCACCCGCTCCAGCGCCGCGCGCTACCTGACTGACACCCCGCGCTCACCGAAGACGCCTGACCGTCGGAGGCCTTCGGCTCAACCGGTGGGTCGCCGGCACGGCGTCACGGAGGACGCCGCTGATCCAGATGGCGACGGCCAGGGCGATCACGACGGCGGTCGCCGCAACGCGGCGGCGCCACAGGTGGCGCTGTGCCTTGAGCAGGATCTCGGTCGAGGTGCCCTGCCTCGGCGGCACCTGCGGTTCGAGGCGATGGACCTGCTCGCGGAGCCAGTCGTTCTCGTCACTCATGTGCGATGCTCCTCCGTCCCTACCGGCCGCTGGTGCGAGCGGCCCTTACCGGTAGGACGGAGCGACTGGGCGAACGGTTGTCACCCCGGGGCCGAACCAGCTTGCTCCATTGGGCCGTGAACGCCGTCGGCAGGGGCCGAGTTGGTGGCCGCGTGGGCGTACTCCTCTTGATCATGATCGTCCGGAACAGTAGGATCAATGTAGACATTTGCGGCGTACATAGCTACATGTCATAGGGCTTGAGAGTCTGCGCTTTAGGCGCGCGGAGGGGTGGGGTCGGTTCTAGACAGGCAGTTATCTGCGCAGCTCGTGGGGGATCTGTGGCCAAATCACTCAGGGTGGGACTCCATCTTCCGGCGAATCATCGCAGCAACGTGGCGCGCCTTTTGCGTCAACAGCCGTTGCTGCCGGCGTGGCGAATTGCTCTGGTGCCAACCCCGGCTCAGCGACCTCGTGCGCGTCCCGTATCGCCGCACCTGACGGTGACGACGCCAGCACTCTTCGCGCTCGGGGCGCGGGATCCTGAGAGGACTCCATTGCCTGTCGTCCTCATCGTCGACCAGCACCCAGCACCGGACCTCTCGGTGATCGGCACGCCGGGCGTGCGTGGTGTCGTGGTGTCTAGCGATCCTCCGGAGACCCTGGCCTTGGGGATCATGGCCGCAGCCAGCCACGGCGTTTGGCTTCCGGAGGCGGTTTGGGAGCAGGTGAGTCAGAGGCCTGGGCCGGAACTGCTCGCAACACTCGATTCGCTGACGGCGGCAGAGACCGAGACCCTCAGGCTTGTCGCGCGGGGTCTCTCATACCGGGAGATCGCGCGGGTCCGGCATGTGCAGTTGAGCACGGTGAAGTACCACGTGGGCAACATCCGGCTCAAGACTGGCGCTTCCAATCGGCAGCACTTGATCATCCTCGCCCACGAAGCTGCTGCCGCGCGGATCGCGGCAGCGCCTCGCACCTGACCGGCAGCCCAAGTCTCCTGCCGATGTTCAGAGTTCTGCCCCAATGAGCAGCCCGGTTGCGTACATCCGGTGCGACGATCCGACCTCTGGCCAGCACGTTGTCAACGTGATCCGTCGCTGCGTCGGCTCCGTGCCGTCGGGTTCACCTGGCACTGGATCGACGACCCACGTCTCGTCGTTGGCGATCTTGTTCCCGTCCGAGTCGCCATTGGGGGCGTTGTCGAGTTCGTAGAGGAACGTGCCCTGCCGTGTGGTGATCTCGATGATGTCACCGACTCGCAGCTCCGGGAAGTCCGCGAAGGGCCATCCATGTCCAGAACGATGGGCGGCGACTCCGAAGTTGCCGATCTCGCCCGGCGCGACGCTGTTCGGGTAGTGGCCCGGACCGTTCTTCAAGTCCTCGTCTTCGACGCCCTCGACGATGACCCACTCCCAGTCGTCGCCGAAGCGGGGGATTCGGATGATGCCGTAGGCGTCACCGAGCTCCAACTCTGGCGGCGTGGTCTCCTTGTCGACCGCGCCGCCGTCGGCGCCAAGTTCTGACTGCAAGTCTTCCAGCAGCTGGTCCTGCGCTTGTGCGGTCTGTATGCCTGTACCCCACAGGGTGTACACAACGAAGAGCAGCACGACCGCTCCTGCGGTGAGCATCAGTTCGCCGATGGCGCCGGCAACCACGGCCGGCCCGCTCCGGCGAGGCTGCACCGGGCTGACTGGGCGATGCTTCCCTCGTGCCTGGTGTCCCATAGGTCGCGATGATATACGGCACTTTGCGTCCGATCGAGCTGTTCCGAAAACGACGAACTTCCGGTACAGCACGCTCAACCCCAAGCACGCCCCTTACGGCCGGCGGTGGGAAGACTCCCCTTCGGTATAGGGACATGAGTTGTCCCAATTGGAATCATTCTTCACGTGCTGGTACAGGACCGCCGGCCCAGCACAGCCAAGAGGGACGGCCCCGTGTATGCGCACAGGACCGTCCCGTAAATCCCACCGACACTCGACCCTTGGAAGGAGTGATCGTCGGTGAGTACTACCAGTATGCGCCAATCGCTTGGAGGACGGCGATTGGCCGCCATCTCCGTCGCCGTGATCGCACTGTTCACCGCCCTGGCACTGACCTCCCCCACCCCGACCGCACAGGCAAGCACCGGCTCCGTCTCGGCCGGAATCGACGAGAACCGCGTCAAGGAACTCGCCCAGCTCGACACATCGGCGCTCCTGGACGGACAGGTGTGTAACGGCTCGCTGATCGAGCACCGGGCGATCACGTCCGGCAGCACCACCTTGGGTTGGCTCGACGTCTACTGGGACGGCACCAACAACTGCGCCGAGACGGTCTCCTCGAGCACGACCTGGGGCACGCTCAAGGAGATGGGAGTGAGCATCCAGAGCTGCCTGACCTCGGACGCGCAGGACGGCGTATGCAACGGGTCCATCGCTGACGAGGATGACGACTGGGGCGACTTCCGGTACTACGCCGGCCCGGCATCGGTGAACGGCACGATCTACTGCATCGGCGCGAGCGGCTGGATCGAGTGGGGCGGCACCACCAGGTCCGTCGACATTGGCTGGAGCCACTGCGGCTGATCTCCGCTCGGCGCCCAGCAAGGCCATGATGTGCCCGGATCCGGCGTGAGCCGGGATCCACGATGAGGCATCAACCTCCCGGAGGAGGTTGATGCCTCACCACGTGTTCTAGGGGGCCTTACAGCGACGCGAGGGTCCCGGCCACCGCAGACTGGTTCCAGCACACCTTGGCCACCGGCGACACTGCGCCAACGGCGACTGACCGGCACTGGGGCGGGCGCCATCTTCGCTGACGCCGGACACTGCCGGCGTCAGCCTCGCCACTCGCGCTCGACCGGCCGCCACAGCGCCGTGCCCGCCAGGCTCCCGTCCTGCACGGGATCCGCGAAGGCCACCGTCGCGGCGACAACATCGCCGAACGACTCGGGCAGGACCTCGGTCAGCGCCACGCGCGCCCGCCACGCCAGCCACCCGCACTTGCCCACCTGGCCATACCCGTCCAGTACGCCGACGAGGCCTTCCAGGTCCACCTTGCAATGCTCGGCGACCGCCATGATTGCTTCGCGCACCGCGGCCGCGGTGAACGCGACCCGCCCAGTGAGCAGATACAGGTCGCCGAAGTCCCGCCAGCGCGTGCTTGCCAAACCACGCTGCAGCGCGGTCCGGACCTTCTCCGCGACCACCATCTCGACCGGATACCCGCGCAGCACGATCGGCGGATCGCCCTCTAGTAGTCGCGGCAGCTCGATTCAGCCGGGGCCGGCCAGCTCGGATCGCCCACGTTCACGTCGACGTGAAACGGTTCTCGCGCCATGGCCAGCAGGGTCACCAGCCGCACCCGCGCACCGGCGTACTCGTCTTCGTCACGGACCGCCGCCGCGGTGACCGCGTCGAGGTCGAAGTCCAGGCCGTCGTCGACCGGTGCCGGAAGTGCCGCCACCTCCAGGATCAGACTGCGCACGTCCTCGACGTCGTTCGCCGTCCGCAGCGCGGCCACGTCGACGTCGGTCGTCGGCCGACGCAGATCATGCGCAGCCAGCAGCACCCCACCCTTGAGCACGAACCGCTCCCGGTGGGCCGAGCTCGCCAGCCACAGCAAAGCATTCCAGCGCGTACAGCCGCAGGTACTCCGCCGTCGGCCCGCCCAGCCTTCCGCGACGCCCGCCGCAGCGCCAGGTACGCCCGCCCCGCGGGCGTCTCATTCGTGGGCCGGGTCATCCGAGCACCTGCAATGTGTGCAGCAGCGCCGGCTGTGCCCTTGAGAGCTGATTCGCAGCCCGAAGCAGTTCCGCCGGCCGGCCACCGCCGCGCAACCATCGGCGCAGCGCTTCGAACGCGACGTCCTCGCCGATCGCGTGCCGCAGCCGGAACGCGTCGACGATGCTCACGCTGATCATCCCCGTCGCGATCTTCACCACCGCCCTGTTCACGCTCTACTCGCTGTTACTGGGCCGGTTCGATCCGTTCCACCTGCTGCTCCTCTTCGGCGCGCTGCTCGCGCTCGCGGCGTCAGCGGCCGCTGACGCGGCCCGGCGCGACGATCGGCGCTGGCATCGTCATCGCGGCCTGCGCTCCACTCGTCGTGATCCTCGGCTACGAGACGATCGGCCACCGCCACCAAGCCAGAGCCCTCGAATACGCCGTGCGCCGACCGCGCCGTCGGCGGCCTTCCGTGTGGCCGCCGGGTTCCATACGAGTCAGTCCGACACGCGCCAGGACCGATCCAGCCCAGAGCACCCATCCCCGCAACCGGTGGCCGGTGTGTGATCGCTCAGGCGCCCTGTCGCTCGGGGTGATCCGATGCGGCGTGCAGCGGCAGCCGCGCGACCCGTGGCGAGTCGAGGCATTCCGGACGGTCATGCCACCGCACCACGATCTCGTCCACCCGCACCAGCAGCGGCTGGATCAGCAGGTACCGGACAGACTGTCCCGGCGCGAGCCGCTTCAACATCACCGACCCCTCATGCACGACAAGCTCACCGACGTCGACCCGGATGCCGTAAGCCGCGCTGGTGCCGTCATTGCGCAACAGATACCGATGGTGACTGACGTGGTCGAGCCGGAACCGCGCACCTGCCCACTCGCGCCCGTCGCGGCTCAGCGACTCACGTGCCGAGCGCCCGAGATCGGCCACCGCCCGGCGCACGTACCAGGCCGCCCAGATCGCCAGCAGCAGCGCGGCGATCGCGGCCGCGGACAGCGCAAACTCCACAAATCGACTGTAGCTCCGACGGAGGCCGGCCCGCACACGGCGATCGGGTCGTGCCGCGGGCCGGTACTCTCTCACCACCATCCGGGCAGCGATACCCGATCCGCGCACCACCGCGAGTGAGCACATGACGGACCAGGCACAGTGCCACGCCGTGGCCGCGATCATGCGGACCATCAACGACGCCTGGCTCCACGGCCGCATCCGTGACGTCGCCTCGCTGATCGATCCCGACATCGTCATGACCAGCCCCGGACTCGACCAACCCCGTGACCGGACGAGATGCGTTCCTGGCCGGGTTCGAGGACTTCGCCCGCACCGCGCGCGTCCACCACTTCCAGAACCACACCGAGAAGGTCGACGTCGTCGGGACCACAGCCCTCGTACGGTTCCACTATGAGCTGACCTACGAACGCCATGACCAGCGCTACCGCGCCAGCGCAACGGACCTATGGACGTTCCGACGACACGACGACGCCTGGATCGCGGCCCGGCGCACCATGCTCGACGTCAGCGAGGAGCCAGCCTGACCGCCTCCTGGGGTGATGTCGGCCCGGGACCAAACACATCAAGAGCAGCGCCCCGTAGCCCTCTGCGGAAGAGCGAACCACGGTCGGGTATAGCCGCTCGGCCTGTGACGTCGAGTCGCACGTGTATGGAGTTGGCGATCCGATGCTGCCACCGCAACGGCGACGCGTCGAGCATGACCTCGACGCACTGCCTCACGGTTCGCCCGGCATCCCTGCTGGGCGGACCGTGAGTCCGCGCCCCTGCGCCGTGCTGGCGCAACGGGTGATGCGGCCCGGCGCAGGGACCGAACGGCCTCGCAGCAGGGGCGTTGCACGAGGCCACCCACGCCTTGAAATATCAGAACGGTCGGACACAAAGCAGGGCCCACCATCCCGCGTCGCGCAGATCGACGACGCCGCTGCCGAGGTCGTCGATACTCCTCGAGTCCGGCGACCTCCGTCACGGCGCGTAGCTGGTGAAGGCGTACACGAGCGACGGCGCCAGTCTGCGCTGATCCACCCGTCGAACGGCGACAATACGATCACCGCCACGATGGGCTCAACCCCACCTCGAAGGAAGTCACCGCGTGGCACGGGTCAGTGACTCGCCAGGTCGTCGCCGGGCCGCTGGGTCGAGCCGACGACCCGGATCCCGTACTGATCGACGACGTGCGTCGTGTGGTTGTGCTTGCCTGCGTGGCCCCGGGCGGCGTCCTCGGCATTCCCGTACGACGAGAACGCACGGCCCGATTGCCTGCAGCGCGGGCAATGCGCCCGGTAGGTCGGCGCCCATCGCCGCTCGCCGGCCTCCTGCTCCTGGGTGGTCACTGGCCGCGCCCCGGCCTTGCGCGGCGCCGGGCGACGGCCAGACAGGCGATCCAGAGTGCCGGGAGGCTGACGACCGTCATGATCCCGGCAACGCTCTCACCGCCGGCCTCCGCGCCGCGCCCGAGCCCGGGCTGCGCCGCGCCCCCAGAGTTCCGCCCACGTTGCTGACGCGCACGGCCACGGCCGGCCGCAGCTCCGGCAAGACGAGCGACGGCGCGGGAGCCAGCCTCTGGCCGGCTGGTGGGTCGCCAGCAGCCCGTCCGCGTACGCGTCGATGCGTTCAGGGGACCACTCGACGAGGCTGTGACCGTGGACGTGTGCGGTGAACATGGCGGCAACGTAGGGCCGGCGGGGCCGGGCAGGGAAGGACGGTTGCACGAGGTTGCGGGATCTCGCCCGAACCCTTGACCTCGGCCGTAGTCGCCAGTCAGGCTCGGTGCAAGCTCGTGCAACCGACGAAGGGCGGCGTCATGGCACTGAGGTTCATCGCGATCGATCCGGGCACCGACGAGGATCATTCGCCGACGATCTGGCTCGAGGAGGAGACCGGCGATCTGATCATTCAGTCCTACAAGGCGGACGCGGCCACTCTCGAGGAGGTGGAACGGGTCGGCTCTGTCCCTGGGCACGCCACCGACGTGCCGGCACACGAGACGGTGATCCGCCTTCCCGCGCGGATGCGCCCGTTCATCCCGGGCGTCGAGGAGGCCCCGACGTCGTGACGGTGATCCGCGAATCCCTGGCCGCCGCGAAGCGGTCTGCGGTGCACCTGGAGATGCGCGACGTGTACACGGTGGAGTCCGAGCGTGACTCGATCACCGCGTGGCGCAACGGCTTTCGCCGCGACCCCGCCGATTGGGCGTCCTGGTGGCGGCCGTGGCACGATCTGGTGCATGCAACGGTCGCGCGTGGCGTGGTGATGCGCCGGGCCAGGATCGTGTCCGAGCCGGTGAGCGAGTACATCCGCTACGAGTACGACGGCACCTTCACCAACATCACCGCCGGCGAGCTCGTGCGTTGGCTGCCTCGCCGCCGGGCCACCGGCATCGCGCTGCCAGGCAACGACTTCTGGCTCTTCGACGACGAGACCGTGATCGTCATTCACTTCGACGGCAACGGCGGCGCGCCGAGCGATGAGGTCAGCACGGACGCCGACCTGGCGAAGCTGTGCGCGTCAGCGTTCGAGGCCGTGTGGGAGCGGGCCATCCCGCACGAGGAGTACCACCCGTAAGAGACCGACATCGTGCCCCTTTCCGAGCACTCCAACGCCCAGCAGGCTCGTCAGACGCTGGCGGACCGCCTTCGGGAGATCCGCCAGCGGGCGAGCCTGCACGGGCGCGCGCACGCGAGGGCGTGCGGATGGCATCCCGCCAAGACGTCACGCATCGAGAACAACCGCACAGCACCGTCGGCCGACGACATCCGGGTGTGGTGCCGAGCGTGCGGCGCCGACGACGAGGCTGACGACCTGATCGCGTTCCTGCGCAGCGTCGAGGGCATGTTCATCGAGTGGCGTCGGATCACCCAGACCGGCCTCTTCTCAGCCCAGCAGGCCCGCGAGGCCGTGCGTGCGCGAACTCGCCGGTTCCGCTGCTATCAGTCCTAGCTGATGCCGGGCATCTTGCAGACTGCGGCCTACGCGAGCGCAGTACTACGCGGCGTTCAACAGCGCGAGGGACTACCCGACGACGTCGACAACGCGGTAGCGGCCCGCCTCGAGCGCCGACAGCTTCTCGACGACGGAAGCCGACAGTTCGCATTCGTGCTCGAGGAATCCGTACTGCGATCCGGCGCCGGCGGCGACGAGGTCATGCGCGAGCAACTGCTCCACCTCACCACGGTGGCCACACGACCGAACGTCAGCCTCGGCATCATCCCATCCCGGCCGGACCGACCACGCCTTCCCGCCGAAGGGTTCTGGATCTACGACGCCGCCCAAGTCAACGTCGAGCTGATCTCCGGACGCCTGACCGTCACACAACCCCGCGAGGTGGCCCAATACGCCGATACCTTCGTCCGGCTCGCAGAACTCGCCCGCCATGGCACCGGTGCACGAGCACTGATCCGCGCCGCCATCGACACACTCGAACCGGCCGGATAACCGAGCGGCTACTACTTCCAGGGAAAGTGCATCTCGCAGCCTTCGGCGGAGACCTGGATCAGGACGTCGGGCTTGATGTTGAGGAGGTCGACGATGTCGTCCAGGAGCCGGTCCATGAGCGCGGCCGCGTCCCATTCGGGGCATCGAAGCTGCACGTGCCGGCCGACGACGTTCTTGGCGCGGCGCTGGGAGAACTCGCGGTCGTGGGTGACGATGACGGCGTTCTTGGTGTCGGCGTAGGCGGTCAGGGTGTCGTCGCTGGCCTGGTTGAGTCCGGCGTCCGCGGCGTCATGCGCGGCGTCCATCAACACCCGCTCACGCGCATGCCCAGCCGCCACGACAAGCGCCATCGCGTACTCCAGGCGGTGATCCGCCCCCACAGGCCCAGTCCCAAACATCGCGCGCCCCTCCTTACCGGCTCACGTCAACGCGCCGTCGACCACGAGGTAGGCCATCACCGCGCACCCGTGTCGCGCGTCGCCGACGATGGGAGCGACGAAACGGCCACGCATCGAACTCCCCGTACGCGGGCTGAGTGGAGCGAGTTGCGTCTTCGTTACGGTGCCATACGCCCCTCGGCGATGAAGAGGCTGTCGCCGTCCGGGACGAGCGAAGCGAGTGCCGCATAACGGTCACTACACGCGAGGTCGAGGTTCTGCGCGATGGCGGCCAGCAGTGGCGCCCAGCCATCGTTGCGATCGTTGACCTCGACCATCGTCCCGCCAGTGAGAGTGACGTCGAGGTCCGCAGTTGGTGCGTGATCGCGTCGTCGCTCACCTCCGTGAGCTCGTCCCAGCGACGGCGACGGCGTGTTCGGCTCGCGGGAGGATGCGGCACCCGGCGGGGG
>NZ_QUAL01000411.1 GCF_003579925.1 Jiangella rhizosphaerae | reverse complement strand
GGCGCCGCCACGGGCCGGCCGGACGGCGACTCCGTCAGCGCCGGCACCGCCCCGGGCGGTTCCACCGCGCCGGTCCCGCCACCGGCCGCGCATGCCGCGACCACCTCGGGCGCGTCCAGCCGCCACCGCGTCAGCAGCCGGTCGCTGCCCTGGCCGCCGTTGATGGCGTCGTCCATGTCGCCGTAGAAGTCGACCAGGTAGTCGCTCGGGCGGGCCTGCAGCTTGGCCAGGTTGAAGTAGGCGTTGCGGCGTACCAGCGGGTCGAACGTCCAGGTGATCTCGCTGAGGCCGCGCGCGAGCGCCCACTCGCGCTGGTGCGCCTTCAGCGCGAACCCGACGTGCCGGCCGCGGGCGGCGGACGAGACGCCGGCGACGTGCGAGTGCAGCGACCGGCCGGGCGGCGCGGCGAAGAAGCCGACGCAGGCGCCGATCAGCTCGTCGCCGTCGTAGGCGCCGGCGACGTAGTTGCCGGCGTGGGTGAGCGCGCGCAGGTGCTCGACGGTCACGGGCGGGTTGGACCGGTCGGGCCGCCAGATGCGGTCGAACAGCGCGTAGACCTCTTCGAGGTCGCCGAGCGCGGACAGCTCGCGGATGGTCAGTCGGGCGACGGTGGCGGGCTGAGCAGCCATGTCGTCGATGATCCTCCGCTCCTGGGCGCCGGTCATGGTCGTCCGGCCCGATCCGCGGCGGCCCCGTTCGTGCGGGCCGACGAGCCGGCCCACTCGCCGGAGCGGACCGCGTCGATCAGGCCGGCGAGCAGCGCCGTCCGCCGCGGCAGCTCGTCGACGACGACGTACTCCCCCGGCGCGTGCGCCCCGGCCCCGACGGCGCCGAGCCCGTCCAGCGTCGGGGTGCCGTCGCCGGCGACGATGTTGCCGTCGGACGCGCCGCCCACGTGCGCCGACGCCAGCGGCCCCATCCCCAGCCGGTCGGCCACCTCGCACGCCAGCGCGAACAGCGACGCCGACGACGACGGCTCGAACGGCGGGTGGCGCGGCCCCGGCACGACCTCGACGCGGGCGCCGTCCAGCACCGGACGCAGCGCGGCCAGGCCGTCGTCGACCCGGCGCGCCTCGTCCGCCGTCGGCACCCGCGCGTCCACGTGCACGGACGCCGTCGCCGGGACGGTGTTCGCGGTGGTCCCGGCGGCGGTGAGGGTGGGGGTGACGGTGGCGCCGAGCGGCCCGCGGTCCAGCGCGGCGATCGCGTGGATCTGGTGCGCCAGCTCGACCGCCGCGTTCACCCCGGTCCACGGTTCCAGTCCGGCGTGCGCCGCCCGCCCCGTCACCCGCACCTCGTACCAGGCGACGCCCTTGCGCGCGGTCTTCAGCGCACCGCCGTCGGCGGAGGCCTCCAGCACGAACGCCGCCTGGGCCCGGGCCGCCTCCTCGTGCAGCAGCGGCCGCGACGTCGGCGCGCCGAGCTCCTCGTCGCCGGTGACCAGCACGGTGATCCCGTCCAGCGTCGTCAGCCCGGCCAGCGCGTGGAACAGCTGCACCAGCCCCGCCTTCATGTCGAAGCAACCCGGCCCGTACGCCCGGCCGGCCTCGACCCGCCACGGGTGCGCCACGAGCGAGCCGACCGGCCAGACGGTGTCGTGGTGGCCGAGCAGCAGCACCCCGGGCGGCCCGAACCGCCAGCGCAGATGCGTCCGGCCGTCGACGACGATCCGCTCCGGCGCCGCGCCGGTCAGCCGCTCACCCAGCTCGGCGACGACGTCCGCGGACGCCGCGACCGCCGCGAGGTCGGCCGACGGCGACTCGCACTCCACGAGCGTCCGCAGGTCCTCGATCATCGTCGCGGGGGTCATGCGCTCACCCGCAGGTGGTCGACGGCGATCCGCGCGGCCGTGCCGATGACGCGGTCGGCGGCCGGGTTGCGGAACTCCGCGCCCGGCAGCCGCAGGAACACCGCGACCGCGAACGTCGCGCCGTCGGGGTACTCGACGACGCCCACCTCGTTGCGCACGTGCGACAGGGTTCCGGTCTTGCCGCTCACCCTCACATCATCGTCCGGAAAGCCCGAGGTGAGCCGATGTGGCCAGACCTGTAGTCCCATGATCCGGCGGATCTCCGCGCACGCCTGCTCCGGCAGACCGTCGGCGGTCCAGACGCGCCGCAGCAGCGTCGTCGTCTCGCGCGGCGTGCTGCGGTTGGTCGTCCCGGCGTCCAGCACGCCGTCGAGGCCGCGCTCCTCGATGATCCGGAACAGCCCCGCGCAGTCCTCCTCGAGCACCGTCCCGGGCAGCCCGAGCGCTGCCATCGCGGCGTTGACGCACTCGCGGCCGAGCAGCGCCATCAGGGCGTCGGTGGCGTGGTTGTCGCTGACGCTCATCATCAGGTAGGCGACGTCGCGCAACGACAGCTCCGCGTCGTCCAGCATCACCGACAGCCCGGTCGGGCCGAGCGTCCGCGACCCGGCCGGCACCCGCAGCCGGTCCGTCGGCGCCCGCTCGCCGGTCGCGAACTGCCGGCACAGCTCGACCAGCACCGGGACCTTGAACACGCTCGCGGTGACGACGGGCGCGTCCGGCTCGAGACCCACCTCGGTGCCGGACGACACGTCCACGGCGTGCAGGTACCCGCTCACGCCCGCCGCCGCGAAAGCGTCGCGGAGCTCCCCCTCGACATCCCCCACGTGTCAGGAGACCTTCGGCGTCGCGCGCACGCCGAGGTGCACGTACGGCGACCCGTCGGCGAGCCGGTAGAACGTCACCGGCATCCACGTCTCGTTGCCGGGCAGCCGGGTCACGTACAGGTCCTGACGCACCGGCACGAGGTCCAGCTCCTTCGGCTCCTCCTCCAGCCCGGCCAGCTCGCTGGTGCTGGTCAGGCGCAGCTTCGGGCCGGTCTCGGCCTGCCAGACGTCCAGCCGGACGCTGGTGCGCTCGTACGTGCCGACGTGCGGGGTGATGTCGGCCTCGACCGGCTCCGCGGGCGGGCTCAGCGGCGTGGCCATCTCGACGCCGCCGACCTCGCGGAAGATCTCCCGGATCAGCGTCTCGTAGAGGTCGCGCGTGTGCCCGCCGTTCGTGAGCAGCGTGACGGCCATGTCCTGCTCCGGCAGCACCCGCAGGAACGCGGACTGCCCGATGGTGTTGCCGTCGTGCCCGATCAGCCGGGTGCCGTTCCAGTCCAGGCGGAACCAGCCCAGCCCCCACGAGTCGGCCAGCGTGTACGGGTCGGGCAGCGTCACCTGCTCCTCCTGCATGGCGGCGACCGTGCCCTCGGCCAGCACGCGGGTGCCGTCGGCGGCCACCCCGCCGGCCAGGTGCATCCGCGCGAAGGTCAGCACGTCGGCGACGGTGGAGGTGATCAGCCCGGCCGGCCCGGCGGACCGCGGCAGCACCCAGACCGGCGCCCGGCGGAACGGCTGGTCCTCCTCGTGCACGTGCCCGACGGCGGTCCGGTACAGCAGCGCGTCGTCGGGCAGCGTCACCGTGTGGGTCAGCCCGAGCGGCGTGTACAGCAGCTCGCGCATCGCGGTGTCCCAGGTCTGCCCGGTGAGCTTCTCGATCACCCGGCCGGCCGTCGTGAACCCCGAGTTGCAGTACGACCAGGTCGCGCCGAGCGGGTGGTTGAGCGGCAGCCCGGCGAGCGCCGCGACGTACTTCTCCAAGCAGTCGTCGCCGCGGCCGGTGTCGAGGAAGAAGTCGCCGTCGATGCCGCTGGTGTGGGTCAGCAGGTGGCGCATGGTGACCCGCGCCGTGGCGTCGTCGTCGGCCAGCCGCAGCTCCGGCAGGTAGGTGACGACGGGCTCGTCGAGGTCGAGCTTGCCGGCGTCGGCCAGCGCCATGACGACGCTCGCCGTCCACACCTTGCTGATCGAGCCGATCTGGAACAGCGTGTCGGTGGTGACCTCGACGCCGGTGTCGACGTTCGTGACGCCGTAGGCCAGCTCCAGCGTCTCGTCGCCGCGGGCGATGCCGAGCGTCGCGCCGGGGACGCGGTACTTCTCGGCCAGCTCGTTCAGGCGCTGCTGCCAGTGGTCGCGGTCGAGCGTCGTGGCGGTCATCGGGCTCTCCTTCTTCGACGTGTGCTGGGTGGCCCAGTCGACGATGCGGCGGGCGTAGTCGAGCCGGTGCGACGGGCGCCCGGCCAGGATGAACAGGTGCGACGCGCCGGGATAGAGCACCAGCCGGGCCGGCACGCCGCGGGCGCGCAGCGCGGCGAACCACTGCTCGGCCTGCCCGGGCGGGCAGCGGTCGTCGGCCAGCCCGTGCAGGATCAGCGTCGGCGTCGTCACGTTCGCGACGTTGGTGTACGGCGATTGAGCGGCCGCCCGTTCGGGGTCGGCGAACGGGAGGGCGGTCTCGAATGCGCCCAGGTAGTGGCCGGCGTCGGAGGTGCCGGCGAAGCTGGTGATGTCGGTCAGCACGCCGCCGGGCATCGCGGCGGCGAACCGGTCCGTACGGCCGGTCAGCCAGCACGTCATGTAGCCGCCGTAGCTGTAGCCGGTGACGGCCAGCCGGTCCGGATCGGCGACGCCCTCGGCGACCAGCTGGTCCAGCGGCTCGAGGAAGTCGCGCTCGTCGGCCAGCCCCCACTGCCCGACGGCGGCGGAGAAGAACGCCTCGCCGTAGCCGTCGCTGGCCCGCGGGTTGAGCAGCAGCACCGACCAGCCCCGCTGCACCAGCAGCTGGTGGTACGAGTGGCCGCCGTCGGGCACCGGGCTCCAGGCGTTGTGCGGGCCGCCGTGGATGTCCAGCAGCAGCGGCGCCCGCCCGCTGCCTGCCGAGGCCGCGCGCAGCAGCCAGCCGTGCACCTCGGTGCCGTCGGAGACGGTGAAGACCCGCTCCTCGGCGACCGGCAGGTCCAGGTCCGCCGGCGAGTGCGCGGTCAGCGTCGTCTCGGCGCCGGTCGAGACCTCGACGAGTGCGACCTCGCCGTACGAGCCCGGCCCGGCGACGACGACGGCGGCCCGCTCGCCCGCCACGGACAGCCCCGACACGACCCGTCCTGCCCCGCCGAGCACTGGCCGCACCGGTCCCCCGCCGGCGCCGACGGTGTAGACGTGCGTGCAGCCGCGGTCGCGGGCACAGAACACGACGGTGTCACCGGCACCGGCGAGCTGCGGCAGCCCACCGGGGTAGCCGGGCCCGCCGGGCATGACGTTGCGGTCCAGGTCCGCGGTGAGGTCGACCGCCGGGCCGCCGTCCAGCGGGACGCGGAACAGCCGGGTGTGCGCGACCGCGACCTCCGTCTGGCCCACGACCACCAGCGCGCCGCCGTCCCGGGTCCACGTCACCGGGCCGGCGGCGCGCAGCTCTCCGACCGGCTCGCCCAGCGCGACGGTGCCTCCGCCGGCCGCCACCACGTAGACGGCCGACGCGCCGGTGAGGTCGGCGTCCGCGGCCGTCACCGCCGGGAACGCCAGCCGCGCGCCGTCGGGCGACCACGCGGGCGGACCGGCGCTCCAGTCGCCGCCGGTCACCTGGGTCGTCTCACCGGAGACGACGTCGACCACGTGCACGTGCTGGCGCAGCCCGCGCAGCAGCCCGGCGCCGTCGGCCTTGTAGCCGAGCCGGTCCAGCACGATGGGGTCGGTCTCGGCCTGGCCGGTGGTGTCGACGGCGGCGGTGAAGGCGATCCGGGTGCCGTCGGGGCTCCAGACCGGCGCGCCGGCCCCCTTCGGCAGGTCGGTCAGGGCGACCGGCTCGCCGCCGTCCAGCGGCAGCAGCCACAGCTGCGGCGGACCGTCGGCGGCGCGCAGGAACGCCAGCCGGGTGCCGTCCGGCGACCAGGCGGGCGAGGCGTCCGCCCGCCCGTGGGTGAGCCGCCGCGGCTCGCCGCCGTCGGCAGCCACCAGCCAGAGCGAGGACACGTTCTCGTCCGCCTCGGCGTCGCTGCCCTTCAGCACGTAGGCGACCCGCGTGCCGTCGGGCGACAGGGCCGGCTCGGCGGGGACGGTCAGGGCCAGGACATCGTCCGGGGTCAGATCTCGCGTCACGGCGCCGGCACCTCCATCAGGTCTGTGGCGAAGTGGCAGGCGGCCCGGTGCGGCCGGTCCGCCGCGCCGGGCTGCGGATCGGTCTCGGCGCAGATCGTGCGCTCCGGCCGGGTCAGGGGGCCGATCGGGCACCGGCGGTGGAACCGGCAGCCCGGCGGCGGGTCGTGCGGCGACGGCGCCTCGGCGTCCAGGCGCGGGTCGTCGGCGGGGACGGGGTCGTCCAGCGCGACGCCGAACGCGGGGGCGGCGTCCAGCAGCGTGCGGGTGTACGGGTGTCGCGGCGCGGACAGGACGGCGTCGGCGGGGCCGGCCTCGACGATGCGGCCCAGGTACATGACCGCGATGACGTCGCTGACGTAGCGCACGACGGACAGGTTGTGCGAGATGAACAGCATCGTCAGGCCGAGCTGCCGCTGCAGGTCGCGGACCAGGTTGAGCACCGAGCCCTGCACGGAGACGTCGAGCGCGGAGGTGATCTCGTCGGC
The DNA here is from genome assembly GCF_003579925.1 of Jiangella rhizosphaerae. Classification (GTDB taxonomy): domain Bacteria; phylum Actinomycetota; class Actinomycetes; order Jiangellales; family Jiangellaceae; genus Jiangella; species Jiangella rhizosphaerae. Next base: position 7,214 of record NZ_QUAL01000411.1, on the reverse strand, counting down.
CAGCACCACCTCGGGCTCGGCGGCGAGGGCCCGGGCCAGCGCGACCCGCTGCCGCTGCCCGCCGGACAGCCCGGACGGCAGCGACCGCGCCCGCGCGGGGTCCAGGCCGACCAGCTCCAGCAGCCGGGCCACCTCGGCGGTCCGCGCGGCGCGGCGGCGCCGGCCGGGCAGCGCCTCGGCGATCGACTCGCCGATGGTCATCCGCGGGTCGAGCGAGGCGTGCGGGTCCTGGAAGACCAGCTGCAGCTTGCGCCGGTCGCGGCTGGTCCGCAGCGGCGCGCCGTCCAGCCGGATCTCGCCGCCGGTGGTCGGGACGAGCCCGACGGCGGCCTTGGCCAGCGTCGACTTGCCGGAGCCGGACTCGCCGACCAGCCCCACCACCGAGCCCGCCGGGACGGTGAGGTCGACGCCGTCGACGGCGGTCAGCGCGGACCGCCCGGTCCCGAACCGGACGGTCGTGCCCTCGAACGACAGCTCCCTCATGCCTGCCCTCCTGCGCCCCTGTCGGACGTCGGGTCATGCAAAGGATCACGAACTCTCTCCAGCCGACCTACGCCCTGGACCGAGGGCTCAGGGGGACCTTCGGCCCCCCATCGCCTGTCGGTGTCGCATGACCCTCCGGGGACCGCGTCCAGCGCCAGGTCCAGCGGCTGGGTGCGCGGATGCCAGCAGGCGGCGCGCTGGTCCGGCGCGACGGCGGCCAGGCCCGGCCGCACCCGGCAGGCGTCGTCGGCGAACTCGCAGCGGGGCGCGAAGGCGCAGCCCTCGGGCCGGTCGGCGGGGTCCGGCGGGCGGCCCGGGATGGTGGCCAGCGGCCGGTCGCGGTCCGTGGCGAGGTCCGGGACGGAGGCAAGCAGCGCACGGGTGTACGGGTGCGCGGCCGCGCCGAGCCGCCCGACCGGCAGCTCCTCGACCACACGGCCGGCGTACATGACGACGACCCGCTCGCACAGCTGACCGACGACGGCGATGTCGTGCGAGATCAGCACGACGGCGGCGCCGGTCTCGGCCTGCACGTCCTCGAGCAGCCTGAGCACCTGCCGCTGCACGGTGACGTCGAGCGCGGTGGTCGGCTCGTCGGCGATGATCAGCTCCGGTGTGCTCATCAGGCCCATCGCGATCATCGCGCGCTGGCGCATGCCGCCGGAGAACTCGTGCGGGTACTGGTGCGCGCGCCGCTCCGGCGCCGGGACGCGGACGGTGCGCAGCCGGTCGACGGCCCGGGCCAGGGCGGCGCGCCGGCCCTGCCGCTCGTGCACCCGGGTCACCTCGGCCAGCTGCCGGCCGACCCGCATCGACGGGTTGAACGAGGTCATCGGGTCCTGGAACACCATCGCCACCTTGGTGCCGAGCAGCTCGCGGACCTCGGCGTCGGCGCGGCCGAGCGGCGCGACGCCGGCCACCTCCAGCCGCTGCGCCGTGACGTGCGCGGAGTCCGGCGCCAGCTGGGCGACGGCGAGCGCGGTGAGGCTCTTCCCGGAGCCGGACTCCCCCACGATGCCGACGGTCTCGCCGCGGCGCACGGTGAGGCCGACGCCGTCGACGGGGTGCGTCCAGCCCCCGCCGGGTGCGGGGAAGCCGACCCGCAGGTCGTCGGCGACGAGGACGGCGTCCGGTTCCGCCGCGGCCCGAGCGAGCGCCGCCGCCGGCTCGTCCGCGGCGGGCGGGCGCCGGCGACGGACTGCCCGCACCCCGACGACCTGCGCGATCGACTCGCCCAGCAGCGTGAACGCGAGCCCGGCGACGACGACGGCGACGCCGGGCGCCAGGGCCGCGGCCGGGTTGATGTAGATGCGGTCGAGTCCCTCGCCGAGCAGCCGGCCCCAGTCGTACGCGGGCGGCTGGACGCCCAGGCCCAGGAACGACAGCCCGGCGAACGCCAGCAGCGCGGTGCCCGCCATGACGGTCGCGTTGACGACCAGCGGCTCGCCGATGTTGGGCAGCAGGTGCCGCGCGACCAGCCGGAACCGGCCCACGCCGGCCACCCGTGCGGCCGCCACGTAGTCCCGTCCGGCCACCGCCGCCACGTTCGTCTGGACCAGCCGGGCGAACGACGGCGCGCCGGCCAGGCCGATGGCCAGCACGGCCCCGCGGGCGCCGACCCCGAAGATCACCGCGAAGAACAGCGCCAGCAGCAGGCCGGGGAAGGCGACCGCGAGGTTCACCGCCGCGGTCACCAGCCGGCCGGCCCTCCGTCCGAGCACCGCCGGCAGCACGCCCAGGAGCACGCCGGCGACGACGCAGATCGCGGTCGCCAGCAGCGCGAGGCCGAGCGAGTATCGCGTGGCGACGAGGACGCGCAGCATGATGTCGCGGCCGAGCGCGTCGGTGCCCAGCGGATGCTCCGATGTCGAGCCCTGCGACAGCGCCGCGGGGTCGGTCTCCTCGGCGGCGTCGCCCCACAGGATCGGCGCCACCACCGCAAGGATCGCCAGCACCACGAGCAGGCCCGCGGCCACCGCACCGACCGGGTTGCGCAGCGCGGCCCGCCACTGGTCGCGTCCCATCAGCCCTCCCTGATGGTCGAGCGCGGGTCGGCGACCGCCAGCAGCACGTCGACGACGAGGTTCACCAGCAGCACCGCGGCGCCGTAGACCAGCACGATGCCCTGCACGACGGGGTAGTCCTTGGCCAGGATCGACGAGACGATGGTCATCCCCATGCCCGGCCAGGCGAACACGTTCTCGACCAGCACGGTGCCGACGATCATGCCGCTGAGCAGCAGCCCGCCGATGGTCAGCGTCGAGGTCAGCGCGTTGGGGAAGACGTGGCGCAGGTACACCCGCAGCGGCGGGAGCCGCTTGGCCCGGGCGGTGCGGACGAAGTCCTCGTCCATCACAGCGAGCGCCTCGACCCGGACGATGCGGGCCATCAGCAGCGCCGGCCCGAGCGCCAGCGCCACCACCGGCAGCACGTAGGACGCCGCGTGGCTCCGCCCGGCCACCGGGAACCAGCCGAGCGTCACGCCGAACACGAACACCAGCCCGACGGCGAGCAGGAACTCCGGGATCGCCGCGACCACCGCGCTGGTGGAGGTGAACCCGAGCTCCGCGCCGCGGCGCCGCCCGCCGCGGGTGAGCACCGCCATCGCCAGGCCGAGCGGGATCGCCGCCAGCATCACCACGACGAACGCCGCCACGGCGAGGGAGGCCGTGGCCGGCAGCCGCTGGCCGATCGTCTCCGACACCGGCACGCCAGAGGTCATCGAGATGCCGAGGTCGCCGGAGAACAGCGACCGCACGTAATCGACGTACTGCACGCCGATCGGGTCGTTCAGCCCGAGCGCCTCGCGCCGCGCGTCGACCAGGTCCGGCGGCGCGGTGACGCCGAGTGCCGCCCGCACCGGGTCGCCGGGGATCAGGTGGATCATCCCGAAGGCGAGCGTGACCAGGACCGCGAGCGACACCGCCAGCCGGCCCAGCCGGCGCAGGAGGAACCCGGCCCACGGGTTGCCGGCCCACGCGGACACCCGGGTCCGCGTGGGCGCGGGTGGTGCGGCGACGGGTGCCGTCACGAGGCCGTCAGCCGGATCGTCGGCGGGATGAGGCCGTCGCCGCCGCGCTCGGCGGTGACGCCGTCGAGGAACACCGGGACCGTCTCGTCGGCGAAGAGCAGCACGTCGTTCTCGGCGAACAGCGCCTCCTCCGCCTCCTGCCACTTGGCGCAGCCCTCCTGGCCGGGCAGCGTCATCGCCTCGGCGACGGCGGCCGCGTAGCCGGGGTTGTCGATCGAGGCGAGGTTCACGCCGCCGTCGGCCGGCGCCGGACCGGAGAGGAACGGCACCATCTGGCTGGGCAGCCGCAGGTTCACCGGCAGCAGCGCCGCGCCCCACGACCCGGTGCCGAACACCACCTCGTTGTACTCCGTCGGCGGCAGGCCGCGCGTGGTGGCGGCGACGCCGAGCTCGGTCCACGTCGACGCGATCAGCTCTGCCGCGGCGGCGGTGGTGTCGCCGCGGGTGCTGTTGTAGATCAGCTCCAGCTGCAGTGGGGCGCCGTCCTTGCTGCGCGTGCCGTCCGAGCCCGCGGTCCAGCCGGCCGCGTCGAGTGCGGCGGCGGCCGCCTCGGTGTCCTGCTCCGGCAGGTGGCCGTCGACGGCGTCGTAGCGGCAGGCGACCGGGTCGATGATGGCCAGCGCCTCCGAGCGCTGTCCGTAGCCGCCGGTGACCACCGACATCAGTTCCTCGAAGTCCAGCGCCTGGGCGAGGGCCGCGCGGACGGCGTCGTCGGCGCCGGGGTTGCCCGCGGCCTGGTTGAAGAACAGCTCGCCGACGACCGCACGCGTGGTGACCTGCTCGTACTGCTGCTCCAGCCGCTGGCGGTCCGGGCCCACCACGGAGGCGGCGTTCAGCTCGCCGGACAGCAGCAGGTTCGCCGCCGTCGACTCGTTGGCGATGACCCGGACGTTCACGGTGGCGGGCGTCCCCTGGTCGGCGGCCGTGGCGCCGTCGGGTCCCCACGTGTAGTCGTCGCGGCGCTGGAAGGTGTAATGGTCGTCGCGGACCACCTCGGTCAGCTCGAACATCCCGGTGCCGATGCCGTCCTCCTCCAGCAGCGACGGGTCGTCCAGGCCGGCCTTGCAGGCGATGAAGAGGTCGCCGGTGCTCTGCAGCAGGAACGGGTCCGGCGCGGGCACCGTGATGGTGACGGTGCGGGCGGCGTCGTCGGCGGTCGTCGTCATCTCGGCCGGGACCAGCACGCCGCGCACCGGCGACACGTTCGCGTCGTCGACGACGAACTGGAAGTTGGCCGCCACGTCCGACGCCGTCAGCGGCGTGCCGTCGGAGCAGGTGACGCCGTCGCGCAGCGTGTACGTGACGGTGGTCGGCGTGACCTCCCACGACTCCGCCAGCCAGGGCAGCTCCTCACCGTCGACGGTGAAGTAGACCAGCCGGTCGTACAGGTAGTTGGCGATGGCGCGGGTCGCCGCGAGCACCGTCAGATGCGGATGCAGGTTGCCCGGGTCGGCGGAGACCGCGGTGGTGAACGTGCCGTCGACGACGGGTTCGGCGTTCCCGCCCGCCTCGGCCGGACCGTCGCCGCCGTCGGAGCCGCCGCAGGCCGCGAGGAGCAGTGTCAAGGCCGCGGCGAGCGTGACCTTCCGGCGTGTGCGCATGACACTCCTTCGGGAGAGCAGGTGATCCGCACAAGTTCTCGTTGCCTTGTGGGACCCGCCGCCGCCCGGACCTCGCGGTCGGCTTGAGACAGCCTGGCCCCGTGACACGGGTCACGTCTTTGTCCGATCCGACGACCTCGGGCGGCAGAACTCGTCGGCATGTACCGACGTGTGGCGGCGACCGGTCAGGCGCGCAGCACCCGGCCGGCCCGCTCGCCGGTGAAGCCGCCGCCGTCGACGACCACCCGGCCGCCCAGGACGACCATCTCGATGCCGTCCGGGGTCACGGCGGGGTCGGTGTAGCTGCCCCGGTGGCCGATGCGCACGGGGTCGAGGACCGTGACGTCGGCGTGCGCGCCGGGCAGCAGCACGCCGCGGCCGGCCAGCCCGAACTGGCGGGCGATCAGCGACGTCGCCTTGCGGATCGCCTCGTTCCAGGTGAGCACGCCCTGCTCGCGGACGTACGTCCCGAGCAGCCGCGGGAAGCAGCCGTAGGTGCGCGGGTGCTGCAGCCCCATCGGCGGGCCGTTGTCCGAGCCGATGCCGACCAGCGGGCTGGCCATGATCGCCCGCACGTCCGGTTCGGCCATCATCTCCACGACGATCATCGCGGCGGGGTCCTCGACGACGAGGTCGCAGAGGGTGTCGAACGGGTCGGCGGCCTGGCCGCGGGCGGCCGCGAGGTCGGCGACGGTGCGGCCGACGGCGTCCGGGTCGCGGTGGCCGGTGACGATGACCTGCGCCGCCGTCGTGTTGGCCCACATGCCGTCGCCGGGGTCGCCGCGCTCGGCGTCGGCGCGCAGCCCGACGCGGTAGGCGGGGTCGGACAGCCGGGCGGTCATGGCCGCGGCGCCGCCCTCGGCCGCGCGGTTGGGCAGCAGCGCGAGCAGCACCGTCCCGCCGGCGAGGTACGGGTACTGGTCGCCCATGGCGTCGACGCCGGCCAGCCGGGCCGCCTCGATGCGCTCCAGCAGGGCGGCGCTCTTGCCGTGCGCGGCCCGCCCGGCGGCCTTGCAGTGCGAGATCTGCAGCCGCACGCCGCCGGCCCTGGCGACCGCGACCGCCTCGTCGATGGCGTCCTCGACGTAGCGGCCCTCGTCGCGCATGTGGGTGGCGTACGTACGGCCGTACGCGCCGGCGACCCGGGCGATCGCCTCCAGCTCGGCTCGTCCGGCGAAGCAGCCGGGCGGGTAGATGAGCCCGGTGGAGAAGCCGACGGCGCCGGCCTCGAACGCCTCGGCGGCCAGCCGCTGCATGTGCTCGACGGCGCCGGGGCGCAGCTCGTCGCCGGCGCCGTTGGCGGTGAGCCGCAGCGTGTGGTGCCCGACGAGGTACGCCAGATGGTTGGTGGGGCCGTGCTTCTCGACGAGGTCGAGGAAGGCGGCGAACGAGCCCGGCGGCGGCGGGATGTCGCAGCCCAGCTCGCCGTACATCTCCTGGACGACGGCTGCCGACGCCTCGTCGAGCGGGGCGAAGCTGAACCCGCAGTTGCCGGCCACCTCGGTGGTGACGCCCTGGAGCAGCTTGAACGGCTGCGGGTCGTCCATCAGCGGGACCATGTCGCTGTGCGAGTGGGCGTCGACGAAGCCCGGCGCGACGTAGAGGCCGTCGCAGTCGACGACTCGGGCGCCGGTGGCGTGGTGCTCGCGGGCGTCGCCGACCGCGCGGATCACGCCACCGGCGATGACGACGTCGGCCACCGCGCCGGGTGAGCCGAGGCCGTCGAACACGGTGCCGCCACGCAGGACGAGTGTGTCGCTCATGGGCGGATTCAACCGCAGCTCAGGGCCGCCGTGTTCGTCGGATCGGCCAATGTCTCGCGCGGAAGTCGGGCGTCAGGCGGACTTCTCGCGGCGCTCGCGCTTGCGCGGGCCCTCACGCGGGACCAGGGTGGGCAGCACGTTGGCGTCGACCACCTCGCGGGTGATGACGACGCGGGCGACGTCGTCGCGCGACGGGACCTCGTACATGACGTGCAGCAGGACCTCTTCCAGGATGGCCCGCAGCCCGCGCGCACCGGTGCCGCGCAGCAGCGCGAGGTCGGCGACCGCCTCGATCGCGTCGTCGGTGAACTCCAGCTCCACGTGGTCGAGCTCGAA
>NZ_QUAL01000410.1 GCF_003579925.1 Jiangella rhizosphaerae | reverse complement strand
CGCGCAGCCGGCGGCGCCGGACGGCGGCGGCCGGGCCGGGATGGTGGCCGGGAGCCGGCGCGGGCGGGTCGCCGTCCGCCCGCGCCGGGCTCGCCTTCAGCGCTGCGAGTCCCACCACGTGTCCAGGTTCGTCGCGACGTCACCGGCGGAGGAGCCGGTGAACAGGGACTGGACCTGGGTGTTCAGCTCCTCGGCGTAGCCGTGCACCGGCTGGCGCTCGCCCTGCTTGACGATGACCATCGGGCTGGCGTCGAGGATCGCCTGAACGCCTTCGCCGAGGCTGGAGACGTCGTAGCTGAAGCCCTTGCGCAGGTTGCCGTCGGCGGCGAGCTGGATCTCGATCGCCTCCTCGTCGGTGACCAGCCACTCGACGAGGTCGATCGCCTCCTCCTTCGCGTCGGAGGCCTCGACGACGGTGTACGGCTGCGCCATGTTGCCGAACTGGCCGGGCGGGTACTCCCCGTCGGTCGGCACCGGGATGACGCCGATCTGGTCGCTCAGCCCGGCGTCGTCGGCGGCCGGCACGAAGTACGAGCCCATGATGTACATCGCGGACTCGCCCTCGAGGAACGCGGCCTGCCCGTCGGGGTACTCCAGGCCGAGCGCGCTCTGGCTGAGGAAGCCCTGGTCCAGCCACGACTCGTACAGCTCGAAGTAGCGCAGGTAGCCGCTGTCGGCGAACGTCGTCTCGCCGTCCTTGCGCTTGACCACCCAGTCCGGGTCCTCGGTGAGCACGCCGGCGTCGGCGAGCATGGTGAACTGCGCGCCGGTGACCCACTGGCCGGCCGACTGCAGCGGCACGTAGCCGGCCGCCTGGAGCTTGCGCATCGCGTCCTCGAACTGCGCGATGGTCTGCAGCTGCGTGGCGTCGACGCCCGCCTCCTCGAACGCTGCCTTGTTGTAGAAGACCAGCGACTGGATCTGCTCGCCCACGCCCACGACGTAGTGCTTGCCGTCGATGGCGTAGTCCTCGAACAGCGGGGTGTCGGCGGCCCAGTCCTCGCCGGACAGGTCGACGAACAGCTCGGCCGTCTCCGGGTTCGGGATGACGTGCTGGGCGATGTCGGGCGGGTCGCCCGCGGCGAGGTCCTGCTGCAGCTTGGCCTCCGCCTCGATGGTGCCGGTGAGCTCCAGCTCGACCGTGATGCCCGGGTTCTCCGCCTCGTAGAGGTCGAACAGCTCGTTCCAGAACTGCTCGGTGAGGTTGGGGGTGATGTTGACGATCATGCGCAGCGTGGTGTCGCCGCCGTCGCCGCCCGCGACGTCGTCGTCACCGCCGCCGCATGCCGACGCCGTCAGCACCGCCGAGGCCAGCACCCCGGCCGTCAGGAATCGCCGCCTGTTCATGGGCATCTCTCCGCTCGCTTCGTTGCGTAGATCCGATGGATGACAAGGTCGTGCAGCGCTACCGGCCGTTGGAGCCGTGGTGGGCGACGTACTCCTCCAGGCCCCGGCCGGTCAGCGGGTAGTAGTCGGACAGCCGGCCGCCGGCGTCGAGCCGCCGGCGCGCGAACTCCTCCTTGTCCTGGTGGGCCAGCGCGTCGTCGGCGATGGCCTGGGCGTGCGACGGCGGCACCACGACGGCGCCGTCGTCGTCGGCGATCACCAGGTCGCCGGGCCGCACCAGCGCCCCGCCGACCGCGACCGGCACGTTGTAGGCGTACGGGAACAACTCGGTCTGCGACGCATAATGCGGGGTGACGCCGGTGCACCAGACCGGCACCCCGAGCGCGCGCACCCGGCCGGCGTCGCGGATGCGCCCGTCGACGACGATGCCGGCGCCGCCGCGCAGCTTGAAGTAGCGGACCAGCATGTCGCCGAGGCAGCCGGTGCGCTGGGCCGCCTGCGCCGACACGACCAGCACGTCGCCCGGCCGGATCGACTCCAGCACCGCCCACAGCGCCGAGCGCCGCTCCGCGTCCTCCTGCCCCACCCCGGTGAAGACGTCCTCGCGCTGCGGCATGAACTGCAGCGTGACGGCCGCTCCGGTGACCCGGATCTCGGCGTCGCGGTGCAGCGGTGCGGGCCCGTCGATGAAGGTGCGGGTGATGCCCTGGTGGTGCAGCTTCGCGCAGGCGGTCGCCGCGCTCACCCCGGACAGCGCCTCGACCAGCTCGCGCGGCGGCCGGCCGGGCGGCTCGGACAGCAAGGGGGTGTGGCCGGTCGGATAACCGTCCTGCGTGGGGTTCATCCGGCGTCCTCTCGGAGTATGATCGCGGATCACTTATCGTCTATCGATTGAGCGATAGGAAACCGTCGTCCCCGCCGCTGTGTCAAGACCCCGGCTGCGGGACGATGGGCGGCCGGCAGCTGGATGGGAGTGAGGAACGCATGGCGACGACGGCACCCGCGGTCCCCGGCCGCGACTGGTTCACCCAGGCGCGGTTCGGGATGTTCGTGCACTTCGGCCTCTACTCGATGGCCGCCCGGCACGAGTGGGTGATGTCGCGCGAGCGGATGCCGGCCGAGGTGTACGAGCGGTACGCCGACGTGTTCGACCCCGACCTCTTCGATGCCCGGGCCATCGCCCGCGCCGCGAAGGAGGCCGGCATGGGCTACGTCGTGCTGACCACGAAGCACCACGACGGCTTCGCGCTGTGGGACTCCGGCGTCAGCGACTACACGTCGGCCGCCGCCTGCGGGCGCGACCTCGTCGCGGAGTTCACCGGCGCCGTGCGTGCCGAGGGTCTGCGGGTGGGGCTGTACCACTCCCTCATCGACTGGCACCATCCCGACTTCACCGTCGACTACCTGCACCCGCGCCGCGACGACCCCGGCGCGCAGGCGCTGAACGCGACCCGCGACATGGGACGCTACCGTGCCTACCTGCACGAGCAGGTGCGCGAGCTGCTCACCGGCTACGGGCGCGTCGACTACCTGTTCTTCGACTACACCTACCCCGAGGACCGCGACGGGTGGCGCGGCAAGTACCCGGAGGACTGGGCGGCCGACGAGCTGCTGGCGCTGGTCCGCAAGCTGCAGCCGGACGTCGTCGTGAACGACCGTCTGGGCGTCCCCGGTGACCTCGTCACGCCGGAGCAGTACCAGCCTGCCGAGCCCATGCGCGGCCCGGACGGCGCGCCGATCACGTGGGAGGCCTGCCAGACGCTGAACGGCAGCTGGGGCTACGACCGCGACAACACCAGGGTCAAGACGCCGGACCTGCTGGTGCGCATGCTGGTCGACACCGTCTCGAAGGGCGGCAACCTGCTGCTCAACATCGGGCCGGACGGACGGGGCGCGATCCCGGCGCGCGACGCCACGACGCTGGCCGCGCTGGCGCGGTGGATGCGGCTGCACCGGCGGTCGGTCGTGGGCGCCGGGCCCGCCGACCCCGGCATCGCGGCGGCGGTGGCGCCCGGGCTGCCGCCGGGCGCCGTCCTCACCCAGCGCGGCGACCGGCTGTACGTGCACCTGTTCGCCTGGCCGTTCGAGCACGTGCACCTGCGCGGCCTGGCCGATCGGGTGCGCTACGCGCAGCTGCTGAACGACGGCTCGGAGCTGGCGACGGTCCGGCTCGCACCCGGTCAGCAGGCCTGGAACACCACGCCGGGCGGGCAGCCGCCGGGCACGCTCACGCTGCGCCTGCCGACGGTGCGGCCGGACGTCGAGGTGCCGGTGGTGGAGCTGTTCCTAGCCGACCGCTAGCGGGGCGACGGTCTCGCCGCCGGCCATGCGCAGCCGCAGCGAGGCGACGGCGGTGGCGGCCAGCTCGCCGGCCCGGTCGCCGTCCGGGTCGACCGCGAGCACGTGGCCGGCGCGGTCGTTGTTGTCGCGCGGCCGGCGGACCGGTCCGGGGACGTCGAGCTGCCACCGGGCGACCGCGGGGTTCGCGTCCAGTTCCTCGCGGCCCTCGACGCCGGTGACGACGCCGTCGACCGGCGGGAGCACGAACGCGACGGCGGCCGTGCCGGTCGCGCCGACGTCGAGCCGCGGCGTCCGCCCGAGCGCGAGGTCGACCAGCAGCGCCAGCGGGTTCACCCCGGTCACCGTGCGGACCAGGTCGAACACGTACCCGCCGCCCTGCCGCGGGTTGATCTCGACGATCCGGGGCCCCGACGGCGTCAGCCGCAGCTCGGTGTGGCTCAGCCCGTGCGAGTACCCGATCGCGGTCAGGGCGGCCTGGACGTGCTCGGTGACCTCGGCGGCGACCGGCGGCGGCAGCGGCGCCGGGAACACGTGCCCGGCCTCGACGAACGTCGGCGTGACGCTCTTGCCGGTGATGCCGAGGACCGTCGTCCGGCCGGCGACGGTGACCGCCTCGACGCTGACCTCGGGGCCCTGGAGGAGCTCCTCCAGCAGCAGCCGGCGGGCCAGCGGCTGATCGCGGGTGTTCCGCTCGACGCCGGTGACCTCGTAGAACGCGTCCTTCAGCGCGGCCTCGCCGTCGACCAGGTGCACCGACGTCCCGGAGTTGAGGTCGACCGGCTTCGCGACCAGCGGGAACCCGAGTGCGGCCGCGCCGGCCAGCGCGTCCTCCCACGTCGCAGCGACGGCGAACCGGGGCCCGGGCAGCCCGGCCCGCCGCAGCACCGTCCGGACCGCGTCCTTGCGCACCGCCCGCCGCATGATGTCCGGCGACGCGCCGGCCAGCCCGAGCATCCGGCTCAGCTCGGCGACCGCGTCGAGGTAGTAGTCGCAGGTCGTGAGCACGCCGTCGATGTGCCGGCGGCAGACGATGCCGATGACGGCGCCGGTCATGGCGGCCCGGTCGTTCGTGTCGACGACGATCACCTCGTCGGCGTCGCGCACGACCGGGTGCGGGGCGCCGTCGACGTCGGGGTAGAGGGCCGGGTCCTTGGTGAACAGGATGTAGTCGTGGCCGAGCTCGCGCAGCAGCGGCGGCAGCGCGAGCCCGGTGGATTGCACCCAGCTCTCCACCATGAGCAGGGTCGCCACGTCAGCCTCCTGCCCGGGCCAGGATCACCGAGTTGATGACGTCGTTCACCGGGTGCACCTCCGTCAGGGGCTCGAAACCGTCGAGCGCGGTCCGGTCGATCGGCGGGTAGAGCAGCGTGCGCAGGCCGCGGGCGCTGCGGGCGAGCAGGATCGCGCCCGGCCGCATGCTCGCGGCCAGGTGGGCCATGATCCGCCGCTTCTCCGCGGCCGTGTCGCCGACCAGCGCGGCCAGCACGACCACGTCGTAGCCGGACAGGTCGGCATCGAGCACGTCGGCCTCGCGGAAGCAGAGCGCGTCGTAGCCGAGCGCCGCGGCGACCCGGGCACCGGCCTGCAGGGCGACGGGGTCGCGGTCCAGGTTGTCCACGTGGACGTCCAGATCGTGCGCCAGATGCAGCGAGCTCAGCGGCAGCGGCCCGGACCCGACGAACGCCAGCGACCGCACCCGGCGCGGGAGCGCCGACGCCAGGATGCCGATCTCCATGCGGCTGAGCTGGCGATAGTTGGCGGTGTAGGGGAACCGGGCCAGTTCGTCGCGGGGGGACGGCCCCGCGACGACCCGGTTCGCCCACGTCAGCTCCAGCTCGCTCTCACCGCGGCCGCACAGCGCGCGCAGCCGCGGGGCGAGTTCCTTGATCTCCACGTCCTCGAGCACCGCCGGAACGGCGTCCGCCGGCGCCGTGACCACGAGCCGCACCAGCCGGTCGAACAGGCCGTCCACGTCCGGGCCGGGACGAAGATCGACGCGGGTGGCCAGTTCGCGGTACACGTCGACCACCGACGCAGTAATCTCCTCCGCCGTGAGCCGGCTCGGGTCGGCGAGGTCGGTTTGACCGAATATGTTGCTAGTGAGACTCATGTTCATCGCGGCTGATCATGGCACAGCCGGACGCCGCGGCGCTGGCGAACGCGCGAAGAACCGCCGCCGGCTCAGCCCTGTTCGGTCGGGACGAGGATCAGCTCGGCCACGTTGAGCCGGGCCGGGACGGCGACGGCGTAGGCGATGGCGTCGGCGATGTCGTCGGAGGTGAGGGTCTCCATCGACCCACGCCACTCGGCAAGGCGCTCCCGGTTCGCACCGTCGAGCATCCCGGCGCCCAGCTCGGTTGGGACGAGGCCGGGTTCGACGTTCTTGACCCGGACCCGGCGCGGCCCGAGCTCGGCGCGCAGGTTCCTCGTGAGATGCGCGACGGCGGCCTTCGTCGCGTCGTAGACGGCGTAGTGCGGGAAGACCTGGTGCCCGCCGATCGACCCGACGTGGACCAGGTCGGCCGGGCCGCCGTCGGCCGCCGCGGCGATGAGGTCGCCGGCGAACGCCCGGCCGGTGTAGAGCAGGCCGTTGACGTTCGTCGCGATCATCTGGTCCCACTCGCGGGTGTCGGCCGACTCGAATGGCGCGGCCAGCATGACGCCGGCGTTGGCGACGACGAGGTCGACGCGGCCGAGCTCAGCGCGGATGGCGTCGGCCGCGGCCGTCACGGCGGCGAGGTCCGCGACGTCGGCCGGAACCGCGTAGCCGCCGATCTCCGCCGCGACGGCCTTCAGCCGGTCCTCGCGGCGGCCGATGACGGCGACGGCGGCACCGTCGGCGGCGAGCCGGCGGGCGGTCGCCTCGCCGATCCCGCTCGTCGCGCCGGTGACCACCGCGACGCGGCCGGCCAGTCTGTCAGTGCTCTGTGCTGTCGTCATGCCTCCACGGTCGGCCGGAACGAGCGGCGCAACCAGACCGCGTGACGACCAGGAGGAGCGACCCTGGGAGTCGCACGGCCACCCAACGACGCCGGCCGCGGTCATACGCTCGTGGGCATGGCTGATGGTGACAACCGGCTCGGCGAGTACCTGCGGGCGCGGCGCGAGCTCGCCCGCCCGGCCGACGTCGGGCTGCCCGACGGTCACGGCAGGCGGCGGGTGCCGGGGCTGCGCCGCGAGGAGGTCGCGATGCTGGCCGGCGTCAGCGCTGACTACTACGTCCGCCTCGAGCAGGGCCGCGACAAGCATCCGTCCGAGCAGGTCATCGAGTCGCTGGCCCGGGTGCTCGGCCTCGACGACGACGCCGTCGCCCACCTGCGCGAACTGGCCCGCCCGGCGACGCGGCGGCGCCGGCCGCACCCGCGGCCGGAACGGGTGAGCCCGGGCGCGGCCCGGCTGATCCACAGCTGGGCGTTCACGCCGGCGCTCGTGGTCGGCCGGTACCTCGACGTGCTGGCGGCCAACCCGCTGGCCGCCGCGCTCAACTCGTGCCAGCGGCCGGGCGCCAACCAGGTGCGCTCGTTCTTCCTCGACCCCGTGGCCCGCGACGTCTACCCCGACTGGGAGGCGCTGGCCGCCGACACCGTCGCCAGCCTGCGCGCCGCCGCCGGCGCCGATCTCGACGACCCGCGGCTCACCGAACTGGTCGGCGAGCTGTCGCTGAAGAGCGAGGTGTTCCGCCGGCTCTGGGCCCGCCACGACGTGCGCGCGAAGGTGGCCGGCACCAAGCGGTTCCGGCACCCGATGGTCGGCGAGCTCACGCTCGCGTACGAGACGCTGGCCGTCACCAGCGCGCCGGGCCAGCTGGTGATCGCCTACCACGCGGAGCCCGGCAGCCCGTCCGAGCAGGCGCTCGCGCTGCTCGGCAGCACTGTCGCGCCGGCGGCCGCGGAAAATCCCGCTGCGGACGAGCGCGCTCGCATGTGACGATCGGGAGCATGCGCCCGACCTGGATGCTCGACGAGACCGCCCACGCCGGCCCGGAACACCTCGACCCCGCCTTCGTCGCCGGATTCGACCGCAAGCAGGGTTACCCCGACGCCGCCTCTGACATCGCGCTGCTGGCCGATCGGGGCGTGCGCTCGGTGGTCGACCTCGGCGCCGGCACCGGGCAGTTCGCGGTCCCCGCGGCCGCGCGGTTCGACCGCGTCGTGGCTGTCGACGTGTCGCCGGCGATGATCGCCCACCTGCGGTCGCGGGCGCAGGAGGCGGGCGTCACGCTGGAGCTCGTGCAGGCCGGGTTCCTCAGCTACGACCACGTGGGCGAGCCGGCGGACGCCGTCTACACGCGGCACGCACTGCACCAGCTGCCCGACTTCTGGAAGGTCGTCGCGCTGCACCGCATCGCCCGCATCCTGCGGCCGGGCGGCGTGCTGCGCCTGCGCGACCTCGTCTACGACTTCCCGTCCGAGACGACCGAGCAGGTCATGGACGCCTGGGTGGCCGGCGGCGTCGACGACCCCGAGCGGGGCTACACCGGCGCCGACTACGCCGAGCACGTGCGCACCGAGCACAGCACGTTCCGCTGGCTGCTCGAGCCCATGCTCGACCACGCCGGCTTCGACATCGCCGGCGTCGAGTACGACGACGCCGGCCTGTTCGGCGCCTACACCTGCGTGCGTCGGCCGGCCTAGCGGCGGCCGTGGGCGAGCAGCGTCCGCACCGCCCACACCGTCTGGTAGCCCCGCCACTCCAGGGCGCCGGCCGGCGACGACGACGCGAAGTCGACGACCCAGCCGCCGTCGTCCTGCTGCAGCCCCTCCAGCCGGTCGAGGTCCTTCTCGACGGCGTCCGGGTCGAGCAGTGCGCGCAGCGGGCGGTCCGGCTCCGGCGACAGGTCGAGCAGGTGCATCGCCTCGCCCTCGATGCCGCCCTCGACGGGGATGCCGCCGTCCGACGGCACCAGCCGGCCCCACCGCTCCAACAGGGCGGCCGCCTCGGGCCGGCTGTCGTGGACGGTGTCGAGGAAGACCAGCGAGAACATCAGCTCGAGGGCGTGCGGCCGCTCCGTCTCGGCGATGCGGCGCAGGCAGAACTCGGTCACCCGCTCCAGCCAGGGATGCCCGGCGACGACGGGGTCGAGTGCGGCCGCGCGGTGCGCCTGACCGGCGACCGCCGCACTGATCTGCAGTGACGACGTCGTGTGGTCGGCGTCGACCCACCAGCGCGACGTGCCGGCCGGCTGGGTGACCGGCAGCGCGAACGGCAGTCCGCCGTCGGGCAGCGTCACCGACGCCAGCCAGTCGCACAGCGGGCCGGCGAGGCCGGTGTCGCCCGGGCCGGTCTCGGCGAGCACCTCGAACGCGTGCAGCGCGGCGCCGGGCTGGCTCTCCGGGGAGCGCAGGTCGGGCTCGAGGCTCCACCCGAAGCCGCCGTCGGGGTTGCGGTAGCCCGCCAGCGCGGCCAGCGTCGCCGCACGGTTCCCGGAGCCGGTCAGCAGGGCGAACCGGAGCCGGTCCAGCTGGCGAGCGTGGCCGGCCATGAACGCGGAAGCAGCGGTGATGTCCATGCCGCCATGCTCCCGCGTTCCGCCGCGCCGGGCTTGAAGGTTTCGGACGTCAACGAGCGCCGACGAGCTCCGGCTCGGGCACCCGGTCCGTCACCTCCGCGGCCGCCGCCACCGAGCGGCGGGCGAGGGCGACCAGCAGCGCGCCGGTCAGGACCGCCGTCGCGAGCACGATCCAGCCCGCCGACCGCGGCCCGCCACCGTCGATCACCGCACCCGCGACCAGCGCCACCGGCAGGAACGCGATCCACGACAGCGCGCTCACGCCGGAGGCGACCCCGGAGCGGACGGCGGACGGCACCGCGTCGTGCAGCAGCTTCGACAGGTGGATCCCGGCGAGGATGGTGAGCACGGCCATGAGGACCTGCGCCGGCACGATCAGCGCGGCCGCGGCGCCGGTGGTCAGCACCAGGCCGGTCGCCGCGAGCAGCACCGTCGCGCCGGCCGTCACCCGCGGGGAGTCCAGCCGGATCCGCCCGGCCAGCGCACCGGCGACGCCGAACGCCGCGGTCAGCGCCGCCCAGTACGGTCCGTAGGCGACCGCCGGCACGGCCAGCGCGACCAGCCAGAGCGGGCCGAACTCGAAGACCAGCGACGTGGTGCCGGCGGCCAGCACGATCGCCGCGACGACCGGCAGCAGGCGGCCGCGGTCGCCGAGGACCCGGTACGTCTCCGCCAGGTGCCCGCGCAGCGACGCCGGCCGGGCGGTCTCGTGCAGCCGCGGCTCCCGGAACCACAGCAGCGCCACGGCCGCCGCCAGCATGAACGGCACGGTCAGGAAGTAGGTCGCCCGCAGCGACAGCTCGCTGGCCAGCCAGCCGCCGGCCAGCGAGCTGGTCACCAGCGCGACGCTCTCGATCAGGCGGACCCGGCCGAGGGCACGCTCGTAGAGGTCGCTGCTCCCGGTCTCCTCGAGCACCGTGTCGTAGACGACGGCGTCCAGGGTGCCGGTGGACATCGCGAAGTAGACGCCCAGCGACATCGCGCTGGCGAGGTACAGCGGGACGCCGGTGCTCAGGCCGCCGAGCAGTGCCGCGCCCGCCAGCCCCGCCGTGCCCGTGAGCAGCACCGACCGCCGGCTCCACCGGTCGGCCAGCACGCCGGACGGGATCTCGATCAGCGGCACCATCGCGGCGTAGACGGCGGTCATGACGCCGATGGTCATGGCGTCGAAGCCGATCTCGCTCAGGAACAGCTTCTCGATCGGCACCCACAGCAGGATCCCCTGCAGGACGACGGCCAGCTGCAGCGGACGCAGCCGCCGGCGCAGCGTGCACGGGAAGGGCTCGCGCTTCGACATGGCGGTCTCCGTTGACGACGGGCGAAGGGTTCTGCCCGTGCAGTGTCAGCGGAGCCGCGCGGCGTTACGCCGTCAGCGCGACGACTCGCGGAACGCGGCCAGCAGCCGTTCGCGGTCCTGCGCCGAGAGCGGTGCGTCGCCGGCCAGCCCGGCCAGCACCTCGGTGGTCTGCCGCACCTGGTCGACGTACAGGTCGCAGCCGTCGCAGTGGGAGATGTGGTCGACCACGCGGCGTTCCGCTGCCTGGTCGAGGTCGCCCTCGAGGAACGCGGTGACCAGCTCGACCAGCTCGGCGCAGGCGAGCGGCTCGACGGGGTCGTTCAGCGACTCGGCCGGATCGGTCACGGCGTCACCTCCTCTCCTCGGACGGCGGGGTGGAAGTACCGCTCGAGCCGGAGCCGGACCGCCGCCCGGGCCCGGTGCAGCAGCACCCGCTGGTTCGCCATCGAGATCTCCAGTATCGAGCACACCTCGGCGGAGTCGTAGCCGTGCACGTCGCGCAGGGTGATGACGACGCGCTGCCGGGCCGGCAGCTCGGCCAGGGCGGCGGCCACCTCGGCGCGGACCTCGGCCGCCAGGAGCGCCTGCTCGGGCCACGGCGCCGGCGGCTGCTGGCCGGGACCGTCCGCGCCTCGCGGCCGCCGTGCCGCCGTGCGACGTTGGCGACGATGCGGTAGACCCAGGTGCGCAGCGACGACCGCCCGGCGAACGTGCCGATGCCGCGGACGACGGCCAGCCACGCCTCCTGAACCACCTCGGCCGCGGATTCGTCCGTCGACACGTAGACCCGGGCCAGCCGGCGCATGCCCGGCGACCACGCGTCGACGACCTGCGCGAACGCCGTCTCGTCACCGGCCAGCAGCAGGCCGGTGAGCACGTCGTCGGGCGGCAGCTCGGGAGGCGGCACCGAATCAGCATGGCAGCGGCCACCGACATTGTCGGAGTCGCGCGGCATGCTGGACTCCTGCCAGGTGGAACGAGGAGGTTCCCCATGGACCACGCCATCCAGGCCGAAGGGCTCGTGCGGCGCTTCGGCGAGACCACGGCACTCGACGGCGTCAGCCTCACCGTGCGCGCCGGGACGGTGCTCGGGCTGCTCGGCCCCAACGGTGCCGGCAAGACCACCGCCGTCCGCATCTTCGCCACGCTGCTGCGGCCCGACGACGGCCACGCCTCCGTCGGCGGCTACGACGTCGTCCGCCAGGCGCACCAGGTGCGGCAGCTCGTCGGGCTGACCGGCCAGTACGCCGCGGTCGACGAGATGCTCACCGGCACCGAGAACCTGCTGCTCATCGGCCGGCTGCTGGGCATGCCGCGGCCCGCGGCCAAGCAGCGGGCGCGCGAACTGCTGTCCGGCTTCGACCTCACCGATGCCGCCGACCGCGCCGCCAAGACCTACTCCGGCGGCATGCGGCGCCGGCTCGACCTCGCCGCCAGCCTCGTCGGCCGGCCGTCCATCCTGTTCCTCGACGAGCCCACCACCGGCCTCGACCCACGCGCCCGCAACGAGCTGTGGTCGCTCATCCGCGGGCTGGTCGCCGGCGGCGTCACCGTGCTGCTGACCACGCAGTACCTCGACGAGGCCGACGCGCTGGCCGACGAGATCACCGTCATCGACCACGGCCGTGTCATCGCCGCCGGCACGCCCGACGAGCTCAAGGCCAAGACCGGCTCGCAGACGCTGGTCGTGCGCCCCGAGGATGACTCGCACCTGCCGGTCGTCACCTCCGTCGTGGCCGAGCTGACCGAGGCGACCCCCGAGGTCGACGGCCCCAGGGTCACCGCTCCGGTCACCGACCCCGCGGTGCTGCCGGCCGTGGTCCGGCGGCTCGACGACGCCGGCGTGCTGGTCACCGAGCTGACGCTGCGCGGCGCCAGCCTCAACGAGGTGTTCCTGTCGCTCACCGGGCGGCCGGTCGACGACGACACCGAGGACGACTCCGAGAGGAGGCCGGCATGACCACCCTCACCGCCACCCGCCCCACACCGGCCGAGCTGAGCCCGCGCGTCGGCATCGGCGAGGGCGTCCGGCAGACCATGACCCTGGCCTGGCGCACCATCGTCCAGGTCCGGCACAACCCGTGGGAGCTGGGCGACTTCAGCATCCAGCCGATCATGTTCGTGCTGCTGTTCACCTACGTGTTCGGCGGCGCCATCGCGGGGTCGACCAGCGAGTACCTCACGTTCGCGCTGCCCGGCATCATCGTCATGAACATGCTGTTCATCACCATGTACGTCGGCACGGGCCTGAACATCGACCTCACCAAGGGCGTCTTCGACCGCCTCCGGTCGCTGCCCATCGCTCGGTGGGCGCCCATGGCCGGGCGCATCATCGCCGACCAGGTCAAGCAGGCGTGGTCGATCTTCCTGCTGCTGGCCATCGGCATGATCCTCGGCTTCCGCATCGGCACCGACATCTGGTCGCTGCTGGCCGCGGTGGGGCTCATGCTGGTGTTCGCGCTCGCGTTCTCGTGGGTGTCGGTGCTGGTCGGCGTCGTGGCGAAGGATCCCGAGAAGGTGCAGCTGTTCGGGTTCACGGCGCTGTTCCCCGTGACGTTCGTCAGCAACGTGTTCGCACCCACCAGCACGATGCCCGGCTGGCTGCAGCCGATCGTCGAGGCCAACCCGGTCACCATTCTGTCCGACGCCTGCCGCGCCCTCATGGTCGGCGACGACACCGCCGGCACCGAGTGGCACGTCGCGTCCGCGGCCACCCCGGCCGTGCAGTCGCTGATCTGGGCGGCCGCCATCGCCGCGGTGTTCGCGCCGCTCTCCGTCCGGGCGCTGCGCCGCCGGGTCTGACCGCGGTTCGCTCCGTGGCGGGTTTCTGCCATGGCGGTGATCTGACAGGGGCGACCTCTCGGCACGGGCCGCCGTGCGCCCCTAGGCTCCCCGGAAGCTGCGCCGCTTTCGGCGCCTCTGCCCGGGAGGTCCCATGCGCCGGTCTCGTCCGCTGCTCGCGCTCTGCGCCGCCGGTCTCCTGGTGGCGGCGGCCGCACCGGGCGGCGCCGCGGGCCCGGCACCGTCCGCCCCGCTCCCCCGGCCGGCGGCGGACGGCGCCGGCTCGGGCAC
>NZ_QUAL01000409.1 GCF_003579925.1 Jiangella rhizosphaerae | reverse complement strand
GGCCGTCCGGAGCGCCGCCGGCCGGGTGGCCGCGGCGACCGCGACACCGCTCCCGCGACCCAGGCCACCGAGGCTCCGGCGACCGCGCCCGAGGCGCCGGCCACCGACGCCGCGGCGACCACCGCGGGCCAGGAGGGTTGAGACCATGCTGATCCCCCGCAAGGTCAAGCACCGCAAGCAGCACCACCCCAAGCGCCGCGGCATGGCCAAGGGCGGCACGTCGCTGGCCTTCGGTGAGTACGGCATCCAGGCGGTCGAGGGCCACTACGTGACCAACCGCCAGATCGAGGCCGCTCGTATCGCCATCACCCGGCACATCCGTCGTGGCGGCAAGGTGTGGATCAACATCTACCCCGACCGTCCGCTGACGAAGAAGCCGGCCGAGACCCGCATGGGTTCCGGTAAGGGTTCGCCGGAGTGGTGGATCGCCAACGTCAAGCCGGGCCGGGTCATGTTCGAGCTGTCGTACCCGAACGAGACCGTGGCTCGCGAGGCGCTCACGCGCGCGATCCACAAGCTCCCGATGAAGGCGCGCATCGTCAAGCGCGAGGCAGGTGAGTTCTGATGGCGATCGGTTCGAAGAACCTCGACGCCGTGTCGCTGCGCGACCGCTCGGACGACGAGCTGGTCGAGGAGCTGAAGAAGGCCAAGGAGTCGCTGTTCAACCTGCGGTTCCAGGGTGCCACCGGTCAGCTCGAGAGCCACGGCCGGCTCAAGGCCGTCCGGCGCGACATCGCGCGCATCTACACGGTGATGCGCGAGCGCGAGCTGGGCATCGTCACGGTCGTGGCCGCGCCGGCCGAGCCGAAGAAGGCCGACAAGGCCGAGGCCAAGGCCGAGCCGAAGAAGACCGCGGCGAAGAAGGCCGCGGCCAAGGCCGACGACGTCCAGGCCGACGAGGCCGACGCGCCGAAGAAGGCCGCGCCGCGCAAGCGGACGGCCAAGAAGGCCGCTGCTGAGGACGGTGCCGAGTGAGCCCCGCGAACAAGGAAGAGAACGTGACCGAGAGCCCGAAGACCGCCGGGAACGCCCCGGGCGGCCGTGGCTACCGCAAGACCCGCCAGGGCGTGGTGGTCAGCGACAAGATGGACAAGACCGTCGTCGTCACCGTCGAGGACCGCTTCAAGCACCCGCTCTACGGCAAGGTCGTGCGTCGGTCCAGCAAGCTGAAGGCCCACGACGAGCAGAACACCGCCGGCATCGGCGACCGCGTCCTGCTCATGGAGACCCGTCCGCTGTCGGCCACGAAGCGCTGGCGCGTCGTGGAGATCCTCGAGAAGGCGAAGTAGGAGCGAGATGATTCAGCAGGAGTCGCGGCTGCGGGTCGCCGACAACACCGGTGCCAAGGAGCTCTTGTGCATCCGTGTGCTCGGTGGCTCCGGTCGGCGATACGCCGGCATCGGTGATGTCATCGTGGCCACCGTCAAGGACGCCATCCCCGGCGGCGCGGTCAAGAAGGGCGACGTCGTCAAGGCCGTGGTCGTGCGGACCGTGAAGGAGCGACGCCGTCCGGACGGCTCCTACATCCGCTTCGACGAGAACGCGGCGGTCATCATCAGGGACGGCGGGGACCCGCGCGGCACGCGCATCTTCGGCCCCGTCGGTCGCGAGCTGCGGGACAAGCGCTTCATGCGCATCATCTCGCTCGCTCCGGAGGTGTTGTGAGCATGAAGATCAAGAAGGGTGACAAGGTCATCGTCATCGCCGGCAAGGACAAGGGCCTGGTGGGCAAGGTCATCGCGGCCTACCCGCGCCAGGAGCGTGTCCTCGTCGAGGGCGTCAACCGCATCACCAAGCACCAGAAGCCGACCCAGACCGCCCGCGGCACGCAGCAGTCCGGCGGGATCATCCACCAGGAGGCGCCGATCCACGTCTCGAACGTGATGATCGCCGTCGAGGCCGACGTGGACGGCAAGAAGAAGACGGTGGGCACCCGGGTCGGGTACCGCATCGACGACAACGGCAACAAGGTCCGGTACGCCAAGCGCACCGGTGAGGACATCTGATGACCATCACTGACGCGCCCTCCAGGGCCATTCCAAGGCTCAAGCAGCGCTACCGCGACGAGATCATCGCGGCGCTGCGCGAGCAGTTCCAGATCGCGAACGTCATGCAGGTGCCGACGGTGACCAAGGTCGTCGTCAACATGGGTGTCGGCGAGGCCGCCCGCGACGCGAAGCTCATCGAGGGCGCCGTCGCCGACCTCGCGGCCATCACCGGCCAGCGGCCGGCGATCACCAAGGCGCGCAAGTCGATCGCGCAGTTCAAGCTGCGCGAGGGCATGCCCATCGGTGCGCACGCCACGCTGCGCGGCGACCGCATGTGGGAGTTCCTGGACCGCCTGGTGACCATCGCGCTGCCGCGCATCCGGGACTTCCGCGGCCTGTCGGGCAAGCAGTTCGACGGCAACGGGAACTACACCTTCGGCCTCAACGAGCAGTCGATGTTCCACGAGATCGACCAGGACAAGATCGACCGGGTCCGCGGCATGGACATCACGGTCGTCACGACCGCCACCAACGACGACCAGGGTCGGGCGCTGCTCAAGCTGCTCGGTTTCCCGTTCAAGGAGAACTGACGTGGCCAAGAAGGCTCTTGTCATCAAGGCTTCGCGCAAGCCGAAGTTCGCGGTGCGTGCGTACACCCGGTGCCAGAAGTGCGGCCGTCCGCACTCGGTGTACCGCAAGTTCGGGCTGTGCCGGGTGTGCCTGCGCGAGATGGCGCACCGCGGCGAGCTGCCGGGCATCACCAAGTCCAGCTGGTAAGACCCAGCAGCCAGACCCATCGGATCGTCGCAGGTCCGCCATGCGGAAACCACGACGGGAAAGCGGCAACCACACATGACCATGACCGACCCGATCGCAGACATGCTCACCCGTCTGCGCAACGCCAACACGGCGCACCACGACACCGTGGCGATGCCGCACAGCAAGATCAAGGTCCACATCGCCGAGATCCTCAAGCAGCAGGGCTACATCGCCGAGTTCTCCGTGCGTGAGCCGGCCGAGGGTCAGGTGGGCAAGACCCTCGAGCTGACCCTGAAGTACGGCCCGTCCCGCGAGCGCTCGATCGCCGGCATCCGCCGCGTCAGCAAGCCGGGTCTGCGGGTCTACGCGAAGGCCACGAACATGCCGCGCGTGCTCGGCGGGCTGGGCATCGCCATCATCTCCACGTCGCAGGGCCTGCTCACGGGCCAGGCGGCAGCCAAGCAGGGTGTGGGCGGGGAAGTCCTCGCCTACGTCTGGTAACGGGAAGGAGCGCACCACTCATGTCGCGCATCGGCAAGCTCCCGATCCCGGTTCCCTCCGGCGTCCAGGTCGACATCGACGGCCGCGCGCTCACGGTGAAGGGTCCCAAGGGGACGCTGAACCACACGCTGCCCGAGGTCATCGGCGTCGAGAAGGGCGAGGACGGCACTCTGCAGGTCGTCCGTCCCGACGACGAGCGTGAGAGCAAGGCGCTGCACGGGCTCACCCGCACGCTGGTCGCCAACATGGTCACCGGCGTCACCGAGGGCTACGTGAAGAAGCTCGAGATCGTCGGCGTCGGCTACCGCGTCACGGCCAAGGGCCAGAACCTCGAGTTCGCCCTCGGCTTCAGCCACCCGGTCGTCGTCGAGCCGCCCGAGGGCATCACGTTCGCCGTCGAGTCGCCCACCCGCTTCTCGGTGCAGGGCATCGACAAGCAGAAGGTCGGCGAGACCGCGGCGAACATCCGCAAGATCCGCAAGCCCGAGCCGTACAAGGGCAAGGGCGTGCGCTACGAGGGCGAGCACGTCCGGCGCAAGGTCGGAAAGGCTGGGAAGTAACACATGGGCATCGCGATCAATCGCCACATCAAGAAGGGCGACAAGCGAGTTGCCCGCGACCGCCGGCACCTGCGGGTCCGGAAGAAGGTCACGGGCACGGCCGAGCGGCCGCGCCTGGTCGTCACCCGGTCGCTGCGGCACATGGTCGTCCAGGTCGTCGACGACGCCACCGGCCGCACCCTGGCCTCGGCCACCAGCATGGAGGCCGACCTGCGCTCGTTCGACGGCGACAAGACCGCCAAGGCGCGCCGGGTCGGCGAGCTCGTCGCCGACCGCGCCAAGGCGGCCGGTGTCGAGGCCGTGGTCTTCGACCGCGGCGGCAACCAGTACCACGGCCGCGTGGCCGCGGTGGCGGAGGGCGCCCGCGAGGGCGGCCTGAAGCTCTGACAGCGATCAGAATCTCGAGAGGATAGAGGGACATCATGGCTGAACCCCAGCGCCGCGGTGGCGGTGCCGGTGGCGAGCGCCGCGATCGTCGTGACCGTCGCGATCGCGACAACCGTCGCGGCGACGGCGGTGCGGACAAGACCAACTACATCGAGACCGTGGTCGCCATCAACCGCGTCGCCAAGGTCGTGCAGGGTGGCCGGCGCTTCAGCTTCACCGCTCTGGTCGTCGTCGGCGACGGCGAGGGCACCGTGGGCGTCGGCTACGGCAAGGCCAAGGAGGTGCCCTCGGCCATCGCCAAGGGCGTCGAGGAGGCCAAGAAGGCGTTCTTCAAGGTGCCGCGGATCCAGGGCACCATCCCGCACCCCGTGCAGGGTGAGAAGGCCGCCGGCGTCGTGCTCCTCCGTCCGGCCTCGCCCGGTACCGGCGTCATCGCCGGTGGCCCGGTGCGCGCCGTCCTGGAGGCCGCCGGCGTCCACGACGTCCTGAGCAAGTCGCTCGGTTCGTCCAACGCGATCAACATCGTGCACGCCACGGTGGAGGCGCTGAAGTCGCTGGAGCGTCCGGAGCAGGTGGCGGCCCGCCGTGGCCTGCCGCTCGAGGACGTCGCACCGGCCGCGCTGCTGCGCGCCCAGGCCGCGGGAGCGTCGGCATGAGCGGGCAGCTGAAGGTCCGTCAGGTCAAGAGCCCGATCGGCGGGACGTCGTCCCAGCGCAACACCCTGCGCTCGCTCGGCCTGAAGCGGATCGGACACGAGGTCGTCAAGGAGGACCGCCCTGAGATCCGGGGCATGGTCAAGACGGTGGCGCACCTGGTCACCGTCGAGGAGGTCTGAGAGGCATGAGCAACTCGCCGCTGAAGCCGCACCACCTGCGGCCGGCCCCCGGCGCCAAGACCCCGAAGACCCGTGTGGGTCGCGGTGAGGCGTCGAAGGGCAAGACCGCGGGTCGCGGCACCAAGGGCACCAAGGCCCGCTACCAGGTGCCCGCCCGCTTCGAGGGCGGTCAGATGCCGCTGCACATGCGCCTGCCGAAGCTGAAGGGGTTCAAGAACCCGTTCCGCGTCGAGTTCCAGGTCGTGAACCTGGACAAGCTGGCGTCGCTCTTCCCGGAGGGCGGGGACGTCACCGTCGACGACCTCGTGGCCAAGGGCGCTGTGCGGGCCGGCAAGCCGGTCAAGGTTCTGGGCACCGGTGAGATCTCCGTTGCGCTGCGAGTGAACGCCAACGCGTTCTCCTCCAGCGCCAAGGAGAAGATCACCGCTGCTGGGGGCACCGTCACCGAGGTGTAGGCGCCCCGCACCGTGTGGCCGAACGGTTCCGAGAGCGTCCTGCCGTCTTACCAGGCGACAGGCGCTTTCGGTCGTTCGGACCCGGCGGTGTTACCGTCTGTTCCGTCCGTACCACCGCGCCGGCTTCGACTCCGCAGTCGTCTCCGCCGTCGGCCATGCAGGAGGCCCTGAAGTGCTCAGAGTGTTCGCGCAGGCGTTCCGTACACCTGACCTGCGCCAGAAATTGCTGTTCACGCTGGGCATCATCGCGATCTTCCGGGTCGGTTCGGTCCTGCCCACGCCCGGCGTCGACGTCCCCGCGGTGCGTACCTGTGTGGACCTCGCCGGCAACGAGGGCATCTACGGGATGCTCAACCTGTTCTCGGGCGGCGCGATGCTGCAGCTCGCGGTGTTCGCGCTGGGCATCATCCCGTACATCACCGCCAGCATCATCCTGCAGCTGCTGACGGTCGTCATCCCGCGCATCGAGGCGCTGCGCAAGGAAGGCGCGTCGGGTCAGGCGCAGATCACGCAGTACACCCGCTACCTCACCATCGGCCTGGCGCTGCTGCAGGCGACCACCATCGTCACGCTGGCCCGCCGCGGGCAGTTCTTCCCGAACTGCCCCGAAGAGGTGCTGCAGGACGACTCGCTGACCACCGCCGCCATCATGATCATCGTGATGACCGCCGGCACCGGCCTGGTGATGTGGCTGGGCGAGCTGATCACCGACCGCGGTGTCGGCAACGGCATGTCGCTGCTGATCTTCACCCAGATCGTCGCCAGCGTGCCGGGCCTGTTCTGGGGCATCCAGACCAGCCGCGGCTGGGGCATCTTCGGCCTCGTCATCGCGGTCGCCCTCATCGTCGTCGCGCTCATCGTCTTCGTCGAGCAGGCGCAGCGCCGCATCCCCGTCCAGTACGCCAAGCGCATGGTCGGCCGGCGCATGTACGGCGGCTCGGCCACCTACATCCCGCTGAAGATCAACCAGGCGGGCGTCATCCCGGTCATCTTCGCCTCGTCGCTGCTGTACATCCCGCTGCTCGCGGCGCAGTTCAACCAGACGTCGGGCTGGGCGCTGTGGATCCAGGACAACTTCACCCGCGGCGACCACCCCGCCTACATCGCGGCGTACTTCCTGCTGATCGTCGGGTTCGCGTTCTTCTACGTGTCCATCACGTTCAACCCGAAGGACATCTCCGACAACATGAAGCGCTACGGCGGCTTCGTGCCGGGCATCCGCGCCGGCCGGGCCACCGAGGAATACCTGGCCTACGTGCTCAACCGCATCACGTCGGCCGGCGCCATCTACCTGGCGCTCGTGGCGCTCCTGCCACTGCTGGCCTTCAACGTGCTGAACCCTGCCGACGGCGGCCAGTCGTTCAACAACATGTTCGGTGGCACCTCCATCCTGATCATGGTCGGTGTCGGCCTGCAGACCGTGCAGCAGATCGAGAGCCAGCTGCAGCAGCGCAACTACGAGGGGTTCTTGCGGTGACGCGACTGTTGATCATGGGCCCGCCGGGCGCGGGCAAGGGCACCCAGGCCGAGCTGGTGGCCAAGCGCTTCGCGGTGCCGGCCATCTCCACCGGCGACATCTTCCGGTCCAACATCGCCGACCAGACCGAGCTCGGCCGCGAGGTGAAGAGCTACCTCGACTCCGGCCGGTACGTGCCGGACGAGCTGACCAACGAGGTGGTCCGCGACCGCCTCTCGCAGGCCGACGTCGCCGACGGCTTCCTGCTCGACGGCTACCCGCGCACGCTCTCGCAGGTCGACTTCCTCGACAAGGTGCTGGCCGAGCAGGGCCACGAGCTCGACCACGTCATCGTCCTCGACGTCGACGTCGACGAGGTCGTCAAGCGGCTGCACCAGCGGGCCATCCAGGAGGGCCGCTCCGACGACAGCCCCGAGGTCATCCGCGAGCGCCAGGAGGTCTACCTCCAGCAGACCGCGCCGCTGATCGCCGTCTACCGCGACCGCGGCCTGGTCTTCGAGGTCGACGGCCTGGGCAGCGTCGAGGA
The DNA here is from genome assembly GCF_003579925.1 of Jiangella rhizosphaerae. GTDB lineage: Bacteria > Actinomycetota > Actinomycetes > Jiangellales > Jiangellaceae > Jiangella > Jiangella rhizosphaerae. The sequence continues at coordinate 5,961 of NZ_QUAL01000409.1, read as the reverse complement.
GGTCCAGCAGCGGGTGGCCGACGCGATCGCGCAGCCGCCGCAGCCGCACTGAGCCGGTCCTCCGTCCACGAGGAGCGATCATCGAGATCAAGTCGCCGGAACAGCTGGCCGGCATGCGCGCGGCCGGGCTGGTCGTGGCCGAGATCCACGAGGTGATGCGCGAGGCCATCGTGCCCGGCGCCACCCCGCTCGACCTCGATGCGATCGCCCGGCGCGAGCTGAAGGCCCGCGGCGCCACGTCGAACTTCCTCGGCTACGGCGGCTTCCCGGCGACGGTCTGTGTCTCCGTCAACGACGTCGTGGTCCACGGCATCCCCGACGACACCCCGTTCCGCGACGGCGACATCGTCTCGCTCGACTTCGGCGCAGTCCTGAACGGCTGGCACGGCGACGCCGCGGTCACGGTGCCGGTGGGCTCCGGTGACCTGCCGGACGACGTGGCGCGGCTGCTCGTCGACTGCGAGGACGCGCTGTGGGCCGGCATCGCCGCGATGAAGGCCGGCCGCCGGGTGCGCGACATCGGCACCGCCATCGAGAAGGCCATCGAGTCGCGCGGCGACTACGGCATCGTCGAGGAGTACGGCGGCCACGGCATCGGCACCGCCATGCACATGGACCCGCACGTCATGAACTACCGCACCCGCCAGCGCGGCCCCAAGCTGGTGCCCGGCCTGTGCCTCGCGGTCGAGCCGATGATCACCCTCGGCGGCCCCGAGACCCACGTTCTCGACGACGACTGGACCGTCAAGACCGACGACGGCTCCTGGGCGGCCCACTTCGAGCACAGCATCGCCGTCACGCCCGACGGTCCCTGGGTCCTCACGGCCCTGGACGGCGGCGCGGCCCGGCTGGAGGCCCTCGGCGTCCCCGCAGCGGCGGCCACGCGCGGCTGACGGTCCGCCGCCCCGCCGCCGGTCGCCCGTCCCCTAGCCTCGGCCGAAGTTGATCTTGGAGTTGTTCGGCCATCTATCGGGCAAATCGGGCCGTGATTGCCGAACAACTCCAAGATCAACGTGGGCGGGTGGGGGTGGTCCCGGGGGCGAACTGGGGGGTTACCCCGATAGGCGGACGCCGGTCGTCGGCGGATACTGGAACGCATGGGAGCCGAGCGGTTCGAGATGCGGGCCAGCGACGCCGATCGCGATCGCGTGGCCGAGATCCTGCGCGACGCGCACGGCGAGGGCCGCCTGAGCCAGGACGAGCTGCTCGCGCGGGTCGAGTCGACCTATGCCGCCAAGACGTACCAAGACCTCGACCGGCTCATCGCCGACCTGCCGGTGCGTCGTCAGCCGGCCGGCATCATGCCGCGGCCACTGTCGGCGCCGCGTCCGGTCCCGCGGCGGACCGGACGGCGCATCGCGCGCGGCCTGCTCACCGGCGCGTGGTGGTTCTACGGCATCTGCGTGGCCATCAACCTGATGGTGTGGCTGCTGGTCAGCATCGGTGGCGGCGGCCCCGAGTACTTCTGGCCGATCTGGGTGGCCGGGCCCTGGGGCGTGCTGCTCGGCGGCCTCGAGCTGGCGTACCGTGCGGGGGAGACGCCTGCCCAACGCTGACCGCGGGTCGGCTTGCTTCGCGCGATTCGCTTCTGGTAGGCCGGGTGCCGTACAATTCTTGGTCGGCCCACTGTGGTCTGTTTCGTTGCGCCCTGCGGCTGGTTCCGGTCGTTTCTCGACGGGGACGGGGTGCGCGTGACAGCTCGCCGCCCGTCCCGTTCAGGACTCCTGGTGGCGTGGTGTGCCGAGGCGAAGACGACCGACAGAAGAAGTGCGGAGGACATGCCGAAGAAGGACGGGGTCATCGAGATCGAGGGCACCGTGACCGAGGCTCTCCCGAACGCCATGTTCCGGGTGGAGCTCTCGAACGGTCACAAGGTGCTCGCCCACATTTCCGGCAAGATGCGCCAGCACTACATCCGGATCCTCCCCGAGGACCGCGTGGTGGTGGAGCTGAGCCCGTACGACTTGACCCGCGGTCGCATCGTCTACCGCTACAAGTAACGACCACCCACGACACTGCCGGCGGCTTCGGCCCACTCCGAACTCTCGGCACACGTCAACGAAAGAGTCCCCGATGAAGGTCAAGCCGAGCGTCAAGCCGATCTGCGACAAGTGCAAGGTGATCCGCCGTCACGGCCGGGTCATGGTGATCTGCGAGAACCTGCGCCACAAGCAGCGCCAGGGCTGATCACCGGCACCGCTCGCCCGGACACAACTGAATACCCAGGACAACGCACCTGCACCCCTGCCGTGACGGCAGGGACCACCCCCGGGCGGAGGCCGGGGCTCGGCGGCACAGGATCGCCGGGACGCGGTGCGCCAGACACCTCCGCGAACGAATCAGTGAGGAACACCGCATGGCACGCCTCGTCGGCGTCGACCTCCCGCGCGACAAGCGCCTGGAGGTAGCACTCACCTACATCTTCGGCATCGGGCGCACCCGAGCGCTGGAGACTCTCAAGAACACGGGCGTCAGCCCGGACATCCGTGTCAAGGACCTCGGTGACGAGGAGCTGGTCAAGCTCCGCGACTGGATCGAGGCGAACTACCAGATCGAGGGTGACCTCCGCCGCGAGGTGCAGAGCGACATCCGCCGCAAGATCGAGATCGGTAGCTACCAGGGCATCCGGCACCGCCGCGGGCTTCCCGTCCGTGGTCAGCGCACTCACACGAATGCCCGTACCCGCAAGGGTCGGAAGAAGACCGTCGCCGGCAAGAAGAAGGCCGGCAAGTGAGTGCCGCGACGGCGCCATCGTCGCCGTCGCGAGCAGCGAACCGCTGACCTCAGAAGCTTTCGGACAGGAGTACCGCACACATGCCACCCGCCAAGGGCCGCCAGACCAAGGTGCGCCGCAAGGAGAAGAAGAACGTCGCTCACGGTGTCGCGCACATCAAGAGCACGTTCAACAACACGATCGTCTCGATCACCGACCCTCAGGGCAACGTGATCGCGTGGGCCAGCGCCGGCCAGGTCGGCTTCAAGGGCTCGCGTAAGTCGACGCCGTTCGCCGCGCAGATGGCCGCCGAGGCCGCCGCCCGCCGTGCCCAGGAGCACGGCATGCGCAAGGTCGACGTGTTCGTCAAGGGCCCGGGCTCGGGCCGGGAGACCGCGATCCGCTCGCTGCAGGCCGTCGGCCTCGAGGTCGGGTCCATCTCGGACGTGACCCCGCAGGCGCACAACGGCTGCCGGCCGCCGAAGCGCCGCCGCGTCTGACGCCCCCCGAGACGAACGAGGAGATCTGAACCACCATGGCCCGTTACACCGGTCCACTCACGAAGAAGTCGCGCCGGCTCGGCGTCGACCTGATCGGCGAGGACAAGGCGTACGAACGCCGTCCGTACCCGCCCGGCCAGCACGGCCGCGGCCGGCAGAAGGAGAGCGAGTACCGCCTCCAGCTGCACGAGAAGCAGAAGGCGCGCTACACCTACGGCGTCCTCGAGAAGCAGTTCCGCCGCTACTACGAGGAGGCCAACCGTCGCCAGGGTCGCACCGGTGACGTCCTCCTCCAGCTGCTGGAGTCGCGCCTCGACAACGTCGTCTACCGCGCCGGCCTCGCGCGCACCCGCCGGCACGCCCGCCAGCTGGTCGTCCACGGCCACTTCCTGGTCAACGGCCGCAAGGTGAACGTGCCGTCGTACCAGGTGGCGCTGCACGACGTCATCGACGTGCGGGACAAGTCCAAGGAGACGACCCCGTTCATCATCGCCCGCGAGACCCACGGCGACCGCCCGGTCCCCGCGTGGCTCGAGGTCATCCCGAACCAGCTGCGCGTGCTGGTCCACCAGCTCCCGACCCGGCAGCAGATCGACACGCCGGTGCAGGAGCAGCTCATCGTCGAGTTCTACTCGAAGTAGTCCGCACCACCGCCGTGGCCGGCAACCCGGCCGGCCACGGCAGCCTGATCGCGACAGTCATATAGCGGGCGTCGCGGAGAGGAAGTCAGAAGTGCTCATCACCCAGCGTCCCAGTCTCAGCGAAGAGTCGCTGAACGACTACCGCGCCCGGTTCACCATCGAGCCGCTCGAGCCGGGCTTCGGCTACACGCTCGGCAACTCGCTGCGCCGGACCCTGCTCTCGTCCATCCCCGGCGCGGCCATCACGTCGATCCGCATCGACGGTGTGCTGCACGAGTTCACCACCATCCCGGGGGTGAAGGAGGACGTCACCGACGTCATCCTGAACCTCAAGGGCCTCGTCGTCTCCTCCGAGCACGACGAGCCGGTCGTGATGTACCTGCGCAAGCAGGGCCCCGGCGCCGTCACCGCCGCCGACATCGCGCCGCCCGCCGGGGTCGAGGTGCACAACCCGGACCTGCACATCGCCACGCTGAACGGCAAGGGCAAGCTGGAGATGGAGCTGACGGTCGAGCGCGGCCGCGGCTACGTGTCGGCCGTGCAGAACAAGCGCGCCGACGCCGAGATCGGCCGCATCCCGGTCGACTCCATCTACTCGCCGGTGCTGAAGGTCACCTACAAGGTCGAGGCGACCCGCGTCGAGGGCCGCACCGACTTCGACCGCCTCATCGTCGACGTCGAGACCAAGCCCTCGATCCGGCCCCGCGACGCGCTCGCGTCGGCCGGCAGCACGCTGGTCGAGCTGTTCGGTCTCGCTCGCGAGCTGAACATCGAGGCCGAGGGCATCGAGATCGGCCCGTCGCCGGTCGACGCCCAGCTGGCCGCGGACCTCGCGCTGCCGATCGAGGACCTGCAGCTCACCGTCCGTTCGTACAACTGCCTCAAGCGTGAGGGCATCCACTCCGTGGGTGAGCTCGTCTCCCGCAGCGAGGCCGACCTGCTCGACATCCGCAACTTCGGCCAGAAGTCGATCGACGAGGTCAAGGCGAAGCTGGCCACCATGGGCCTCGGCCTGAAGGACAGCGCGCCCGGCTTCGACCCGGCCGCGGCCGTCGACAGCTACGGCGACGACGACCAGTCCTACGCCGAAGACGAGCAGTACTGACCGAGCGCGGCCGGTAGCGGTCGCCACCACACAGGAGAACGATCACCATGCCCACCCCAACCAAGGGTGCTCGCCTGGGAGGCTCGCCGGCTCACCAGCGCGCGATCCTCGCCAACCTGGCGACCGCGCTGTTCGAGCACGGCCGCATCACCACCACCGAGGCCAAGGCCCGCCGGCTGCGTCCGGTCGCCGAGCGGCTGATCTCCAAGGCCAAGCGCGGTGACCTCCACGCGCGGCGCCAGGTGCTCAGCACGATCCGCGACAAGGACGTCGTGCACGCGCTGTTCGCCGAGATCGGCCCGCGCTACGAGAACCGCAACGGCGGCTACACCCGGATCGTGAAGATCGGTCCGCGGAAGGGTGACAACGCTCCGATGGCGGTCATCGAGCTGGTCGAGCCGCTGGCCGAGCAGGTCGTGACCGAGGCGACGAACGCCACCCGGCGTGCGGCGGCGACGGCGGCTCCGGCTGCCGCTGCCGCGTCGGCGGCCGAGGTCACCGACACCCCGGCCGAGGAGACCAAGGCCGAGACGACCGAGGCCGAGGCCGCCGTCGACGAGGCCGCGGGTGCGGAGGAGTCCGCGTCCGACGCCGGCGACTCGGCTCAGGAGGCCGCGTCCGACGACGCCGCCGAGGGTTCGGCCGAGAAGGCCTGACCTCACTCAGCACGTCAGCACCATGCAGCCCGCCGATCCCGCGTCCGGGGCCGGCGGGCTGCTGCGTGTCCGGCTCGACCTCGCCTACGACGGGTCGGGCTTCTCCGGCTGGGCCGCGCAGCCGGGCCGGCGCACCGTCCAGGGGGTCCTCGAGGAGGCGCTCGGCCGGGTGCTGCGCATCGACCCGCCGCGGCTCACCGTCGCCGGGCGCACCGACGCCGGGGTGCACGCCCGCGGCCAGGTCTGCCACGTCGACGTCCCGGCGACGGCGTGGGCGGCGACGCCCGGCCGGTCGGACCGGCCGCCGGCGGTCGCGCTGCTGCGGCGGCTGGCCGGGGTGCTGCCG
>NZ_QUAL01000408.1 GCF_003579925.1 Jiangella rhizosphaerae | reverse complement strand
GCCGTCGCACCTGGACCTGCTCCGCGCCGCCGACGGGGCCGCGGCCGATGCCGCGCACGACGCCCTGCACGCCGGCGGCGACGGCGGCCGCTGGCCGCCCGACGCCGAGCATCCGGGCGACCACGACTTCTGGACCGAGCGGCTGCCGCCGGCGCCGGACTGGCCGGACGCACCGTGCGCCTTCCTGCGCACCGGCGCCGCCGTGCCCGGCATCGGCCCGGTGGACTTCTGGGCGCGGTCCGCGGCGGCGCGCGGCTGGCCGGTCCGGACGCTCGCCGACGGCGAGGACGTCACGGCGGCGCTGGCCGAGGTGATCGCCGCCCTGCCCGGATGACCGAGAGTCACGCGAACACCGGGCCCGCTGGTCCCGGACCCGCGACAATGGCCCCGTGATCGACGCGTGGACGTGGCCGGCCTACGTCGCCGTGCTGTTCGGAGCCGTCACGTTCGTCGTGTTCTTCGCACCCATCGTGGTGATCGAGTCGCGGACGTACGGCCGGCTCAGCCCGGTGCGGCTGGCCGGTGCGGCGCTGTTCGCCGTCTACGGCATGGCGCTGGTGGCGTACACGCTGCTGCCGTGGCCCGAGCCGGACTGGTGCGACGTGCACGAGTCGCCGTCCGCGCAATGGCGGCCGTTCCACTCGCTCGACGACATCCTGACCGACACCGCGGGCCTGTCACTCCTCGCCCGGCTGGAGAGCGCCGCCGTCCTGCAGGTCGTCTTCAACGTCGTGCTGTTCGTGCCGTGGGGGCTGTTCGTCCGCCGGTTCTTCGGCCGCGGCGCCGGGCTGACGGTGCTCAGCGGCGCCGCGGTGTCCGTGCTCGTCGAGATCACGCAGGGCACTGGCGTGTTCGGGCTGGCCGGCTGCGCCTACCGGGTCGCCGACATCGACGACGTGCTGGCGAACACGGCGGGCGCGGTGATCGGGACGCTGCTCGCGCCGGTGCTGCTGCGCTGGATGCCCGGCCGGGAGCTGCGGCGGACCCGCCGGCTGCCCCGTCCGGTGACCCGGACGCGGCGGCTGCTCGGCATGGTGGTCGACCTCGCCGCCTACGCCGCGGTCGCGGCAGTCGTCGCCACCGCGTACCGCGCCTACGTCTACTACGGCCGCGGCGACGAGCTACCCGCCGCCGACGGCTGGGGCAGCCACGCGGTGCCGTCGATGGTGGCGTTCGTGCTGGTGGTGCTCGTGCCGGCGTTGTACGGGCCGGGTGCGTCGCTGGGCCAGCGCGCGCTCTGGCTGGTGCCGCGGTGGCCGGACGGTGCGGCACTCCGCCGGCGCGCGCTCGTCCGCGCGCTGTGCGGGCTCGGTCTCTACGGCGTGCTCGACGTGGTCAGCGCGCTGCCGCGGCTCGCCGGCGACACCGCGTCGGCCGCGGAGTCGCTGACGAACCTCGTCATCGTGGTGTCGGGGCTGGCCGTGCTGTTCGGCGGGCCGCGCGGACTGTCGTTCCGGCTCACCGGCGCCGACGTCGCCGACGCCCGCGAGCGGCCTGACGGCGATCGGCTGGAGCTCCGCTCACCCGACGACGCAGAGCGCTCCTGACGTGCGGTCCCTGCCGCCTGGTGTGATCACCGGCGGCCGGCGGGATGGCGCTGCCCCAGGCCCAGCACCAAGCGGCGCGGCAGCCGCGGCAGCACGGCGGCGGCGACCTTGTACACCGTCCCCGGCACGGACACGGACTTCCCCAGCCGCAGGTCCTTCAGCGCGGCGGCGACCACCGCGTCGGCGTCGAGCCAGAGCCAGGACGGCAGGCCCGACATGTTCATCTGCGCGCGGTCGTGGAACTCGGTGCGCACGAAGCCGGGTGCGAGCGCCATCACCTGCACGCCCGTCCCCCGCAGCTGCGGCACGAGGCCCTCGCTGAACGCCGTCACCCAGGCCTTCGCCGCGCTGTACGTGCCGCGCGGCACGTAGCCGGCCATCGAGCTGACGTTGACGACGGCGCCCCGGCCGCGCTCGACCATGCCGGGCAGCGCGGCGTGCGTCAGCCGCAGCACAGCCCGGACCAGCACGTCGAGCAGGTACTCCTCGTCCGCGACCTCGTTGGTGAGGAACCGGCTGCGCAGCGCGAACCCGGCGTTGTTCACCAGCAGGTCGACCGGGCGCTCCACCGCCCGCAGGCGCTTCTCGACGACCTCGGTGTCGGTGGCGAGGTCGGCCGGCAGCACCTCGGTGCCCACGCCGTAGGCGCCGCGCAGCTCCGCCGCGACGGCCCGAAGCCGGGCCTCGTCGCGGGAGACCAGGACGATGTCGTGACCGCGCGCCGCGAGCGCCCGCACGAAGGCCAGCCCGATGCCCGCCGTGGGTCCGGTGACGAGTGCCGTAGCCATCAACACTCCTTACGTCTCGGGCCGTGCACCTGAACTCCTTCGCTCCGGTCGTCGCCAGTATGCACGGCCCTCCACAGGGAGGACCCTACGACGGCGACCAGCATGCGAGACCGGGTACCCGATTCCCCTCCATCGCGCCGATCATGGTCACACTTCGGTCAATATGGTCGATAAGGTCATGAACCGTGAACGATCTTTCCCACCCCGCAGTGGCCGATGCCGCCCGCTATTTCGACACGTGGGTCGCGTTCCGGCAGCAGTACGACCGCGTGCCGGGCATCCAGGCCGCGGTCCTCCACGAGGACAAGCTGCTGCTGTCCAGCGCGCACGGACTGGCCGACGTCGAGCACGGCGTCGCGCTGACGCCGCAGCACCTGTTCCGCATCGCATCGCACTCGAAGACGTTCACGGCCACCGCCGTGCTCCAGCTGGCCGAGCGCGAGCAGCTGCGGCTGGACGACCCAGCGGTCCAGTGGCTGCCGTTCCTGCGCGACACGCCGCTGGCCGCGGTGACGGTGCGCGAGCTGCTCGGCCACGGCGGCGGCGTGGTCCGCGACAGCCGCGACGGCGACTTCTGGCAGCTGGCGCACGCGTTCCCCGACGAGGACCGGCTGCGCGACATCCTCCTCGACGACGGCGCCGGCGTGCTGCCCGCGAACGAGCGGTTCAAGTACTCCAACATCGGCTACTCGATGCTCGGCATGATCGTCGCGGCGGCGTCGGGCCGGCCGTACCACGCGTACGTGCACGAGCACATCGTCGAGGCGCTGTCGCTGGAGAACACCGGACCCGAGTACGACCCGGCCCGCGCCGGCGACTACGCCACCGGCTACACCGCGCTGTCCTACGCCGACCGGCGCATCCCGATCGACCACGTCGACACCGCGGCGATGGCGGCCGCCACCGGGTTCTTCAGCACCGCCGAGGACCTCGTGCACTACGTCGCGGCGCACTTCCACGGCGACACCCGGCTGGTGTCGGACGCGTCGAAGCGGCTCATGCAGCGGGCGGAGTGGAAGGTCGAGGGCCGCGGCGACGCGGAGTACGGCCTCGGGTTCGGCCGGTCGATGATCGGCGGCCGGCTGGTGTTCGGGCACGGCGGCGGCTACCCCGGCCACATCACCCGGACCTCGTTCGACCCGGCCGGGAGGCTGGCCGTCTCGGTACTCACCAACGCCATCGACGGGCCGGCGCAGATGCTCGCCGACGGGCTGATCCGGCTGGTGAACCTCGCGCAGACCGCGAGCCAACAGCTGACGCCGTCACCGGCCGACCTGTCCCGGTTCACCGGGCGGTTCGCCAGCATGTGGCGGGTGTTCGACGTGGTCGATCTGGCCGGGCGGCTGTTCCTGCTCGACCCGACCGACCGCGATCCCACCGAGGAGCCCATGCGCCTCGCCGTCGTCGACGACCACACGCTGCGGATCGCCGGCGGCACCGGCTACGCGCCGGTGGGCGAGACCATCCGCTACCACTTCGGCGTGGACGGCGTCGCCTCGGTGCAGGCGTTCGCCATGACGGCCCACCCCATCGACCGGGTGGCCCGGGCGGTGCGCACCCGCGACCGCGTCTCGCCGGGCACGCCGCTGGTCACGAATGGTGCCGGCGACGCTCCCACGAGATGAGCTCACAGACGGCCCACAGCAGGGGCAGGGCAAGGACGACGAGGGTCGAGGTCATCTCACTCACCGATTCAGTACCGCGAGTGCGGTTCGGCACGGGTCACGCCGTGGCTCCACTGGCCGGCCCACGTCGCGGCAGGGCAGGGCCAGCTCTCGCCGCACGCGCGGCACGACGACGATCGGTGCGGCATCCAGCGCCGGCCCGCGACGTGGTCGCGCAGCAACCGCGAGGCGTAGGCGTCGACCTCGTCAGCGGTCCAGTCGACCAGGCCGTACCCGTGGGCTCGGGCCGTGAAGGGTGCCATCTCTCCTCCGTCGTGCCGGGCCTTGGCGGGCCCCCGCTCGTGGCTCGTCCGCGCCCGTTCGCCACGGGTGGCGGACCGGGGCCTGGCAGCGCTTCGCCACGGCTCGGATCAGCCGAAACGCTGCGCCGTAGCCCTTGGCGAAGTATCGTGCATGATCTGAGCCACCCGCGGGAACAATTCGGCTGTCACGCCCCCCACTTGTGACGCCGCCCGCGACTTTGTGACATCGCCTGGAGATGCCGTGACAGACCATGATCCGGATTCCGCGGCCGCCTTTTTCGGTGGTGAGCTGGCGCGGGCGCGTCACCGCGCCGGACTCACCCAGGAACAGTTGGCCGAAAAGCTGAACTACTCGCGCGGGGCCGTGGCTAATGTGGAAACTGCGCAGCGGCCTCCGCAGCGAGAGTTCGCGGAACGGTGCGACGAGATCCTGGGAACCGACGGCCTCCTCGTCCGTGCATGGAAGATGGTGAGCCGCGAGTCGGTGCCCGCAAAGTATCGAGGGTTCATCGAGGAGGAAGAACGGGCAAAGTCGATCCACACGTACGAGCAGACATTTCCGCCCGGACTCCTGCAGACACAGGCGTATGCACGCGAGCTCCTGGCGGGCGTCAGGATGGCCTATGACAACCACGTCGACACACAGGTCGAGGCCCGGATGCGACGGCAAGAGATCCTCCGTCGCGACGATCCACCGAGGCTGCGAGCGGTGATCGACGAGGCCGCGCTCCGCCGGATGATCGGTGGGCCGGACGTCATGAGAGATCAACTTCAACACCTGCTCAAAATGGGCGAGATGCGACATATCACCATTCAGGTGATGCCTTTCGCCGCGGGCGCACATGCCGCGCTGAACGGACAAATGACGATCTTCGACCGTCTGAACGGGCAGCCGGTGTTGTACTACGAGGGCCCCACCGGGGGTCACCTCATGACGGACAGCGGAGTCGTGGGCGATGCCGTGGACCGGATGGATGTTCTCCGGGCCCAGGCGTTGTCACCAGATGAATCGGCGGATCTGATCCGCCAGGTCATGGAGGAATTATGAGCGAGGTGTCGGAGCTGGCCGGCGCCGTGTGGCGCAAGTCCAGCTACAGCAACGGCGACGGTGGACAGTGCGTCGAGGTCACGCCGCTGCCGAACGGTGGCATGGCTGTGCGCGACAGCAAGAATCCCAACGGTGGAATTCTCAAGTTCACCGCTGGCGAGTGGTCGGCATTCGTGATGGGCGCGAAGGCCGGCGAGTTCGACTGACCGATGGACCTCCGACCGCCCCCGCAGCCGACCGGCCGCGGGGGCGGTCCTACGATGCGGGCATGACCGCTGGACCCGCACCTGCGCGCGGGTCGACCGGCCGGCTCCGGGTGACGGCCGTCGCGCCGCTGACCCCGGCGATGCTCCGGCTGACCGCCGAGATCGAGGAACCGCACCTGCCGCTGGACCCGTCCTGCCCGAACCAGGTGCTGCGGCTCTCGCCGCCGCCCGAGTCGGGCAACGGCACCGGGGCGCTCAGCGGAGCCCGGCCGGCCAGCCGTACATACACGATCCGCCGGGCCGACCCGGCGTCCGGGCTGGTCGACCTCGACGTCGTCCTGCACGGTGACGGGCTGTTCGTCCGCTGGGCGCGGTCGGCCGCACCCGGCGACACGCTCGACTTCACCGGCCCGCGGCCGCACGCCGTACCGTCGCTCACCGCCGACGCCGTGATCATGGCGACCGACGAGACCGGCCTCCCGGCACTGGCCGCCGTGGCCGAGGCCGCGCCCGCCGGGCTGCCCGTCCACGCCGTCGTCGAGGTGGCCGACGCCGCCGAGGAGCAGCCGCTGACGTCGGCCGCGGACCTGCGGGTCACGTGGCTGCACCGCGACGGCGCCCCGGCCGGGACGACCGGCGCGCTCGAGCGGGCGGTGCGGTCGCTCCCCTGGCCCGAGGGCGCCGCCGACGTCTGGGTGGCCGGCGAGGCCGGCGAGGTGCGCGCCATCCGCCGCTTCGCCTCGATCGAGCGCGGCGTCGCACGCGACCGGCTGCACGCGTTCGGCTACTGGCGCCTCGGCCGGGCCGGCTCCCCCTCCTGACGCCCCCATCGGCGGAGCCGGCGGGCGGCCTCAGGCGGGGCGGACGCTGAGCTTGTCCATGCTCTCGTCGAGGTCGACGACGACGGTGTCGCCGTCGCGGACCTGGCCGGCGAGGATTTCCTTCGCCAGCTGGTCGCCGATGGCGGTCTGCACCAGCCGGCGCAGCGGCCGGGCGCCGTAGACCGGGTCGTAGCCGGTCAGGGCCAGCCACTCCTTCGCACTGTCGGTCACCCGGAGCACCAGGCGCCGGTCGGCCAGTCGCTCGGCCAGCTTGGCGACTTGGAGGTCGACGATGCGGGCCAGCTCGTTGGTGCCGAGCGGGTCGAACATCACGATGTCGTCGATGCGGTTGAGGAACTCCGGCTTGAACGACGCCCGCACGACCTCCATGACGGCGTCGCGCTTGGCCTTCTCGTCCAGCGCGGGGTCGGCGAGGAACACCGAGCCCAGATTCGACGTCAGGATGAGGATGACGTTGCGGAAGTCGACCGTGCGACCCTGGCCGTCGGTCATCCGGCCGTCGTCGAGCACCTGGAGCAGGATGTCGAAGACCTCGGGATGGGCCTTCTCGACCTCGTCGAGCAGCACGACGGAGTACGGGCGGCGGCGCACCGCCTCGGTCAGCTGGCCGCCCTCCTCGTAGCCGACGTAGCCGGGCGGGGCACCGACCAGCCGCGCGACGCTGTGCTTCTCGCCGTACTCGCTCATGTCGATGCGGACCATCGCGCGCTCGTCGTCGAAGAGGAACTCCGCGAGCGCCTTGGCCAGCTCGGTCTTGCCGACGCCGGTCGGGCCGAGGAAGACGAACGAGCCGGTGGGCCGGTCGGGGTCGGAGATGCCGGCGCGGGACCGGCGGACGGCATCGGAGACGGCGGCCACCGCGGTCCGCTGACCGATGACGCGGCTGCCGAGCTCGTCCTCCATGCGCAGCAGCTTCTCGGTCTCGCCCTCGAGCAGCCGGCCCGCCGGGATGCCCGTCCAGGCCGCCACGACGTCGGCGACGTCGTCGGGGCCGACCTCCTCCTTGACCATGGTGGTGGCTGCCTGCGTCTCGGCGGCCTCGCTGGCCGCGGCCAGCTCCTTCTCCAGCTCGGGGATGCGGCCGTACAGCAGCTCGCTGGCGCCGGCGAGGTCGCCCTCGCGCTGGGCGCGTTCGGCCTGGCCGCGCAGCTCGTCGATCTGCTCCTTCAGCGCACCGACGCGGTTCAGCCCGGCCTTCTCCTGCTCCCAGCGGGCCTCGAGGCCGCGCAGCTCCTCCTCGCGGTCGGCCAGCTCGGCCCGCAGGGACGCCAGCCGCTCGCGGGAGGCGTCGTCGTGCTCCTTGTCGAGGGCGAGCTCCTCCATCTTGAGGCGGTCGACCTGACGGCGCAGCGTATCGATCTCGACCGGCGAGGAGTCGATCTCCATGCGCAGCCGGGACGCGGCCTCGTCGACGAGGTCGATGGCCTTGTCCGGCAGCTGCCGGCCGGTGATGTAGCGGTGCGAGAGCGTGGCGGCGGCGACCAGCGCGGCGTCGGCGATCTGCACCTTGTGGTGCGCCTCGTACCGCTCGCGCAGCCCGCGCAGGATCGCGACGGTGTCCTCGACGCTGGGCTCGCCGACGTAGACCTGCTGGAACCGGCGCTCGAGGGCGGCGTCCTTCTCGATGCGCTCGCGGTACTCGTCGAGCGTCGTGGCGCCGACCATACGCAGCTCGCCGCGGGCCAGCATCGGCTTGAGCATGTTGCCGGCGTCCATGGCGGAGTCGCCGGTGGCGCCCGCGCCGACCACGGTGTGCAGCTCGTCGATGAACGTGACGACCTCGCCGTCGCTGGCCTTGATCTCGTCGAGGACGGCCTTCAGGCGCTCCTCGAACTCACCGCGGTACTTGGCGCCGGCCAGCATGGCGCCCATGTCGAGCGCGACCAGCCGCTTGCCGCGCAGCGACTCGGGGACGTCGCCGGCCACGATGCGCTGGGCCAGGCCCTCGACGACGGCCGTCTTGCCGACGCCGGGCTCGCCGATGAGGACGGGGTTGTTCTTGGTGCGCCGCGACAGCACCTGGACGACGCGGCGGATCTCGGAGTCGCGCCCGATGACGGGGTCGATCTTGCCCTCGCGAGCACGCTCGGTGAGGTCGACGCCGTACTTGTTCAGCGCGTCGTAGCTGCCCTCGGGGTCGGGACTGGTGACCCGCGCCGACCCGCGGACCTCGCCGAACGCGGCGCGCACCTTCTCAGCCGTCACGCCGTGCTTGGACAGCAGGTCGCGCACCGGCGACGCCACGTGCGCCAGCCCGACGACCAGGTGCTCGGTGGAGACGTACTGGTCGTCCATCTCGCGGGCGACCTCGCCGGCGTGCGACAGCACGGAGTACGTGGCGCGGGCGAGGTTCGGCGAGGCGACGGTGGAGCCGGCGGCCTTCGGCAGTCCCTCGAACGCGGCATCGACGTCGCGCCGGACGGCCGGGAGGTCGGCACCGGCCGCCTCGAGCAGCGGCCCGGTCAGCCCACCGGACTGGATGAGGAGGGCACGCAGCACGTGCACCGGCTCGACGGCCGGGTTGCCTGCGGTCGCGGCGCTGCGCACGGCGACGGACAGCGCCTCCTGAGCCTTGGTGGTGAGCTGGTCGGACATCGATCTCCCCGGGTGTTCGGTGTGTTCGGTCTCTCGTTGGAGACAACCGCCGCAGAGTTGAGCCTATTCCACTCAACTCTGCGAGACCAGTCCGGGGTCGGGGATGATGTCGAGCGATGTCTCGTCCTCGCACCGTGGCCGCCCTGACCGCCGGCGCTCTCACCGTCGCCGCCCTCGCGGGTTGCTCCGTGCTGGGCGACCGCTCGGTGCCCCGCTCGGACCTCGAGGGCGCCGTGAAGCAACTGATGGAGGAGCAGTCGGGCCAGCAGGTCGACTCCGTCAGCTGCGACGGCGACCTCGCCGGCGAGGTCGGCGCGTCGGTGCGCTGCACGGCGACGGCCGGCGGCGAGCAGGTCGCCCTCACCGTCACCACCACCGACGTCGACGGCAACGACGTCCGCTACGAGGTGCGCAACGACACCGCGAGCCCGACGCCCACGCCGTCGCCGTCCGAACCGACCCCCTCAGCCACCACGGGCTGAGGCCACCCAGCCGCTCACGTTCGCCCGGACCGCCGCCTCGAAGACGGCCGCCGGGTCGCCGGCCTTCGGCGGCATGAACGCGCCCAGCTCGATCGAGACCAGGCCGTGCACGTTGGCCCACAGGGCGGTGGCGATCGACTCCGCCGCCGGCCGCTTCGGGAACGCCCCGGCGCGGACCGCCCGCCGGACCGCGTCGAGCAGCGGCTCGAACGTCCGCGCGCCGGCTCGCGCCGCGCGCCGCCCGACGTCGGACGGACGCAGCTCGTCGCCGAACATGACGCGGTAGCCGTGCGGGTCGGCGAGCGCGTTCTCGCGATAGGCGTGGCCGAGCCGGACGATGTCGGCGACCGGGTCGTCGCTGACCCCGGCCGCCGCCAGCCGCTCGGCGAACCGGGCGAACACCTGCTCGTACAGCGCCGTGACCAGCCCGGGCTTGCCGCCGAACAGGGAGTACACCGCCGCGGTGGACGTGCCGGCCTCGGCCGCCAGCGCGCGCAGGTTCAGCGCCGCGACGCCGCCGGACGACACCGTCGCGGCCGCCCGCTCGAGCAGGCGGTCGCGCAGCGCGTCGTCGTACAACCGGGGTCGACCCACTTGACGAGGATAACCAAACGTTGTTTCATAACAGTGTTAGGTTATTCGCGGAGAGGCGCCCGTCCATGCTCGAACTCAGCTCCGAGGCCACCCGGCTGGCCGGGATCCTCCTGCTCGCCGCCGTCACCATCGAGTCCGGCGGCTGGTACCTCACCCGCATCGCCCGCGGCGCGGTGCCGGCCACCGACTTCCAGCGCTCGTTCGCGCGGGCGGGGCACGGCCATGCCGGCATGTTCGTCACGCTGGGGCTGCTCACCGCCGTGCTCACCGACGCGACGTCGTTGGACGGCTTCGCGGCCTGGGTGGCGCGCAGCGGCGTGCCGGTCGCGGCGATCGTCATGCCGGCCGGCTTCTTCTTCTCCTCGCTCGGCCCGGGCCGCACGACGCCGAACCGGCTCATCTGGCTGGTCTGGATCGGCGCCGCGATCCTGGCCGCGGGCCTGGTGACACTCGGTGTCGGCCTGCTGACGGCCTGACGCCCCGGCTCAGTCCTCCGGGAAGTACGGCGCGACGGCCTCGGCGATCTGCCGCGCGGTGTCGCACATGCCCTCTTCGTAGGCGGACTCGGTGGTCGCGAGTTCCACGCTGACGGAGTCGTCGCCTCGGCCGAACTCCACCCGGCAGCCGACGCCGGGCGCCTCCAGGATCCTGGCATCACGACCGTCGATGGTGGTTCCGTCACCACCGACCTCGGTGTCGGCGGTGAAGATCACCGAGGTGGTGATGTCCTCGTTGTCGGCGCGGTCGATCATGCATTGGGCCGGCGAGGGGTCGTCGAAGGGCTTCAGTTCCTCGACCGGGACCTGCAGTTCCGCGACGGGGATGGCCGCGCACACCTGGTCGGGCGTGAGGTCGTTCTGATCGGCGGGGACCACCGTGGCCCCCGTCAACTCAGCGGCGTCGCCGGAACCGTCCTCGGCGTCACCGGCCGGCTCGTCGGTCTCGGCGTCACCGGCCGGCTCCTCGGTCCCGGGCTCGGCCTCGGCGCTGGCCGACGGGCTCGACCCGCTCTCGTCCGAGCCGCTCGTGTCGTCACCACAGGCGGACAGAGTGCACAGAGCGGTCAGCACGGCCGCCGCGATGGTCATCCTTCGTGTCATGACGCGACTATGACAGCCCCGACGACTCTGCGTCGCACCTACCCCCGGCGAGTGTGGGAGCGGTAGACCGCCAGCGCCGACGTGAACGCCGGCACCGGCAGGTAGTCGGCGGGCTCGTCGGCCGCACCGGTGAGCAGCTCGAGCTGCTGGCGCAGCGCATGCACCTCGGCCTCGAGCGCCAGGATGCGCTTGATGCCGACGAGGTTGACGCCGTCCTCCTGGGACAGCCGCTGCACCTCGCGCAGCATCTCGACCTCGCGCAGGGAGTAGCGCCGGCCGCCGCCGGGGGTGCGCCGAGGCGACACCAGCCCGAGGCGGTCGTACTGCCGCAGCGTCTGCGGGTGCATGCCGGCCATCTCGGCCGCCACCGAGATGACGTACAGCGGTTCGTCGTCGCTGACCAGCCGGGCGGCGCCGGACATCGCCACGATGAACCGTCCTCCGGCCTCCATGGTCATCCCTCCTTCGCCGCCAGACTCATCAGTTCGGCCCGGACGTCCTCGCCGGACGTGGCCGTCTGGAACTCTTCGAGCGCCTGCTTCGCCTCGCCCTGAAGCGTCGGCGGCACCGCCACCTCGACGGTGACCAGCAGGTCGCCCCGGGTGCCGTCCTTGCGGGGCGCGCCACGGCCGCGCACCCGGAAGGTGCGCCCGTTGGGCGTGCCCGGCGGCAGCTTCAGCGTCACCGCGCTGCCGCCCAGGGTGGGCACCTTGATGTCCGCGCCGAGCGCCGCCTCGGGGAACGTCACCGGGACGGTGACGGTGAGATGCTCGCCGCGGCGGCCGAACACCGGGTGCGATCCGACGTGGATGATGACGTACAGGTCGCCGGCCGGACCGCCGCGCTCGCCCGGCACGCCCTTGCCGCGCAGCCGGATGCGCTGGCCGTCGACGACGCCGGCCGGGATGCGCACGTGCATGACCTTGCTCGTGGTGCCGCGGCCGGAGCCGTTGCAGACCGGGCACGGGTCGTCGACCACCAGGCCGCGGCCCCGGCAGTCCTTGCACGGCTCGGCCATGCCGAACCCGCCGGAGTCGGTGCTGGTGAAGCCGGTGCCCGAACACGTGGGGCAGACCCGCGGCACGGTGCCCGCCCGCGCGCCGGTGCCGGCGCAGGCCGAGCAGGCCGACGAGCTGGTCAGCTTCAGCGGGATGGTCTTGCCCTCGACCGCCTCGGTGAACGTGACGGTCACCTCGCGTTCGACGTCGGCACCCCGGCGCGCGCCGGTGCTCCGCGGCCGGTTGCGCTGGCCGAAGATGCCACCGAACACGTCGCCGAGACCGCCACCGCCGCCGCCGGAGAAAAGGTCGCCGAGGTCGAAGTTGAACGACCCGCCGCCCCCGCCGGCGGGCGTGCGGATGCCGCTGCCGAACAGGGTGCGCGCTTCGTCGTACTGCTTGCGCTTGGCGGGGTCGGACAGCACGGAGTAAGCCTCGGAGACGTCCTTGAAGCGCTCTTCGGCGGCCTTGTCGTCCTTGTTGCGGTCGGGGTGGAGCTCGCGAGCAAGGGTGCGGTAGGCCTTCTTGACCGTGGCCGCGTCGGCGTCCCTCGAGACGCCGAGGATCTTGTAGTAGTCCTTCTCGATCCAGTCCTTCGTGCTCACGGGCTCACCCCTCCTCTCCGTCTACGGAACGTCAGCTCTGGTCGTCCTTATTCTCCGCCGAGTCGTCCTCGCCGGGCGAGTCCGCGGCCGTCGCCGGCAGCGCCTCGGTGGGCTCGGCCACCGCGACCCGAGCGGGCCGGATGACCCGCTCGCCGATGCGATAGCCGGGCTGGAGGATCTGCGTGCACGTGGCCACCTCGACGTCGTCGGAGTAGCCGTGCATGAGCGCCTCGTGGATCATCGGGTCGAAGGCGTCGCCCGGCTCGCCGAAGCGGACCAGGCCGGCCTTCGCCGTCACCGACTCCAGCGCCTCGCCGACCGACCGGAACGCACCGGTGAGGTCGCCGTGCTCGCGGGCCCGTCCGATGTCGTCGAGCACACCGAGGAGCTCGGCGAGCACCTCGGCCTTGGCCGCCTCGCGGTTGGCCTCGCGGTCCCGCTCGACGCGGCGGCGGTAGTTGACGTACTCGGCCTGCAGCCGCCGGAGATCGTCGAGCCGCTCGGCCGCCTCGGCCCGCGCGGCGGCCAGCTCCTCGCCGGCCGCCACGGCGCCGTCGGACGCGGGAGCCGTGGCCCCCGCGTCCGGGCCG
>NZ_QUAL01000406.1 GCF_003579925.1 Jiangella rhizosphaerae | reverse complement strand
CCGGGTCCGGCCCCGGCCCGCTCGCGCCAGTCCGGCCCGTGCAGGCGGCGCATCAGCACGTCGTCGGCGTTGCCGGCCTGGGCGCGGACGCTGGCCCAGAAGCCGGCCGGCCGGACCGGGTGGACGATGCCGCGCCGGCCCCGGACCAGCCGGCCGCCGGCGTCCTGCACCCGCAGCGCGAGGTCGGAGTCCTCCCGGTAGGCGCGGGGGAAGCGCTCGTCGAAGCCGCCGGCCTCGGCCAGTGCCGAGCGCCGGTAGGTCATGTCCGCGGTGATCCACCGCGCGGTCCGCAGCCCCGCGGTGCCGCGCTCCCAGTCCGTCGGGCGGCGCCCGGCCGGCAGCGGCACCGTCACCCGGCCCTGGCTGCCGGCGACGTCGTCGCCCGCGGCGGCGAGATCCTCGGCCAGCCGGGCCAGCCAGTCGCGCTCGACGATGACGTCGTCGTCGAGGAAGCTCACCCACGGAGTGCGGGCCCGCCGCCAGCCCCGGTTGCGGGCGGCCGCCGGCCCGGCCCGCGTCCCGGAGTCGTCGACGACGATCACCTCGGCCGGCCGCGGCCCGTCGGAGTCGCGCAGCGAGCGCAGCAGCGCGTCGAGACTGGGCCGGCCGATGGTCGGCACCACGACGGTCGTGGGCAGCCCGGGCATCAGCGGACCTCCGGGCGGCGGACGACGAACGGGCCGAGCGCCAGCAGGTCGACCGGCGCGGAGCCGAAGCACTCCAGCGCGTCCCGCGGGCTGTCGACCATGGGCCGGCCTGCGGTGTTGAGGCTGGTGTTGATGACGACGGGCAGCCCGGTGCGCCGCTCGAACGCGTCGAGCAGGCGGGCGACCAGCGGTTCGGTCGCGCGCTCGACCGTCTGGATGCGGGCGGTGCCGTCGACGTGGACGGCCGCCGGGACGCGGTCGCGCCAGGCGGGGGCGACGTCATGGGTGAACAGCATGTACGGCGACGGGACCGGGCCGCGGGAGAAGACCTCGGCGGCCCGCTCGGCCAGCACCATCGGGGCGACCGGCCGGAACCGCTCGCGGCCCTTGACGGCGTTGAGCCGGTCCAGGTTCGCCGCGCGCCCGGGATGGGCCAGCAGCGACCGGTGACCGAGCGCCCGCGGCCCGTACTCGGAGCGGCCCTGGAACCAGGCGACGATGCCGTCGGCGGCCAGCGCCTCGGCAACTGTCTCGGCGACGTCGGCCGGCCGCTCGTAGGGCAGCCGGGCGGAGCGCAGCACCGCCTCGAGCTCGTCGTCGCTCCAGGCACGGCCGAGGTCGGCCCCGGGCATCGGCCGGACGGAGTCGCCCAGGGCGCGGGCCAGGTGCAGGGCCGCGCCGAGCGCCGTCCCGGCGTCACCGGCGGCGGGCTGCACCCAGAGCTCGTCGTACCCGGCCTCGCGGGCGACGACGGTGTTGGCAACGCAATTCAGCGCCACCCCGCCGGCCATGGCGAGCCGGGTGCCGCCGGTCTGCGCCCGCAGCCAGGAGGCCAGCTCCACCAGCACCTCCTCCAGCCGGCGTTGCACGCTGGCGGCGAGGTCGGCGTGCTCCTCGGTCCAGTCCTGGCCGGCGCGGCGGGCGGGTGCGTAGACGGCCCAGTCCACCGGCTCGGTCCGGAAGCCGCCGTCGGGGACGGCGTAGACGGCCTCGCGGACGGCGTCGAGGTAGCGGGGCCGCCCGTACGCCGCCAGCGCCATCACCTTGTACTCGTCGCTGCTGCGCAGGAACCCGAGGTACTCGGTGACGTCCTCGTAGAGCAGACCGATCGAGTGCGGCAGCTCCTGCGTGACCAGCGTCTTGAGCACGCCGGACTCGTCGTAGCGGCCGGCCAGGTGGCTGGCGGACTCGCCGCGGCCGTCCAGCACCAGCACGTCGCAGCCGGCGAACGGCGCGGCCAGCCCGGCCGAGGCGCCGTGCGCCACGTGGTGCGCGACGTAGTCGACGCGGTCGCGATGCAGCCCGGGCAGCGCCGTCGCGATGAAGCGGGGGGCAGCCTCGGCGTAGGTCAGCCGCAGGTGGTCCCAGGGGTCGTGCAGGCCCTGCTCCGCCGCCGGCCGCGCCAGTGCCGGGTCGAAGGAGTACCCGACGGCGTCGAGGTCGGCCGGCTCGAGGCCGGCGTGCTCCAGGCACCAGCGCGCGGACTGCTCGGGCAGCTCCCACGCCGAGAACGGGACCGGCCGCTTGCCGTGTTTGCGCCGGCTGAACCGCTCCTCCTCGGCGGCCGCGACGATCTCACCGTCGATCACGAGGGCGGCGGCGGGATCGTGGAATATCGCGTTGATGCCGAGCACCTTCATCGGACATGGCCCTTCCGCGGCGATTGCGGTACTCGCCTCCAGTGCCCCGTTGTGCCGCCGGGAAACGCTTCACTTCGGAGCGTTTCTTCGGCGCATGGATCGAGTAACGCTGGGCACTGCGGTGCCATGCGGGTTCTGCTCTGGCACGTGCACGGCGCCTATACGACATCGCTGGTCCAAGGCGGCCACGACTATCTCGTCCCGGTGCTTCCGGACCGCGGTCCCGACGGGCGCGGCCGGGCCGGCACCTACCTGTGGCCGCCCAACGCCGTGGAGGTCGCGCCCGAGGCCCTGCGCGACCACGACGTCGACGTCGTGATCCTGCAGCGGCCGCACGAGCTGACGCTGGCGGAGCAGTGGCTCGGCCGCCGCCCCGGCGCCGACGTGCCCGCCGTCTACCTGGAGCACAACACGCCCGGCGGCGGCGCGGTGACGACGCGGCACCCGCTGGCCGAGCAGAGCGCCGTCCCGATCGTGCACGTGACGCACTTCAACGCGCTCGTCTGGGACTCCGGCGCCGCGCCGGCGACGGTGATCGAGCATGGCATCGTCGACCCCGGCCGGCAGTACACCGGCGACCTCGAGGCGGCCGGCGTGGTCGTCAACGAGCCGGTCCGCCGTGGCCGCGCGGTCGGCACCGACCTGCTGCCGGGACTGCTGGACGTCGCGCCGGTGGACGTGTTCGGGATGGCGGTCGACCGGCTGCACGACGCACTGCCGGCACCGGCCGGCCGGCTGCGCACCCACCCCGACCTGACGCAGGACCGCATGCACGCCGAGCTGGCCCGGCGTCGCGTCTACGTCCACCTGCACCGCTGGACGTCGCTCGGGCTGTCGCTGCTGGAGGCGATGCACCTGGGCATGCCCGTGGTGGTGCTCGGCTGCACCGAGGCCCCGTTCGCCGTGCCGCCGGCCGCGGGCCTGGTCTCCGTCCGGCCGTCCGACCTGGCCGGCGCGGTCGCACTGTACCTGCGCGATGCCGAGGCGGCGCGGGCGGCCGGCGCGGCCGCGCGGGACGCCGCGCTGTGGCGCTACGGGCTCAAGCGCTTTCTCGACGACTGGGACGCCGTCCTGGCCGGCGCCGTCAGCTGAGGAACGACAGCCGCAGCTTCCGGTCGCGGTTGTCGACGTTGGAGTCGACGACGACCACGCTCTGCCAGGTCCCCAGCGCCGGCTCGCCGCCCAGCACCGGCAGTGTCAGCGACGGCGCGATGAAGGCTGGTAACACGTGGTCGCGGCCGTGGCCGAGGCTGCCGTGGCGGTGGCGGTAGACGTCCTCGCGCGGCAGCAGGCGGTCGACGGCGTCGGCGAGATCGGGCTCCGTGCCGGAGCCGGTCTCGATCAGCGCCAGCCCGGCCGTGGCGTGCGGCACGAAGAGCTGGCAAAGGCCGTCGCCCCGGCCGCGGCAGAAGTCGAGGACGTCGCGGGTCACGTCGGTCACCAGGTCGGTGCCGGTCCGCAGGTCGATGAGACGGCTGTCCATCGCTCCATTCTGGCCGGTGCCCGTACGTTCGCGTTCCGGAAGGCCGACGTCTGCCCGTACCCTTCTGGCCAGCGAGGTGATCAGACGGTGCGGTGGGCGCCGACAGGAGGCGGACGATCATCGGCGAAGACTTCGAGGTCGTGCTCGACGCGGCGCGCGCGGGCGCGCCATGGGCGTTCGAGCGCCTGTACGCCGACCTCGCGCCGGTGGTCACCGGCTATCTCCGTCTGCAGGGCGCCGCCGAGCCCGACGACCTGACCAGCGAGGTGTTCCTCGGCGTGTTCGCCGGGCTGTCCTCGTTCGAGGGGACGGAGCCGCAGTTCCGCTCGTGGGTCTTCACCATCGCGCACCGCCGGCTCATCGACGAGCGGCGCCGCGCCGCGCGCCGTCCCGCCGAGCCCACCGACGACCCCTCCATGCTCGACGGGCTGGGCGGCGACGCCGAGACGGAGGCGCTGGACGCGCTGGGGCTGCGCCGCGTGTACGAGCTGTGCGCGACGCTCTCGGCGGAGCAGCGCGAGGTGCTGCTGCTGCGCATCGTCGGCGACCTCACCGTCGAGCAGGTCGCCCGCGCCGTCGGCCGCTCGGTGGGTGCGGTGAAGGCGCTGCAACGGCGCGGCTTGGCCGCGCTGCGGAAAAAAATCGAGTGACCCCGTACCCCTGGGTACAAGCCGCGACGATCACAGGAACGAGATGCTTCCGCTGCACCTACTCGACGAGGACGCCGTCGAGGCTCTGCTGGCCGGCCGTCCGGTCACGCCCGGACTCGCACCGCTGGCCGGTGCCATCGGGCAGATCCGCGCGGCCGCGCGGCAGCCCGTGCGGCCGTCGGACGAGCTGGCGCGGCGGATGGCCAGCGGCGACTTCAGCGGCATCGAGCCCGCTCCGCTCACCCCGGTGCCGTCCGGCCATCGGCTGCGGTCCTGGCTGGCCGGCGTCAGCCCGCGGGCGCGCGTCGTCACCGGCGCGGTGGTGGTGTTCACGGGCCTCACCGCCGCCACCGCCGCGGGGGCGCTGCCCGGTGGGGCGCAGGCGCGCATGGAATCGTTCATCGAGTCCGTGACGCCGATCAGCTTCCAGCGCGACGAGCCCGACGTCGACCGCGACGACGTCCGCGACGCCCCCTCGCACGTCGACGGTGCGACCGCCGAGCCCGACGACTCGGGCCGGCCCGATGACCCCGGCTCGCCGGTGACGCCGCCCGGTAAGCCGGAGACTCCTCCCGGAAAGCCCGAGACGCCGGGCAACCCGGACAAGCCGGAGACGCCGCCGGGCAAGCCGGAGACCCCTCCCGGGAAGCCCGAGACGCCGGGCGTCCCGGAGACGCCGCCGATCCGGCCGGAGACCCCTCCCGGCCAGCCCGAGGAGCCCGGCAACTCCGAGGACGCTCCGGGCCAGGCCGAGACCCCTCCCGGCCAGCGCGAGACCCCTCCCGGCCGGCCGGAGGCGCCGGGTCAGGAGTCCGGCAACGGAGCCGGCAATGCCGGAAACGGCAACTCCGGAGATCGCCCGCACGGTCCAGACCGTTAGGGCCCCAGAACGCCCGACGTACCACCGCGACGTCGGGTGCAGGTTGCGGCCCCGGTTCGCTGCGGAGGCCGGGGTCGCAACCTTCTACTTCCGTCCGCCTCGCTTTGTGGCGTTGCTGCTGTGGACAGCGATGATCATCAAGGATCGCCTACATCACCAGGCGTTCTCGTGCTGTACCAGGCCTGCATGCCTAGTGATGCGGGAGAACCCCTGGTGATGGCCCCGGAATCCCGGTGAAATCTCACCAGGTGGACGCTGAACGACACCAACGCCACACCGTAAAGGGGCCAACGCCGCAAACACGCGGCGAACCACCGGTGACCGACCCGCGGATCGGGTCGCAGCGCCTCGTGTCGCGGACGAGGGTCGGCGGACCGCGGCCGAATGGCGCCCGCCGGACCGGGTAACGGACGCACGTCGCCGATTCCGGAGGAGGCGCGGTGTCCGAGTCCGCAGCCGAGCAGACCATCCGTCCCGAACCGCAACTGCTCGCGATCTACCTCAACGACCATCTGGCCGGCGCCACCGCCGGCGTCCAGCTGGTGCGCCGGCTCGCGCGGAGCATGCGGGGAACGCCGCTGGGCGGGCCGTTGGGCGGCCTGGCCGAGGAGATCGCCGCGGACCGCGAGGAGCTGGTCGCGATCATGGACGAGCTGGACGTGCCGATCCGCCGCTACAAGCTGTACACCGCCGCGGCCGCGGAGTTGGCCGGCCGGCTGAAGTTCAACGGCCACCTGCTCACCCGCTCGCCGCTGAGCGCCGTCGTCGAGCTGGAGATGCTGCGGCTCGGGATCGAGGGCAAGGCCAGCGGCTGGCGGACGCTGCGCGCGGTCGGCGCGGCGCGCGGGCGGCCCGATGTCGGGCGGATGGACCGCCTCATCGAGCGGGCGACCGGGCAGGCGGCGCTGGTCGAGACGCTCCGGGTCCGGGCGGCGGCCCGGGTGTTCGGCGCGGCGACCTGAGGAGCATCCCATGCGAGTGGCGGTGACCGGCGCGACCGGCAATCTCGGGACCGGCATCGTTCCCGCACTCGTGGCCGAGCCCGAGGTCACCGGCATCGTGGCCATCGCGCGGCGGCGGCCGCCCGGGCTGCCCGCGCGCACGACGTTCGCGACGGCCGACATCGCCTACTCCGACCTGGCTCCGACGCTCGCCGGGTGCGACGTGCTCGTGCACCTGGCCTGGGCGTTCCAACCCACCCATGATCCGCTGCGGACGTGGGAGGTCAACGTCCGCGGGGGCATCGCGACGTTCGAGGCGGCGGTCCGGGCCGGGGTGCGGACGCTCGTCCACGTGTCATCGGTGGGTGCGTACTCCGCCGGTCCGGGACGGCACGTCGACGAGGACTGGCCGACGCACGCGCGGCCGACCGCGGCGTACGGCCGCGAGAAGTCCTACCTCGAGCGGTACCTCGACGCGTTCGAGCTGCGGCATCCGGACCTGCGGGTCGTCCGGCTGCGGCCGTGCTTCGTCTTCCAGCGGCCCGCCGCCGGCGAGCAGGCCCGCATCTTCGCCGGCCCGCTGCTGCCGCGCACGCTGGTGCGGCCGGGCCGGCTCCCGGTGATCACCGTGCCGCGGAGCCTGCGGTTCCAGGCGGTGCACGCCGACGACCTGGCCGACGTGGTGCGGCGGGTCGTGACGGGGGACGCCCGGGGCGCCTTCAACGTCGCCACCGACGACGTCATCGACGCCGGCGGGCTGGGCGAGGTGCTGCGGACCCGGGTCGTGACCGTCCCGGACACCGCGGCCGTGCTGGCGACGGCCGGCGCCTGGCGGCTGCGGCTCATCCCGTCCGACGACCAGCTGCTGCGGCTGCTGCTCGGCCTGCCGACGCTGGACAGCGGCCGGGCCCGGCGCGAGCTGGGCTGGCGGCCCGTCCGCACCGGCCATCAGGCGCTGCGGGAGGCGCTGACGGGCATGGCCGACACGGCGGGCGCGCCGACAGCGCCACTGCACCCCGGCCGCTGACGAGCGACGATGCGGGGTGCGAGCGGCGCGGACGGGGTCAGACCGAGCGCTGGTAGGCGCGGAACGCCCGGGTCGCCAGCCAGGCCATGACGAGCGTGAGCGCGGCCAGCAGGCCCGCACGCCCGAGGACCGCGGACCAGTCCGGGTTGCCGAGCAGCGCCTCGCGGCTGGCCCGGGCCGCCCAGTCGACCGGGTTGACGCGCGCGACGGTGCCGACCCAGCCGGGCAGCAGCGCCGGCGCCATCATCACCGTCGACAGGAACGCCAGCGGCAGCGTCAGGAACTGCGACACCCCGATGAGCGACTCCTGCGACCGCAGCGTCAGCGCCACCGCGCAGGACAGCGCCGCGAAGATCACCGCCAGGAGCACGGCGCAGAGCAGCACCACCAGCACGCCGGCCAGGCCGCCGTCGTACCGGGCGCCCGCCAGCAGGCCGACCCCGAACACGATCAGCGACTGCACCACCGTGACGACCGCCTGATAGGCGAGTGCGCCGGTGATCAGCGCGCCGCGGCTCACGGGCGAGGTGAGGTTGCGGTCCATGACGCCGCGCTGCATGTCGTCGATGAACTGGCTGCCCGCCCACCCGGCCGACATCATCGCCGTCATGACGACGACTCCGGGGGTGAGGTACTCGAGGTAGGACGTGTCGCCGAAGCCGGGCAGGTCGGCGACCCGCTCGAACAGCGCGCCGAACAGCAGCAGCCACACCATCGGCTGGATCAGCGTGAACGCCAGGTACACCGGCTCGCGGCGGAGGATCCGCAACGAACGCCCGGTCAGGTACACCGCGTGGCGCAGCGCCGGGCCGCGCTGCCCGCCGGCGGTGCCGGCCGGGGCGGCAGAGGTCATGGTCGCGCTCATGCCGCGACCTCCGTCCCGGCGCGGTCGGCGCTGTGGAAGGACCGGCCCGCGTGGCGCAGGTACACGTCGTCGAGCGACGGCCGGGCGACGGTCACCGAGGCGAGCGGGACGCCGGCGCCGTCCAACGCCGCGAGCAGGCCGGGCAGCGTCGCCGCGCCGTTGCCGACGCGGGCATGCAGCCGGGCGCCGTCGGCGGTGATCTCGCCGACCCCGCGGACGGCGGCGACGGCGCGGCGGGCCGCCTCCTGCTGGCCCGGGTCGGCCAGCTCGACCTGGACGGCGTCGCCGTCGAGGCCCCCCTTCAGCTCCTCCGGCGTGCCCTCGGCCACGACCTGGCCGCGGTCGATGATGACCAGCCGGTCGGCCAGCTGGTCGGCCTCCTCCAGGTAGTGGGTGGTGAGCAGGACCGTGACGCCGTCGGCCTGCGTGACCCCGGAGATCTCCGCCCACATGTCCGCGCGCGCCTCCGGGTCCAGGCCGGTGGTGGGCTCGTCGAGGAACAGCACCCGCGGCCGGTGCATGAGCGCCAGCGCGACGTCGAGCTTGCGCTGCATGCCGCCGGACCACGTCTTGGTGATCCGGTCCGCGGCGTCGGCCAGCCCGAACCGCTCCAGCAAGTGGGTGCCACGGCTGCGGATGTCCGAACCCGGCATCCCGTAGACGTGGCCCTGCAGGGTGAGGTTCTCGCGCCCGGTGGCGGTCGGGTCGAAGCACGGCTTCTGCGGCACGTAGCCGATCGCGTGCCGGACGGCGCCGGGCTGCTTCGCGACGTCCAGCCCGGCGACGACGGCCGTGCCGCTGTCCGGCGTGGACAGCGTGGTGAGGATCTTGGTGGTGGTGGACTTGCCGGCCCCGTTCGGCCCGAGCATGCCGAACACCGTGCCGCTGGGAACCGCGAAGCCGACGCCGGACAGCGCCCGGACGGCCTTCGGTCCCTTGCCGTAGGTCTTGACCAGACCCTCGGCCTCGATGGCGTGCTGCATGGTGCGGTTCTCCTTCCGGTGGGAAGGAACCGGTGCCGTGCGCGTCGCCCGTATCCTTGGTGGTGCAGGACCGTGGGGTCGGGGCGAGCCGCGTGCTGGTTCCGGCTCCTGGTTTCCGATCGGCTCCCGGCCGCGGTGTTGCAGCACCGTGGCCGGGAGCCGTGGTCGTCACGTGCTCTCGTCGCGGGCGAAGGCGAGCTCGTCGGCGAACTCGGCGTCGAGCTTCGCGTCGATCTCCTCCGGCGGCACGCCGGCCCGGCGCAGTTCGTGCATGCGCTGCCACAGGGCGAACCCGCCGAGGCTCCCGGCGCGCAGCTCGCCTAGTAGCTGCTCGACGAACGCGATCTCGGCCGTGAGCAGGGCGGCGGAGAACTCCGCCTCGATCATGAACAGCCGCGGCAGCTTGACCGTCCTCGCCTCCTCGAACACCGCCTCGACGGCCTTCTGGTGGAAGCGCAGGTTGCGCAGCCGCTGGCCCAGCAGCTCGGTGACCTGCTCCGGCGGCAGCGCCCCCGCCAGCGAGAGCGCCGCCTCGAACTGGGTGAACTCCTTCTTCGGAGTGCTCAGCAGCTCGACCAGCCAGTCGACCATGACCTGCGCGCCGATGTCGGTGATGGCGTAGACGGTCCGCTCCGGCCGCCGGCCCTCGCGCACCGTCTCGGCCGCCTCGATCAGCCCGCGCTTCCGCAGCGACTCGACGACGGAGTACAGCGAGCCGTAGTTGAGCTTGATGCTGTCCTCCTTGCGCCGCTCGCGCAGGGTGCTCGACATCTCGTACGGGTGCATGGGTCGCTCCCACAGCAGGACGAGCACGGCCAGCGCGAGCGGATTGGACGGGCGGGTGGCGGCCACGACGCCTCCTCTGTCTCGAATACTCGACTTCGAGTATTCGCCTTCGAGGTAGGGCTGTCAACTAGGCTGCGTGGGTATGGCGAGCGACCACGTGATCGTCACGACGACGGTGGACGGCGAGGCGGCGGCGCGCGAGCTCGCGGCCGGCGTCGTGGCGGCCCGGCTCGGTGCGTGCGCGCAGATCGTCCCGATCACCAGCGTCTACCGCTGGGAAGGGGCGGTCCGGACGGAGCCCGAGTGGCGCGTGGAGATCAAGACGACGGCGGCCCGGGCCGAGGCGGTGGTGGCGCACCTGAGCCAGGTGCATCCGTACGACGTGCCGGAGGTCGTGGTGACGCCGATCGCCGGCGGCAGCGACGCCTATCTCGCCTGGGTGAGCGCCGAGACCGGCTGACCGCCCGGGGTCCGGGCCCGCGTTCGGAACGCGGGCCCGGCCACCCCACTGCGCCGCGACGGCGCGGGCACCCCCGTGACGAGCTCCGTGGCCCGCCGTACGTGATGACGCCCGGCCGCGGCGCTCGGTTGCATCGGGCGGCGGCACGATCGGTTGACGACGCAAAGGATCTTGATTCCGGGCGCCCGGCGTGTCAGAGTGACCTCCGCGCGATGATCGAGAGAGACCTTGACAGTGCATACGACGCTCAGTAAAGGTAGGCGTCGGATGATATCGGTACCTGGTGGGGCGAACGCTCCCCTCACCGGGTGCCGACCACTGGAGGCCTGGCAGGACTCGGGGTGGAGCCCAGGCCTCCCGAACCGATGGTGGTGAAGCGTCCGTGAGCAACGACGTCGCCGTGCAGACCCGCGACTTCGGTGGCTGCACGATCCTGACCGTCCCCGGCGATCTCGACGCCGACCTGGCCGACGAGATCCGGTGGGCCGCCAACGCCGCCGACAGCCGTCACGTCGTGGTCGACCTGGGCCGAGCCGGCTCCGTCGACCCGTCCGCGGCGACGGCGCTGGTCGGCCTGCACCAGCGCATCCGGGCCCGCGGCGGCGGCGTCTGCGTCGTCACCCGCGACCACGACGTGCGGGCCCAGCTGGAGCGGGCGGCCGCCGGACCGGCCCCGCGCTGCTACAGCGAGATCGGCGACGCTCTCGAGGCGTCCATGTCCGAGCGGCAGGCGGGGCTCGCGCAGCTGGCCTGAGCCGCTCAGTCGAGCGCGGCCAGCTCCTCCGGCGTGAGCACCAGGTCGACGGCGGCGGCGGAGTCGCGGATCGTCTCGGGCCGGCTCGACCCCGGGATCGGGATCACGTGCTCGCTCTTGGCCAGCATCCACGCGAGGCACACCTGCTGCGGGCTGACGCCGTGAGCGGCGGCCACGCGGGCGAACGGTTCGTGGACGTCGCCCAGCTCGCCGGCGCGGGAGATGCCGCCGAGCGGGCTCCACGGCAGGAACGCGATGCCGAGGCGGTCACACAGCTCCAGCTCGGGCTCGCTGCTGCGGAACCGTGGCGAGAACTGGTTCTGCACCGACACCAGGCGGCCGCCCAGAACCTCGTTGGCCAGCTCGATCTGCTCCGGGTTCGCGTTGGAGACGCCGGCCATCCGGATCTTGCCCTCGTCGAGCATGTCGCGCAGGGCGCCGACGGACTCCTCGTACGGGACGCTCGGGTCGGGCCGATGGAACTGGTAGAGGCCGATCGCGTCGACCCCGAGGCGCTTCAGCGACGCCTCGCAGGCGCGCTTGAGGTAGTCGGGCGAGCCGTTCCTGGTCCACGACCCGTCGCCAGGGCGCAGGTGACCGCCCTTCGTGGCGACGAGCACGCCGGACGTGTCGCCGCCGTACGCGGCCAGCGCCTTGGCGATGAGCGTCTCGTTGTGGCCCACCTCGTCGGCGTAGAGGTGGTAGGCGTCGGCGGTGTCGATGAACGTGACACCCGCGTCGAGCGCCGCGTGGATCGTGGCGATCGAACGCGCCTCGTCAGGCCGGCCCTCGATGGACATGGGCATGCCGCCCAGCCCGATGGCGCTGACCTGGACGTCGCCGATGCGGCGGAACTGCATGGGAAGTGACCTCCGAGTTCGGGTGGTGAGTGGTTCCAGTCTTGGCGAGGCGTCCATGGCGTGTCCAACAGGAGAACCGGAACGAATTCAGAAGCTACGATTCTCAATCGTGGAACTGCGGCACTTGGAGCATTTCGTCGCCGTCGCCGAGGAGGGGCACTTCACCCGGGCGGCGCAGCGGCTGATCATCAGCCAGTCCGGGCTGTCGGCATCGATCCGGACGCTGGAGCGCGAGCTCGGCGCGGCGCTGTTCCACCGGAACACCCGGCAGGTCAGCCTCACCGAGGCCGGCCGGGCGCTGCTGGCCGAGTCGCGGCGGGCACTGGCGTCGGTCGAGGCGGCCCGTGAGGCGGTGGCCGCGGTCAACGGGCTGCTGCGCGGGACGGTGCGCATCGGCGCCGAGCAGTGCCTGGGTGCGGTCGACGTGCCCGGCCTGCTGGCCCGGTTCCGGGCGGCGCACGCCGGCGTCGAGGTGCGGCTCGACCAGGCGGGGTCGGCCCGGCTGCTCGACGACGTCCGGGCCGGCGTCCTGGACGTCGCCTTCGTCCCGGTGGTCGCGCCGCCGCCCGATGGCGTCGACCTCATTCCGCTGAACACCGAGGGCATGGTCGTCCTGTGCCCGCCCGATCACCCGCTGGCCGGCAGCGGCCGCATCGAGCTCAGCCGGCTGCACGGCACGGCGTTCGTCGACTTCCAGGAGGAGTGGGGCGCCCGGCAGCTCGCCGACGCCGCGTTCGCCGCGGCCGGGCTGGAGCGCCGGGTGACGATGGAGGTCAACGACGTCCACACCCTGCTCGACCTCGTCGGGCACGGGCTCGGTGTCGCGCTGGTGCCGGAACACGTCAGCCGCAAGCGGGCCGCCGAGGTGCTGGACGTCCTGACGATCGAGGACGCGCTGCCGTGCTGGGCGGTCTCCGTCGCGCTGCCTGCGGCCCAGCGCCGTGGGGTGGCCGTCGACCGGCTGCTGGACTTGCTGGGCGTGCCGTAGGAGCGCGCCAGATCCCGTTGATCACGGAGAAATCGGGGTTCCGTAGCGGTGGGAACCCCGATTTCTCCATGATCGACGTGGACGGTGGGTGAACGGTCGACTCGACGCGTTCGCGTCCTAGGTGTACCCGGCCATCACGTTGGTGGCAGGCGGCTGATCGGTGGGAGGCCGCCGAGTGCGCTGTGGCGTCGTCGAG
>NZ_QUAL01000405.1 GCF_003579925.1 Jiangella rhizosphaerae | reverse complement strand
GGCGCCCGCACCCGGCCCGGCACCGCCCGGCCCGGCGCCCGCACCCGGCCCGGCACCGCTCGGCCCGGCAACGCCCGGCATCGTCTCGTTGGCCATGCCCCAACGCTAGAACCGAATCGATCTCCGAAGGCTCCGACTCGGTGACGATCGTCCCCTGATTCCGGGACCGGGGACCACCCTGACCACGAACGTCCGAAACGTCCCCCGACCAGGCCGAAGAGCCCTACGGGGTGAGCGTCAGCCGCAGGATCCGGTCGTCGCCGTCGCGAGGCGAGCCGCGCCCGTCGGTGTTGTTCGTCAGCACCCACAGCGTCCCGTCCGGAGCGACGACGGCGTCGCGCAGGCGCCCGAACTCGGTCACGAACGCCGCAGGCTCGCCGGCCTCCCCGCCGGACGACAGCGGCACCTGCCACAGCCGCTCACCCCGCAGGGCCGCGACGAACAGGGTGTCGCGGACGTATGCCAGTCCGCTCGGCGACGACTCCGACGTCGGCCGCCACTCCACGACAGGGTCGACGTAGTCGGGCGCGCCGCCGATCCCCTCGACGAACGGCCAGCCGTAGTTCCCACCGGCGACGATGAGGTTGACCTCGTCGGCCTCGCGGTCGCCGAACTCCGACGCCCACAGCCGGCCCTCGTCGTCGAAGGCCAGGCCCTCGACGTTGCGGTGACCGTAGGACCAGATCGGCGACCCGTCGAACGGGTTGTCGGGGGGCACCTCTCCGGACGGCGCGATGCGCAGGATCTTCCCGCCCAGGCTGCCGAGGTCCTGCGCGTCGTCGGGGTTGCCGCTCTCGCCGGTCGAGATGTACAGCATGCCGTCGGGCCCGAACGCCAGCCGCCCGCCGTCGTGCCGCGTCCCCGCGGGAATCCCGTCCAGCACCACCGAGAACTCTCCCAGCGCGCCGTTCGCGTAGGTCGACCGCTGCACCACGTTCTGCGCGCCCATCGTCGCGTAGACGTACAGGTCGGCCGGCGACGCGGGGTCGAACGCGATGCCCAGCAGCCCGCCCTCGCCCGTCCCGTCCACCCCCGGGACGGCACCGACCGGCGTCACCGTCCCGGAATCGTCGACCAGCACGATGGTGCCCTCGTCGCGCTGCGTCACCAGCGCCTGCCCGTCGCTGCCGGGCACGAACGCGATGCTCCACGGCGCGGCCAGCCCCGTCACGATCTCTTCTCCGGACGACGGCGTGACCGGCCCCGGCTGCGCGGCGGGCGAGGACGGCGACGACGTTCCCGGCGACAGCGGCGCCGACGGTGACGCGGACCCACCCGGCGACGACGCCGACGGCGCCCCGGACGGCGACGGCGAACCGTCCGACCCGGATCCGGACGACGAGCAGGACGCGCCGGCCACGGCCAGCGCCGCGATGACCACGATCATCCGCCGGATGGACACGCACCCATCGTGTCACGCGCGGAACGGTAGGTTCGAGGACCATGGTGGACGTCCTCATCCCGTTCCCGGCCGACTCGCTGGCGCTGCCGACCGGCCTCGACGTGCACGTCTGGGCCGGCGAACCGACCACGAGCACCGGGCCGGACATGCTGACCAGCAACGACACATCGGGCATCCCGTCGCAGGACGTGCTGGACCGCGTCGAGTACTACGTCATCCCGTACGGCTTCTCGCCGGCGGCCGTCGAGCTGCTCGACCGGCTGCCGAAGCTGCGCGCCGTCCAGACGCTCACCGCCGGCTACGAGCACGTGCTGCCCTACGTGCGCGACGGGCTCACGCTCTGCAACGCGCGCGGTGTGCACGACGCCAGCACCGCCGAGCTCGCGGTGACGCTCACGCTGGCGACGCTGCGCGGCATCCCGGCGTTCGTGCGCGCGGCGCCGACGGGGGAGTGGCTGCAGGGCTGGTACGACTCGCTGGCCGACCGGACGGTGCTCATCGTCGGCTACGGGGCGATCGGGCGGGCCATCGAGACGCGGCTGCAGCCGTTCGAGTGCGACGTGCTCAAGGTCGCCCGCACCGCGCGCGAGGGCGTCGCCGGTTTCGACGCGCTGCCCGAGCTGCTCGGCCGGGCCGACGTCGTCATCCTCATCCTGCCGCTGACCGACGAGACCCGCGGCATGGTCGACGCGGAGTTCCTCGGCCGCATGCGCGACGGGGCGGTGCTGGTCAACGTCGCGCGGGGGCCGATCGTCGACACCGACGCGCTGGTCGCCGAGGTCGGCTCGGGCCGCATCCGCGCCGCCATGGACGTCACCGACCCCGAGCCGCTGCCGCCCGGCCACCCGCTGTGGACGCTGCCCGGTGCGCTGATCTCGCCGCACGTCGGCGGCCTGTCGTCGGCGTTCCTGCCGCGGGCCCGGCGGCTGGTGCAGTCGCAGCTGACGCGGCTGGCGGCCGGCGAGCCGCTCGCCAACGTGGTGGTCGGCCCGGGAGCCTGACCAACCGGCGCCGCCCGGCGTAGCGTAAGGCGGCGGGAGGCGATCGCATGAACGACGTCCTGCTCGCCGTCGGCACGAAGAAGGGCCTGTGGCTGCTGCGCAGCGCCGACCGCCGGACGTGGTCGGTCGACGGGCCGCACTTCCTGATGAGCTCCGTCGCGGCGTGCGCCATCGACACCCGCGGCGACCGGCCACGCCTGCTGGTGGGGGCGAGCAGCTCGCACTGGGGGCCGGGGGTCTCGTGGTCCGACGACCTCGGCGCTACGTGGACCGAGGCGGCCGACGGCAGCGGCATCCGGTTCCCGGCCGAGGCCGGTGCGTCGGTCGAGGCGGTGTGGCAGCTCCGGCCCGACACCGCCGGACGACCGGGCGTGGTCTGGGCCGGCTCGCAGCCGTCGGCGCTCTGGCGCTCAGACGACGGCGGCGAGACGTTCGCGCTGGTCGAGTCGCTGTGGAACCACCCGCACCGGCCGACTTGGGAGGCCGGCTTCGGCGGCCAGGCCATTCACACCGTCCTGCCGCACCCGAGCGACGACCAGCGGGTGCTCGTCGCGATGTCCACCGGCGGCGTCTACGTGTCCGACGACGGCGCCGCCAGCTGGTCGCCGTCGAACGCCGGCATCCGCGCCGACTTCCTGCCCGGCGACGCGCCCGAGTACGGCCAGTGCGTGCACAAGGTGTCGCGCGACGCGACCGACCCGGACCGCCTCTACGCGCAGAACCACGGCGGCGTGTACCGCTCCGGCGACGGCGGCGCGACGTGGGCGCCGATCGACGGCGGGCTGCCGGCCGACTTCGGCTTCCCGATCGTCGCCCATCCGCACCGCGGCGAGACCGCGTGGGTCGCGCCGCTCATCGCCGACGGCGAGCGCACCCCGCCGGAGCGGCAGCTGCAGGTCTGGCGCACCGAGGACGCCGGCACGACGTGGTCGCGGTCGGCGGACGGGCTGCCCGGCGGGTTCTACGGGGTCGTCCTGCGCGACGCGATGTGCGCCGACGACGTCGACGGCGCGGCCGGCGTGTACGTCGGCACGCGCGACGGTTCGGTCTACGCCAGCGCCGACGAGGGCGAGACCTGGACCGAGGTCATCCGCCACCTGCCCGACGTGCTCTGCGTCCGCGCCGCGGCGATCGCCTGAGGAGGGGTCACGTCAGCGCGACGGTGAGCGCGGCGAGCCCCGGCGCGGCCGCGGCCTCGGCGCCGTCGACGACGACGTGCAGCCCGCGCTCGCGGTCGAACGCGACGTCGACGGTGTGCCCGGCGACCCGCACCCCGGTGAGGGCGAACCAGCTCAGCCCGATGTCCAGAGGGTCGACGGTGAGGGCGCCGGGACCCACCTCGAGGCCGGCGACGTAGCGGACCAGCAGGTCGACGACGTAGGAGTGCAGGTAGTCGACCTCGTCGCTGATCGGCTCGCCGGTCTCGCTGTTGTAGTGCTCGACGAGGTACGGGGTGCGGCCGTCGTGCTGCTGGAAGTGCAGCAGCGCGTAGGAGCGCAGCAGCCGGCCGAAGTCGGCGTCGTAGCGGTGGCCGAACCGCCGGCTGGTCGCGCCGATGCCGTCGATGACGACGCTGTTGGTGTACGGCCAGGCCGGGCCGTTCCAGGAGCAGCCGTTGCGGCCTTTGACGAACACGCCGCGCCAGTCGCCGGTGGGGCTGTACACCGGGCAGTCCGGCGCCGTGGAGGGCAGCGGCGCGCCGGTGGAGAACAGCCGCAACGCCGCCTCGAAGCCGGGCAGGTGCTCGGCGCCCACGATGCCGGCCCAGTACGGGTAGAACCCGACGACGTTGCGGACCATGGCCTGCTGGTCGGTGCGGTGGTGCAGGTCGTAGAAGAACCCGGTGCCGGCGTCCCACTGCTTCGCCAGCACCTGTGCGGCGACGGCGTCGGCGAGCGCGTCGAACTCGGCCGCGCCGTCGCCGCCGTCGCCATCGCCGCCGTCGCCGCCGAGCAGGCGGGTCAGGCCGGCGACGCCGCGGGCGTTGCGGTAGTGGTAGATCGCGCGGTCGACCCGCTTCAGCGGCGTGTACCCGGACCGGTCGCGAGGATCGGCGGGGTAGTCGTGGAACGCCCAGTAACTGGGCTGGTACTCCTTGCCGGTCAGGATGTGCTCGGTCTCGACCGGCAGCTCGTCGCCGCCGGTGGCGAGCGCCGCCCGCTCGCCGCGGACCTGCGCCGCCAGCGAGTCGCGCATCGCCGCCGCGCCGTCGACGTCGCGGTGGACCAGCGCGTACTGGTAGCTGGCCCAGCCGAGGAAGTTCGCGTACGCGTGGAACTCACCGGCGACGGTGCGGCTGCGGTAGAGCCCGTCGGCGCCCTGGGCCGCCTGCAGGGTGCGCCAGAGCCCGGCGCCGAGCGAGGGGTCGGGATGCCAGCGCGCCTCGAGCAGGTGCATCGGGCTGGACAGCGGGATGAGCTTGCTGAACTCCCAGCCGGCCGGGTCCCACGGCGTCTTGCTCATCTTGTGCGCGCGGCCCTCGTAGAACAGCGGGCCGGGCAGCCCGCCGACGCCGGGGACGGCGAGGTTGTGCCGCAGCAGGAACCACCGGTACGCCCACGTGCGGGTGAGCACCGGGTCGCTGCAGTCGAACGACGGCACGGCGTCGAACCAGCGCTGGTACTCGCGGACCTGCCGGTCGACGACGGGGTGCGGCCGCGGCTGCGCGGGGGTGCTCGCGATGACGGCCGGGCCGCGGCCGTCGCGGCGGTCGCGGCCCTCCGGCGCGCCCGCCGGGACGGACAGCACGGCGTCGAGCCGGCGCTCGAGGTCGTCGCTGGTCTCGGTCTCGGCGAGCCCGAGGGCCGCGGCGACGACGAGCTCGACCCGCTCGCCCGGACCGACCGTGAGCCCGTCCCAGACGGCGGGCTCCGACGGGCGCACCAGCGCGAGCACGGTGAACCCGTGCCGCTCGACCGGCCGCGAGCCGAACCCGCCGGCGTCGACCCAGGACCGGTCGACCCGCAGGCGCAGCGTCACCGGCGCGGTGCCTCGGTTGGTCCACACCTGCGCCGACACCGCGCAGTCGTCCCAGGTGACGAACTTGTCCTCGGTGAACTCCACGCCCGAGCCGCTCGAGGCCGACACCGTCAGCCGGCTGGGCCGCCAGGTCGCCTCCCACGGCGCCGGGAGGTCCACGCCGGTGACGGTGAACAGCAGGGGGATGTTGAGCTTGTGCACGAGGTCGATCGCGCCGGCGAAGCCCGGCCGCGGCTCCAGGTAGTCGGCCCACAGCCGGGCGCCGGTCGGCCCGAGCAGGAACGTGCCGGGCCGAGTGCGCAGCCCGCGCCGGCCGGTGACCAGAGCGTCGTCGATCGCCTCCATGGACCGTCAGCTCCGCGCCGCCGCCAGGTGCGCCGCCGCGGCCTGCTCGAGGTGTACGAGGTCGGAGCTGACCGTCGCGAACGTGAACCCCTGCGCCAGCCGCCGCTGCGCCGTCGCACCGTCGGGACAGTGGATGCCGGCCGCGATGCCCTGGGCCGACGCGGCTCGCGCGACCCGGCCGGCGGCTTCGTCGAGCCGGTCGGCGACCGCGGGGTCGGTCGACGAGGCGCCGCCGAGGGCGAGGGTGAGGTCGGACGGGCCGACGTAGACGCCGTCGAGGCCGGGCGTCGCCGCGATGGCCTCGACGTTCTCCAGCGCGATGAGTGTCTCGATCATGACGACGCACAGCACGTGCGCGTTGGCCTCGGCCGGCGCCGGCCCGATGCGCAGACCGGCCCGCATGGGGCCATAACTGCGGCCGCCCTCGGGCGGGTAGCGGCAGGCCCGGACGGCGGCGGCCGCCTGCTCGGCGGTGTCGACCAGCGGGACGATGACGCCGTGTGCGCCGGCGTCGAGCGCCTGCCCGATGAAGGTGAGGTCGTTGGCCGGGACGCGGACCAGGCCCGCGCTGCGTCCGCCGGCCTCGATCGCGAGGAGCGCGGTGAGCCAGCCCTTGTAGTCGAGGAGTCCGTGCTGGGCGTCGATGCCGACGTAGTCGTAGCCGAGCCGGGCGATGCGCTCGGTGCCGGCCGGGTTGTCGGTGGCGATCCAGTAGCCGACGCACCGCTCGCGGCGGCGGATGCGGTCGATGGCGTCGAACGCGGCGGACGTGGTCACAGGCGGTACTCCAGACTCTCAGCGGTTGTAGGCGGGCATCGGGCCGCGCAGCTGCCGGCCCACATCGTCGCAGCGGCGGGCGACGTCGGCGGGGAGCGGGCCGCGAGCCAGCGCCGCGAGGTTCGCCGTCAGGTGCGCCGGCTTCGACGCCCCCAGCAGCACCGACCCGACCACCGGCTGCGACGCGAGCCAGCGCAGCGCCAGCTCGGGCAGCGAGACGCCGGCGTCCGCCGCGATGGCCGTCAGCGCGTCGACCGCCTCGAGCAGCCGTGGGTCCCAGTAGCGCTCGCGGTACATCGGCGCGAGCCGCGACGTGGCGAACCGGCCCTCGCCGGGCGTGGCCCCGGAGGCGTACCGGCCGGACAGCAGTCCGCCGCCCAGCGGGTTGTAGACCATCGTCTCGATGCCGCTGGCCAGTGCGAACGCGACGTACTCGTCGTCGATGCGGCGCGCGACGAGGTTGTAGAGCTGCTGCGCGACGACGGGGCCGGGCAGCCCGGCGGCGGCGAACAGGTGCCACAGCTCGGCGATCTGCCAGGCGGCGAAGTTCGACACGCCGACCCGGCCGATGAGCCCCTCGGCGGCCAGCTTCGCGACCTCGGCGACGGTGTCGGCCGGCGGCGTCGCGGGATCGGGCTGGTGCAGGTAGAACAGGTCGACGTGGTCGAGCCGGAGCCGGCGCAGGCTGCCCTCGAGGCTGGCCCGGACGGCCCGCGGCGACAGTGGCGGCGCGTCGCCGGCGTCGGGGTGCGGGATGCCGGCCTTCGTGGCGACGGTGAACCGGCCGGGCCGTCGCGCCAGCAGCTCGCCGAGCATCTCCTCGGTGGCGCCGCCGGCGTAGGCGTTGGCGGTGTCGATCTCGGTGACCCCGGCGTCGTGGGCGAGGTCGAGCATGCCGGCCGCGGTGTCGTGGTCGACGGTGTCGCCGAAGGTCATGGTGCCGAGGACGGCGCGGGGGATGGTCACGAGACGGCTCCTGCACTGGTCGCGGGGGCGAACAGCCGCGGCTTGCGGCCGGCGATGAGGGCCGGGTCGAGGGCCGCGCGGCGCAGCCGGCGGGTGTAGTCGTGCCGCGGCCGGGCCAGCACCTCCTCGGTCGGGCCGTGCTCGACGAACCGGCCCTGCGACATGACCGCGACCTCCTGGCTGATCTCGCGGACCACGCCGAGGTTGTGCGAGATGAACAGGTACGCGATGCCCTCCTGCTCCTGCAGCTCGCGCAGGAGGTCGAGCACCTGCGCCTGCACCGAGACGTCGAGCGCGCTGGTCGCCTCGTCGCAGATGAGGATCTTCGGCCGGCTGGCCAGCGCCCGGGCGATGCCGATGCGCTGGCGCTGCCCGCCGGAGAACTCCGGCGGCCGCCGGTCGGCGTGCTCGGGCTTGAGGCCGACGCGTCGCAGCAGCTCGACGGCCTGCCGGCGACGCTCGCCGCGGTCGCGGACCCCACGCAGCCGCAGCGGCTCGGCGACGATGCCGGCCGCGGTGAGGTGCGGGTCGAGCGAGCCGTAGGGGTCTTGGAAGATCATCTGGATGTCGCCGCGCAGCGGCCGCAGCTCCTTCTCCGACAGCGTCGCGAGGTCGCGCCCGGCGTACCGGATGGACCCCGCGGCCGGGGATTCGAGCCGGACCAACGTCCTGGCCAGGGTGGACTTCCCGCAGCCGGACTCACCGACGACGGCCAGGGTCCGGCCGGCCATGAGGTCGAACTCGACGCCGTCGACGACCCGGTTGCGGTGGCCGTGGGTGGTGAACTCGACGGCGAGGCCGCGCACGGAGAGCAGCGGATCGTTCGTCATCTCTCAGTCTCCTTCCCAGGCGCCCAGCCGCGGCACGGCGTCGAGCAGCCGTCGGGTGTAGTCCTGCTGCGGCGCGCCGACGACTGCCTCGACCTCGCCGCTCTCGACGAACCGGCCGTCGCGCATGACGTGGACGCGGTCGCTGACCAGCCGCGCCACGCCGATGTCGTGGGTGATCATGAGGATGCCGGCCGACGTGCGCTCCTGCAGGTCCATCAGCAGGTCGAGGATGCCGGCCTGCACGGTGACGTCGAGGGCGCTGGTGGGCTCGTCGGCGACCAGCAGGTGCGGATCGATGGCCAGCGCCATCGCGATGAG
This sequence comes from Jiangella rhizosphaerae, assembly GCF_003579925.1. GTDB lineage: Bacteria > Actinomycetota > Actinomycetes > Jiangellales > Jiangellaceae > Jiangella > Jiangella rhizosphaerae. Next base: position 4,492 of record NZ_QUAL01000405.1, on the reverse strand, counting down.
CACCCGTTGCAGCATGCCGCCGGACAGCTGGTGCGGATAGGCGTCGAGCCGGCGCCGGGGATCGGTGATGCGCACGGCGTCGAGCAGCTCCGCGGCGTGCTCGCGCCGCGCGGACCGGGACAGCCCGGCGTCCTTGCGGGCCAGCACCTCGCCCAGCTGCTTGCCGATGGTCGACACCGGGCTGAGCGCCGTCATCGGGTCCTGCGGGATCATCGCGACGGTCCGCCCACGCAGCTTCGCCGCCTCGCCCGGCCGCGCGACGACGTCGACGCCGTCGATGAGACAGCGGCCGGACACGACTGCGAGGTTGGCCGGTAGCAGCGCCTGAACGGCCATGGCGGTGGTCGACTTGCCGCTGCCGGACTCGCCGATCAGCGTGACGGTCTCGGACCGGCCGACGGTGAACGAGACGCCGTCGACCGCGCGGACGACACCGCCCGCGGTCATCAGCTCGACCTGCAGGTGCTGGACGTCGAGCAGCGTCATCGCGACTCTCCCTTCGCCGCCCGGGACCGGGACACGCGGTCGCGCAGCCCGTCGCCGAGGAGGTTGACCCCGACCACCAGCAGCACGATGACCAGCCCGGTCAGCGTGACCAGCCACCATGAGGTCGTGATGTAGCCCTGGCCGTCGGAGATGATGCGGCCCCACGTGGGGTGCGGCCGCTCGACCCCGGCGCCGAGGAAGCTCAGCGCGCTCTCCAGCAGCACCGCCTGCGCCAGGAGCAGCAGCATGACCACGACCACCTGGTTGATGATGTTCGGCACGACGTGGCGCAGCAGCACCGCCGCGCGCCGCAGGCCGAGCACCCTAGCCGCGGCGACGTACGGTTTCTCGCGTTCGACCAGCACCATCGCCCGGGTCAGCCGGGCCGGCTCGGGCCACTGGGCGAACGCGATGACCAGGGTGATGACGGTGATGGACGGGCCGAACAGCGCGACGACGAGCAATAGCAGGAGCAGCAGCGGCACCGACATCTGAGCTTCCAGCAGCCGCGACACGACGGCGTCGACCGAGCGGCCGTAGTAGCCGGCGGCCGCGCCGGCGATGACGCCGACCACGCCCGACACCAGCACCGCCAGCACGCCGATCGTCAGCGACACCTGGCCGCCGTGCAGGATGCGCGACAGCAGGTCGCGGCCGAGCTGGTCGGTGCCGAACAGGTGACCGTCGGTGAACGGCGGCAGCCGGCGCTGCGAGAGGTCCTGCTCCAGTGGGTCGGGCAGCGGGAGCACACCGGCCAGCAGGATCGGCACGACGACGATGCCGGCCAGCACCGCGCCGAGCACGATCTTGAGCCGGCTGGCCCGGCGGCGTAGCGCCGCGGCCGAGGACCTGAGCCGGTCGGCCGTGACGGCGCTCGGCCGGGCGGCCTGTGTCTGCGTCGTCATCGCGACACCGCCTTTCCGACGCGCACCCGCGGATCGAACAGCGGGTACAGGAGGTCGACGAGCAACTGGACGCCGATGGCCAGCAGGCTGGTCACCAGCACGGTCGCCTGGATCAGCGGGTAGTCGCGGGTCTCCAGCGCCCGCACCACCAGTGAGCCGATGCCGGGCCAGGCGAACACCACCTCGACCACCACGACGCCGTTGAGCATGGCCGCGAACCGGGTGCCCAGCGCCGTGACGACCGGGATGGAGGAGTTGGCGAACGCGTAGCGCCAGGTCAGCGCCCGCTCCGCGACGCCCCGCGAGCGGGCCACCGTGACATACGGTGCCGCGAGGTTGCCGGCCATCTCGCGGTGCACCAGCCGGGAGATCAGCGCGATCTGCAGCAACGCGATGGTGACGGCCGGCAGCACCAGCCCGGACCACGACGTGAACCCGGACGCCGGGAAGACCGGCACCACCACCGCGAGCAGGGTGAGCAGCATGATGCCGGTCCAGAACTCCGGCATCGACTGCCCGGCGATGGTGCCGATGTTGGCGCCGACGTCCCAGCCGCTGTTGGCCCGGCGGGCGGTGAAGATGCCCAGCGGGATGGCGATGAGCGCCGTCAGCAGGATGGCCGCGCCGGCGAGCGTGATGGTGTACGGCAGGCGCTCGAGCACGACGTCGAGCGCCGGCTGGCGGAAGGAGTAGGACAGGCCGAGGTCGCCCTGCACCAGCCCGGTGATGAAGTGCCAGTACTGCTGCGGGACGGACCCCACCAGGCCGAGCTCGTCGCGGATGGCCTGCAGGTCCTCCGTCGTCGCCGTCGGCCCGCCGATGGCCGCGGCCGGGTCGCCCGGCGCCAGGCGGACCAGCACGAACACCGTCGAGACGATGAGGAACACGGTGAGCAGGCTCTGCGCGACCCGCAACGCCAGATATCGCGCCATGATCACCCCTCCTCGAGCCGCACCGCGGCGAGGTCGTAGGAGTTGATGGGCAGCAGGTCGAGGCCGCTCACGGTGTCGCGGTGGGCGAGCAGGACGTCCTGCGTGAACGCCCACATGGCCGGCCAGAGGTCCCAGATGGACCGCTGGACGTCCTCGAGCAGCACCGCCCGCCGCTGGTCGTCGGTCTCGGCCGCCGCCGCTCCGATGCCGCCGGCGATGTCGTCGTAGACGAAGCCCATGAACGCGTCGCCGGTCGTCTCCATCTCGGGAGTGCCGCCGAACAGGCCCTTGAGACTCGTCAGCGCCAGGCCGGTCTGGTTGCCGTAGCCGTTGCCGATGATGTCGAAGTCGCCGCCCCGGCCCTGCCGCCAGGTGGGGAGGTCGCCGCCCGGCTCGAACTGGCGCAGGTGCACGCGGACACCGATGTCGCCGAGCATCTGCGCGACCGCCTCCATGACATAGGCGTCGGAGGCGAACTCGCCGGACTCCCAGATGACCGTCAGCTCGAGGTCGTCGACCCCTTCGGCGTCGAGCATCTGCCGCGCCTTGCGCGGATCGAACTCGAACCGGCCGACCTCGAACGCGCCGTCCAGACTCAGCGGGACGACGCCGTCGGTCGGCGTGACGCTGTCGAGCAGGACGTCGCGCACGATGCTCCGGCCGTCGATGGCCAGGCTCAGCGCCTGCCGCACGGAGGCCTTCGACAGCGGGTGTTCCGGCGGCTTGCGGAAGTTGTAGAACAGCTGCACCAGACGGGTGCCCTGGGCCTGCAGCAGGCTGATGCCCGGCAGGCCGTCGAGCTGCTCCGCGGAGTCGGGAGAGATGGAGTCGATGACGTCGACCTCGCCGCTGCGCAGCGCCAGCACCCGGCTGGTCTCCTCGGGGAGGAACCGGATGCGCACCTGCTCGACCCCCGGCGCGGGACCCCAGTAGTCGGGGTTGGCCGCCAGCGTGTAGTCGCCGGTGCCGCGGTTGGCCTGGGTGACGACGTACGGCCCGCTGCCGACGCCGTCGGACAGCTCCTCAGGGAGGTTGGCCGCCGCCGGCGTGATGAGGATGTTGCTCATGAGGGAGTCGAGCCCGACCAGCGGCCGCTGCGTGACGAGGTCGAACGTGCGGTCGTCGATCGGCCGCACCGCCGGCCACTCCGGGAACTGGTTGCCGACGAACGACGCCTCGACCTGCTGGTACATCTCCAGCGCCGTGGCGACGTCGGCGACCGTGACCGGGGTGCCGTCGGAGTACACGGCCTCGGGGCGCAGCCGCACCCGCCAGGCCGTCGGCGAGGCGAGCTCGAAGCTCTCGGCCAGCACCGGCTCGGCGCGCAGGCCGTCGCCGATGCGGGTGAGCGCCTGCCGCACCGCCCGCTGGACGGTGACGTGCGCGTCGAACTGGTTGAGCTTGTTGTCCAGGCTGACCAGCGACCGGTTCAGCGCCAGCGTCAGGGTGCCGGCGCCGGACGTGCCGGTGGGCCCGGCACAGGCCGCGAGCGCCGGACCGAGCGCGATGCCGGCGCCGGCCGCGAAGCCGGCCCGCAGCAGGTCGCGACGGCTGAGGCCGCGGCGCGGCCGTGCGCTGCCGTTCATCGTCACCTCCGGGGGTCCGCGAAGTTGTGCGGGTCACACTTGCACCTTTGCGCGAAACGCGCAAGTAACGTAGCGTTCACTCATGCCGGGAAGGGTCGTAGCGACCATCGCGGCCCCACTGCTCGTGCCGCATCTGTGCAGGAAGGAGTGTGTTCAGTGGACGCTTCCGTGCTGTTGCTCGCCGACGACCTGACCGGTGCGGCCGAGGCGGCGGCGGCGTTCGTGCTGCGCACTCCGCGCATCTTCGACCTGCAAACGTTGTCGGCGATGCGCGCATCGCTCGGCGAGGGCGTGGTCGCCGTCGACACCGATTCACGCTACGCCGGCCCCGAAGTCGCCGCCGACCGGTGCCGGACGGCGCTCGCGCTGCTGCCGCCCGGACGCGTCGTGGTCAAGAAGGTCGACTCGACGCTGCGGGGCCCGCTGGCCGCGGAGCTGGCCGCGCTGCGCGAACCCGGCGGGCTGCTCGTGGTGGCGCCGGCGCTGCCCAGCCTCGGCCGGACCGTCGCCGGGGGAGCGGTCCTGGTCGACGGCGTGCCGCTCGAACGGTCCGCCGCCTGGGCCGCCGAGGGGCGGCCGGCGC
>NZ_QUAL01000404.1 GCF_003579925.1 Jiangella rhizosphaerae | reverse complement strand
GTGCCGGCCCGGCCAGCGCCGACGCGGCCGAGCGTGCGCCGTCGCGCAGCTCCGCGGCGGGGTCGGGCGGGTCGTCCAGCGCCTCGACGCGGCCGCCGAGCACCACCCGGCGGCGGGCTGCCCGGGCCCTGACCTCGGGCATCAGCCGGCGCAGCACGTAGTAGGCGAGGTAGGCGGCCGCGGCCACCGCGATCATCAGCACGACCGGCCACGGCACGTCGACGCCGTCGCTCTCGCCGCCGGGCAGCGGCGGCTCCGTCGCCGCCGGCTCGGCGGTGGGCAGCGGCTCGACCGGCTCGACGTCGGCGGGGTCGGCAGTGCCGGTGAACCAGCCGGGTTCCCGGACGTCGACGGGCCCCGCGGCCAGCGCGAGGACGACGACGAGCGCGGCCGCGGCAACCACCGCGGCGGCCAGCGGCCCGCCGGTGGAACGGCGCTCGGACCGGTGCATTGCTGCAATCGTCGCATATGGTCGAAGGGACCTTCGGACCGTGCGGCACCAATGGCGGGTAGCGTACGTTGATGGTCCGTCGGATCCCTACGATCAACCCCGGGTGAGTCATGGCCGTGCAGGAGAAGGAACACCTCGAGGACACCGAGTTCGAGCTGCCCGAGACGCGGGCCTCGGTCAAGGTCCTCGGCTGGCTGCTCGCTATCGGCGGCTCGATCGGCGTGTTCGCGTCGGCGATGCTGATCATCGAGCGGGTCCGGCTGCTCGAGGACCCGAACTACACGCCGTCCTGCAGCTTCAACCCCATCGTCACGTGCGGCACGGTCATGGAGAGCTGGCAGGGGTCGCTGTTCGGCTTCCCCAACCCCGTCATCGGCGTCGCGGCGTTCCCCGTCGTGGTCACCGCCGGCGTCGTCGCGCTGACCGGCGCCAAGCTGCCGCGCTGGTTCTGGCTCGGCCTCAACGCCGGCGCGCTGGGCGGCGCGGTGTTCGTCACCTGGCTGTTCACCCAGACCACCTACTTCATCGGCGCGCTGTGCCCCTACTGCATGGTCGTGTGGGTCGTCACCATCCCGATCTTCGTGTACACCACGGGCTACAACCTCTCCGAGGGGCACCTCAAGGCGCCCGGGTGGCTGCGCCGGGCCGTCGTCGAGAGCCGCGGCCTCATCGTCACCGTCTGGTTCCTGATCATCGCGATCCTCATCACCATCGAGTTCTGGGACCGCTGGTACTTGGTGTTCTGACGCCTTCTGACGCCGGGCATCAGTGGTGGTGGCCGGCCGGGGTCTCGCCCCGGGCCACCGCCGCGTCATGGCTGGCCCTGGCCCGGTCGACCAGGTCGAGCAGCCCCTCGGCGTCCCTGGCCATCTGCTTGTACTTGGGACCCAGCGCGATGATCTGGCGCTTCTCGTCGACCAGGCACTGGAAGATCCGCTCCCGCTCGGCCGGGTCGGCGGTGTACTCCGAGTCCAGGTAGGCAGTCGCGTGCCGCCGGGCGCCGGCGATCGCGGTCTGGGCCCGGCCGGTCGGGCTGACCAGCGACGCGACCACCGTCACCACCAACACCACGACGATGACGCCGAGCGACAGCCCGGTGCTGAGCTCGGCCACCTCGACCGGCTCGCCGCCGTTGACGAACGGCAGGTTGTTCTCGTGCAGTGCGTGCAGGATGAGCCGGACGCCGATGAAGGCCAGCACCGTCGCCAGCCCGTACGACAGATAGATCAGCCGGTCCAGCAGTCCATCGATGAGGAAGTACAGCTGGCGCAGGCCGAGCAGTGAGAAGGCGACGGCGGTGAAGACGAGGTAGACGTTCTGCGTCAGCCCGAAGATGGCCGGGATGGAGTCCAGCGCGAACAGCACGTCGGTGCCGGCCAGCGCCACCATCACCAGCAGCAGCGGCGTCATGGCCCGGCGCCCGTCGCGCACGGTGAGCAGCCGGCCGTCCTCGTAGCCTTCGGTCGTGTGGAACAGCCGCCGGGCGGCGCGCACGGCGATGTTGTCCTCCTCGGCCTCGCCGCCGCGCGGCTCGAGCATGTTGCCCGCCGTCACCAGCAGCACCAGTCCGAACAGGTAGAACACCCAGGCGAACGTGTTGATCAGCGCCGACCCGACGAAGATCAGCCCGGTCCGCGCGACCAGCGAGAACGTGATGCCGAACAGCAGCGCCTTCTGCTGGTACTCCCGCGGCACCCGGAAGCTGTGCAGGATGACCAGGAAGACGAACAGGTTGTCGACAGACAGCGCCTTCTCGGTGAGGTAGCCGGCGAAGTACTCCGTGCCCATGGCGGTCCCGCCGAACACCAGGACGCCGACGCCGAAGGCGACCGCGATGCCGACGTAGAGCGCCGACCACACGGCGGCCTCGCGCAGCGTCGGGACGTGCGCCTTCCGGACGTGGACCACGTAGTCGAACGCCAGGAGCGCGACCACGCCGGCCACCGTCAGCGCCCACACCCAGCCTGGCACGTCCATGACGCCACCTTAGGGGCCGTGGGCGGGCGAGTGCGCTATCCTGACCATGTGCGAGGCCTGCTGCTCCTTATCGGGCCGCGCTGACTGGTAGCGGACGCCCTCCAGCGGCGTCACGTCGGCGCGGCTGACCCCTCCTGCGTGAGGGGTCTTTTCATGTTCGGGGCCCGACACCACAGACGAGGGACGATTCCGATGAGTCAGATGCAGACCGGCACGACCACGCCGCCGGCCGACGACGCGCCCTACCGCTACACCGCGGAGGTGGCCGGCCAGATCGAGCAGCGCTGGCAGGATCGCTGGGAGCACGAGGGCACGTTCAACGCGCCCAACCCCACCGGTCCGCTGGCCGAGCCCGGCACCGAGCTGCCGGCGAAGAAGTTCTTCGTCATGGACATGTTCCCGTACCCGTCGGGGAAGGGCCTGCACGTGGGCCACCCGCTGGGCTACATCGCCACCGACGTCTTCGGCCGCTACCGGCGCATGCGCGGCGACAACGTCCTGCACGCGCTGGCCTACGACGCCTTCGGGCTGCCGGCCGAGCAGTACGCCGTCCAGACCGGCCAGCACCCGCGCAAGACCACCGAGGAGAACATCGCCACCATGCGCCGGCAGCTGCGCCGGCTGGGGCTGGCGCACGACAACCGCCGCACGTTCGCGACCATCGACCCCGACTACGTCCGCTGGACGCAGTGGATCTTCCTGCAGATCTTCCAGTCCTGGTACGACACCGAGGCCGACGGCGGACGCGGGCGCGCGCGGCCGATCGCGGAGCTGATCGAGGAGTTCCAGAGCGGACGGCGGCCGGTGCCGGGCGGCGGGTCGTGGGCGTCGCTGAGCGAGGTCGAGCGGCGCCGCATCGTCGACGACCACCGGCTGGCCTACGTGTCCGAGTCGCCGGTGAATTGGTGCCCCGGGCTGGGGACGGTGCTGGCCAACGAGGAGGTCACCGCCGACGGCCGCAGCGAGCGCGGCAACTTCCCGGTGTTCAAGCGCAACCTGCGCCAGTGGATGATGCGCATCACCGCCTACGCCGACCGGCTGATCGACGACCTGGACCGCATCGACTGGCCCGAGAAGGTCAAGACGATGCAGCGCAACTGGATCGGCCGGTCCACCGGCGCGAACGTCCGGTTCGCCACCGACGCCGGCGAGCTGGAGATCTTCACCACCCGCCCCGACACCCTGTTCGGCGCGACGTTCATGGTGGTGGCGCCCGAGCACCCGCTGGTCGACGCGCTGACGCCGTCGGCGTGGCCGTCGGAGACGAAGCCGGCGTGGACCGGCGGGCACGCGACGCCCGCCGAGGCCGTCGCGGCCTACCGTGCGGCCGCCGCGGCGAAGAGCGAGGTCGAGCGGCAGACCGAGGGCCGCGAGAAGACCGGCGTGTTCACCGGCTCGTTCGCGGTCAACCCCGTCAACGGCGCGCGCATCCCGGTCTTCGTCGCCGACTACGTGCTGATGGGTTACGGCACCGGCGCCATCATGGCGGTGCCCGGCCAGGACGAACGCGACTGGGAGTTCGCCGAGCGGTTCGAGCTGCCGATCATCCGGACGGTGCAGCCGCCCGACGGCTTCGACGGCGAGGCGTACGTCGGCGAGGGTCCGGCCGTCAACTCCGCGAACGACGAGATCTCGCTGGACGGCATGGGCGTCGCCGAGGCGAAGGCCGCGATCATCGCGTGGCTGGAGTCGAAGGGCACCGGCGAGGGCACCGTCACGTACCGGCTGCGCGACTGGCTGTTCAGCCGGCAGCGGTACTGGGGCGAGCCGTTCCCGATCGTCTACGACGAGAACGACCAGCCCGTCGCCATACCCGACGACCTGCTGCCGGTCGACCTGCCCGAGGTGCCCGACTACTCGCCGCGGACCTATCCGCCCGACGCCGCCGACACCGAGCCGGAGCCGCCGCTGGCCCGCGTCCCCGAGTGGGTCGAGGTCGAGCTGGACCTGGGCGACGGCCCCAAGACGTACCGCCGCGACACCAACACCATGCCGAACTGGGCCGGTTCGTGCTGGTACGAGCTGCGCTACCTGGACCCCACCAACACCGAGCGGCTGGTCGACCCCGAGGTCGAGCAGTACTGGATGGGACCGCGCGGCGACGGCGACGCCGGCGGCGTCGACCTGTACATCGGCGGCGTCGAGCACGCCGTGCTGCACCTGCTGTACTCGCGGTTCTGGCACAAGGTGCTGTTCGACCTGGGCCACGTGTCCAGCGAGGAGCCGTTCCACAAGCTGTTCAACCAGGGCTACATCCAGGCCTACGCCTACGTCGACGAGCGCGGCCAGTACGTCCCGGCCGAGCAGGTGGTCGAGGACGGGGACGGCTACACGTTCGAGGGCAAGCCGGTCACCCGCGAGTACGGGAAGATGGGCAAGAGCCTGAAGAACATGGTCACGCCCGACGAGATGTACCGCGACTACGGCGCCGACACCTTCCGGGTGTACGAGATGTCGATGGGCCCGCTGGACCTGTCGCGGCCCTGGGAGACCCGCGCCGTCGTCGGGTCGCTGCGGTTCCTGCAGCGGGTCTGGCGCAACATCGTCTCCGAGCAGACCGGCGAGGTCGTCGTCGGCACGGCTCCCGCCGACGACGAGACCCGGCGCATCCTGCACCGCACCATCGACGCCGTCCGCACCGATATGGAGGCGATGCGGTTCAACACCGCCATCGCCCGCATGATCGAGCTGAACAACCACCTGACCAAGCTGGACACCGTTCCCCGCGAGGCCGCCGAGGCGCTGGTGCTGATGCTGGCGCCGGTCGCGCCGCACATCGCCGAGGAGCTGTGGTCGCGGCTGGGTCACCCGCAGTCGCTGGTGCGCGAGCCGTTCCCGTCGGCCGACCCGGCCTACCTGGTCGAGGACACCGTGACCTGCGTGGTGCAGGTGGCGGGCAAGGTCCGCGACCGGCTGGAGGTCCCGCCGTCCATCGGCGAGGACGACCTGCGGGCGCTGGCGCTGGAGTCCGAGGCGGTGCGGCGGTCGCTGGACGGCCGGCCCGTGCGCACGGTCATCGTGCGGGCGCCCAAGCTGGTCAACGTCGTCCCGGGCTGACGTCCCGTGACGGCTCGGGTCGCGGTCGTCACCGACTCGACGGCGCACCTGACCGCCGGCGACGTCGAGTCGTACGGCGTCCGGGTCGTGCCGCTCCAGGTCGTGGTCGACGGTGTCGCCGTCGACGAGTGGACCCCGGCGGGGCCGTCGACGGCGGCACCGCGTGCGCCGGCGTCGGGGCGTCCGGGTGGCGGCGTGCAGACGCTCATCGGCCCGCGTGAGGTGGCCGACGCGTTGCGGGCGCACGTCCCCGTCACCACCTCCCGGCCCAGCCCGCGGGCGTTCCTCGACGTGTACGAGTCGGCGGCCGCGGAGGGGTACGGCGCCGTCGTGTCGGTGCACATCTCCGGCAGCCTGTCCGGTACGGCCGACGCGGCTCGCCTGGCCGCCCGCGACGCGCCGATCCCGGTGCACGTGGTCGACTCCCGGTCGCTCGGCATGGGGCTCGGGTTCGCGGTCCTGGCGGCGGCGTCGGCGGCGGAGCGCGGGCTGACGGCCGACGAGGTGGCGGAGCTGGCCCGGGACCGGGCCGTACGGTCGTCGGCCTTCTTCTACGTGGACACGCTGGAATACCTCAGGCGGGGCGGCCGCGTGGGCGCCGCGTCCGCCGTCGTGGGGACGGCGCTGGCGATCAAGCCGCTGCTCCACCTGCGCGACGGCTGGGTCGACCTGCTCGAGAAGGTGCGGACCTCCGCGCGCGCCCGGGCCCGCCTGGAGGATCTCGCCGTCGAGCGCGCGCTGGCCGCCGATGGCCGGGTCGACCTCGCCGTGCACCACCTCGACAACGCCGCCCGCGCCGGCGAGCTGGCCGCCCGCCTCGCCGACCGCCTCCCCTCCGCCGGCTCCGTCGTGGTCACCGAGGTCGGTGCCGTGATCGGCGCCCACGTCGGGCCGGGCCTGCTCGCCGTCGTGATCAGCCCACGCTGAGGCGGCCGGGCGGTGCCCTGTCCATCGCCGGGTTGTCGGTGGCGACTGGCATGATCCCGGGATGCCGATCGCGTCCGAGATCTTCAACCTCACCTTCGACGCCGCCAACCCCCGGCGGCTGGCCGAGTTCTGGGCGCTGGCGCTCGGGTACCGGCTCGAGCCGCCGCCCGAGGGCTTCGCCACCTGGGAGGAGGCGTTGGCCGCCTGGAACGTCCCCGAGGACGAGTGGGACTCCGCCAGCGCCATCATCGACCCCGGTGGCGTGCTGCCGCGCATCTACTTCCAGAAGGTGCCCGAGTCCAAGACGGCCAAGAACCGCGTCCACCTCGACGTCCGCGCCTGGCGTTACACCACGCCCGACGGCGGGCGGCCGCCGGTGGCGGAGGTTCGGGCTGCCATCGATGCCAAGGTCGGGGAGCTGGTCGCCGCGGGCGCCACGGTGGTCGGCACGGTCGAGCAGTACGGCAACGCCTGGACGGTCCTCCAGGACCCGGAGGGCAACGAGTTCTGCGTCGTCTGACGCCGGCTCGACCGGACCCCGGTGGCCGCCCGCTCGGCCGCGCCCGCGGGCCTCGCTGCCGCCGGCCTGTCCACAGTCCTGACCAGTTCATTCGGTTGTCCACAGAAGTGGCTTCCGGCGGCCGCGGCGGTCGGTGCGGCGGCCTAGCGTCGCAGGCATGCGATCGTTCCGCTCCCGCTCCGTCGACGACCACACGGCGGCGCTCGCCCGGGCCCGGGTGGCGCACGTCGCCGGTCGGCGCTGGGCCGGCGGAGCCGATCCCGCCGCCGCCGGCCCTTGGTACGCGCCCGGCCGCCCGGACGACGAGCCCGACGACGAGCCGGACGACTGGCCGACACAGCCTCGACCGGGGGAGGCGGCCGTCGGTTCGGCGCCGTTCCAGGCGCGGCCCGCGGACCCCGCACCGCCGGACGTCCCGGCGGCGGTCGGCGCATCACGCGCGGCACCCGCCACGGACGCCGCACCGGCGGCGCGGCTGGGCCGGTTCGGGCTCGAGCGCGTCCAGTTCGCCGTCATCGTGCTGGTGGTGCTCGTCGGCGGCATCGGCGCGGCGGTGCTGTTCCTGCTCGCCCGGCCCGAGGTCGTGCCGATCGAGCCCGAGCTGGTCGCCACCGGCACCGCCGTGGCCACCGGAGCCCCGCCGCCGACCGGCGCACCCGCCGACGACGCCCCACCCGCCGGGCCACCGGACGCCTCGCCCACGGCGACGTCCGCCCCGATCATCGTCCACGTCGCCGGCCTCGTCGCCCGGCCCGGCGTCGTCGAGTTGCCGTCCGGCTCACGGGTCGTCGACGCCATCGAAGCGGCCGGCGGCGCGACCCCCGACGCCGACCTGACACCGCTCAACCTCGCCCGCATCCTCGCCGACGGCGAGCAGGTGCTCGTCACCGCCGATCCGCCTGCTGCCGCGCCGCCCGCCCCGCCGGCCGGCAGCCCCGGCAGCGCGACGCCGTCCGTGCCGGTCAACCTCAACACCGCGACCGCCGCCGAGCTCGAGACCCTGCCCGGCATCGGTCCGGCCCTCGCCGGCCGCATCCTCGACTGGCGCGAGCAGAACGGCCGGTTCACCAGCATCGACGAGCTGCGCGAGGTCTCCGGCATCGGCGAGCAGCGCTTCGCCCAACTCCAGCCGCTGGTGACGCTGTGAGCCGCGCCCCTGCCCCCGATCCGCCGACACCGGCTCGGCCCCGCGTGACTGGACGTGCCGCCGACGCGCCGCCAGGTGCCGGAGGCTCCTCGACGACGACGACGCGATATGCGAGCGCAGCGGCCGATGGGGTGCCTGGTGGCGGTGCTCGGCAGCTCACGCCGGCGGAGCCGGTCGCACCGACCGGTTCGGCTGCCGATTCGGCGGCCGGCCCAGCGGCCGAGCCGCGTGATCTCCGCCTCGTACCGGCCGCGCTCGGCCTCTGGCTGGGCGCACTGGCCGGTGTGCTGGCCGACTGGCGGGCCGGCCTCGCCGGCTGCACGATCGCCGTCGTCATCACCATCGCGATCCTGCTGCACACCCGCCCACGAGGCACCGACCAAGCGTCAGCCGACGCGCACGGCACCGCTCGGCACGGGCGCCCGCCGCGGTCGGGGGACCGTCTGCGGCCGGCCGGCAGGCGTGCACTCGTCGCCGGGACGCTGTGCCTGGTCGCCGGGTTCGCCGTCGGGGCGGCTAGAGCGGCGCCCGTCTGGAACGGGCCGGTCACCACGCTCGCCGCGGCCGGCGCGCACGTCGACCTCGAGGCCGTCGTCGCGCGCGATCCCGTCGTCCGGAGCAGCGGTCCGGCCGGCGAGGAGGCCACCGCCACCGAGTACGTCGTCGGCCGGCTCCGCGTCGACGAGGCCACCGGCCGCGGCCGCCGCTACGACGTCTCCGTGCCGGTGCTCCTGGTCAGCGGCGACCTCGGCTGGGCCGAGCTACTGCCGGGCCAACGCGTCAGCGTCGCCGGCCGGCTCGAGTCCACCGACGACCGGCGCGACGACGTCGCCGCCGTCTTCCGCCCCTACGCCGGGCCGGACGAGCGCACGACGGGGCCGCCGAGCGCCGCCAGCCGCGCGACCGAGCCGTTCCGCGCCGGCCTCCGCGAGGCCGTCTCCGCGGTGCCGCCCGACCCGCGCGGCCTCGTTCCCGGCCTGGTGATCGGCGACGAGTCGTTGCTCGCCGCCGACCTGCGCGACGCCATGTCGATCGCCGGGCTGACGCACCTCACCGCCGTGTCCGGCACCAACGTCGCGATCGTCCTGGTCGTCGCGCTCGGCCTGGCCCGGTGGCTGGGCGTGCGCGGCTACGCGGTGCCGGTCGTCGGCGTGGTGTGCGTCGCCGGCTTCGTGCTGCTCGCGCGCCCTGAGCCGAGTGTCCTGCGAGCCGCCGCGATGGGCCTGGTCGCGGTCGTGGGGCTGACGGTCGCGGGACGCCGGCGCGGCCTGCCGACGCTGGCGGCCGCGGTGATCGCGCTGGTGCTGCTCGACCCATGGCTGGCCCGCAGCGCCGGGTTCGCGCTGTCGGTACTGGCCACGGCCGGGATCCTGCTCCTCGTGCCTACCTGGACGAGGTCGCTGGCGTGGCTGCCGCGCCCGCTGGCGGTCGCGATCGCCGTGCCGCTGGCCGCGCAGGTCGCCTGCACGCCGATCGTGCTCGGGCTGTCGGGCCAGCTCAGCCTGGCCGCTCTGCCGGCGAACCTGCTCGCCGCGCCGGCTGTGGCCCCGGCGACGGTGTTCGGTGCCGCCGCCGCGGTCGTGAGCCCGGTCCTGCCGCCGGTCGCGACGGCGTGCGCGTGGCTGGCCGCGCTTCCGGCCTGGTGGATCGCCGCCGTCGCGCGCTGGTTCGCCGGCCAGCCCGGAGCCGTCGTGCCGTGGCCGCCGGGCACCGGTGGGGTGGTGGCGGCCGTCGTGCTGGCGGTGGCCGGGCTCGTGGCGCTGCCGCTGCTGTTGCGCCGTCCCCTCGTCACCGCGGCCGCCGGGACGGTGCTGGTGATCGGCCTGCTGAAGGCGGTCCCGACCCCGGGCTGGCCGCCGCCCGGCTGGCTGGTCGTCGCCTGCGACGTCGGACAGGGCGACGCGCTGGTGCTGCGGGCCGGCGACCGGTCCGCCGTCGTCGTCGACACCGGGCCCGAGCCGCGGCTGGTGCGGCGCTGCCTCGACGGTCTCGGGGTGCGGCAGGTCCCGCTGCTGATCCTGACGCACTTTCATGCCGACCACGTCGGCGGCGTGGACGGCGTGCTGGCCGGGCGCCACGTGGGCCGGGCGCTCGTCTCGCCGCTCGACGACCCGCCCGCGTCGGCCGACGGCGTCAGGCGCCGGCTCGCCGCGGCGGGCGTCCCGGCGTCGGTGCCGCGGGTCGGCGACCGGCTGCGAGTGGGGGAGCGGCTCCAGCTCGACGTGCTCGCGCCGGCCCGCTTGGTCCAGACGCCGGAGTCGGAGTCGAACAACGCCAGCATTGTCGTCGAGGCCGACGTCGACGGCGTGAGCGTGCTGCTCACCGGCGACATCGAGCCGACGGCGCAGCGATCGCTGCTGCGGGGCGCGCCCGATCTCGACGTCGACGTGCTCAAGGTCGCCCACCATGGCTCACCGCACCAGGACACCGAGCTACTCACCGGTGTCGGTGCACGGCTGGCGCTGGTCAGCGTCGGCGAGAACACGTACGGCCACCCGTCGCCACGGGTGCTCGACGCGCTGCGGCGAAGCGGAGCCCGGGTCTACCGCACCGACGAGCACGGCAGCATCGCCGTCGTCCGGACCGGCGACGACGGGCTCGGCGTGGTGGCCGGCGGGCCGCGAGCCGGACCGGCGCAGCGGCGATCGGCGCAGCGGCGATCGGTGCGGGGGCGGCGACCTTGTCGGCGCGACGTGTCATGCTGTGTAGCGACATGGCTGCGCTATCGACCGACCCCCTCGTCCCGGTCACGCTCGTCTTCGGTCCTGAGACGCTGCTGGCCGAACGCGCCGCGGGCGCCGTCGTCCGGGCGGCGCGCGCCGCCGATCCCGACGCCGACGTGTCGCAGGTGTCCGGCTCCGAGCTGACCGCCGGAGCCCTCGCCGAGCACGTCAGCCCGTCGCTGTTCGCCACCCGCCGTGTGCTGCTGGTCAACGACGTCCAGGACGTCAGCGAACCGGTCGGCGACGTGCTGGTGGGTTATGTGACGACGCCCATCGACGGCATCCACCTGGTGCTGCTGCACCCCGGCGGGGTCAAGGGCAAGAAGCTGCTCACGGCGCTGCGTAAGGCCGGCGTGCACGAGGTACCGGCCGAGCGGCTGACCCGCCCCGACGACCAGGTCGCGTTCGTGCGGGCCGAGGTCCGCCGCCACGGTAGCCGCATCGACGAAGCCGCGGCGCGGCAGCTGGTCGAGTCGGTGGGCGGCGACCTGCGCGGGCTGGCCTCGGCGGCCGGCCAACTGGCGGTCGACGCCCCGGACGGCCAGGTGACCGGCCAGGTCGTGGCCATGTACTTCGAGGGGCGCGCCGAGGTCAAGGGCTGGGTGGTCGCCGACCGCGCCGTCGAGGGCAAGACCGGCGAGGCGGTCGAGCAGCTGCGCTGGGCACTCGAGACCGGCACCGACCCGGTGCTGGTCACAGGTGCCCTGGCGACGTCGCTGCGCTCGCTGGCCCGGCTGGCCGGCGCACCCCGCGGCATGCGCGACGCCGACGTCGCCCGCGACCTCGGCATCCCGCCGTGGAAGGTCCGGGTGCTCCGCGGCCAGCTGCGCGGCTGGACCCCGACGGGCCTCGCCCGCGCCATCCGCGCGGTCGCCGACGCCGACCTCGCGGTCAAGGGCGGCGGCAACGACGCGACGCTCGCGCTCACGACCGCACTCGTCGCCATCGGCACCGCTCGCGCCGCCTGATTCTGGAGGCGTCATGGTCGAGTTACTACTGCTCTGGCGGTGGTAACTCGACCACGACGACGGCGCCGCCCCGAGGAGGCTCGGCCTCAGAGCGAGGCGGCCCGCTTGGAGATCGAGGACTTGCGGTTGGCCGCCTGGTTCTTGTGGATGACGCCCTTGGACGCGGCCTTGTCGAGCTGCCGGTTGGCGGCGCGAGCGGCCTCGACGGCCTTCTCGGTCTCGCCGGCGTCGGCCGCCTCGTGGAACTTGCGGATGGCCGTCTTCAGCGACGACTTGACGGCCTTGTTGCGCAGCCGAGCCTTCTCGTTGGTGAGGATGCGCTTCTTCTGGGACTTGATGTTCGCCACGAACTGATGCCTTCGGTCGGTTCGGATAGGTCGTGAGGGCGTCGGCCTCGTCCGGGACCCGCGCCGGTGGGGAACCGTCGCGGCGGCAAGGAGTCGGCCGGGCGCGTCCGCGACCTGGGCCGACGCGCAGCCGCCAACAATACCAGCGCAGCGGCTCACCAGCCAATTCGGCGCCGCGGCCCGCGGCGGGAACTCACCGCCACCCGTACCGGTCGCGCAGCGCGCCGATGACGGTGTCGAACTGCTCGCGGCCGAGCGCGGACGCCTCACGGCGCATGCCGCCGGGATGTACGCGCAGGACGCGGCTGATGTCGACCCAGGACGGCCGGTGCTCGCCGTCCCAGTGGCCGGCGCCGACGCCGACCCAGTCGCGCTCGCCGTCGTGGTTCTTGCTGGTCAGCTGGACCGCCAGCAGCGTGCCACCCGGCTCGTGCGCGACGATGAGTACCGGCCGGTCCTTCCCGCGGCCGTCGTTCTCCTCGTACGGGACCCATGTCCAGACGATCTCGCCGGGGTCGGGATCGCCGTCGGTGCTGGGGTTGTACGACGTGCGGA
This sequence comes from Jiangella rhizosphaerae, assembly GCF_003579925.1. Lineage (GTDB taxonomy): Bacteria > Actinomycetota > Actinomycetes > Jiangellales > Jiangellaceae > Jiangella > Jiangella rhizosphaerae. The sequence goes on along the minus strand of NZ_QUAL01000404.1, from coordinate 359 downwards.
CGGCGCCGACGGAGTGCGCCTCGGTGGTGGCGTTCGGCCCGAACCGGCCCGGCGACTCCTCGTCGGCGTGGTCGCGGTCGCCGCGCGGCGCACGGTTCGCGGGACGTGCCGACGGACGCGCGGGACGGCCGCCGTCGCGGTCGGTCCGCCGCTTCGGCGGGGTCAGCAGGGTGCGTACGAGGTCGCGCAGCAGACGGGCCACGCCGGCACTGTAGCGCCGTGCCCCGTCGTCTGGTGGGCACTTCGCCGGCCGCGTGGTTCACCCGCCAGCCCGTGCGGTTCGCCCGCCGGCCGCGCGGTTCACCCGCCGGCCGGCGGTGGTTCGCCCGCGGGCGGGGCCGGCGGACGGCCGCGGCGGG
>NZ_QUAL01000402.1 GCF_003579925.1 Jiangella rhizosphaerae | reverse complement strand
GGCCCGCGAGGCGGCCCGGACGGCACGCGTCGGCGGCGGCACGCCGGCGGCACTGGCGGCGGCGGAGGCCCGCGGCCGCGAGTACGCCGACGCCGTCGGGAACGGCCACCTGATCATCACCAGCATCGAGGCGATCCAGGTGGGCGACAACGTCCGCGTCACCGTCCGCGGGCGGTCCACCGAGATCATCGACAATCTGGCCCCCGAGGTCTCGCAGACCATCGAGGGCCCTATCGAGCAGTTCGTCCCGGACCTGTGATCACGCGACTGCGGGCCGCGCGCGCGGCGAGGAGAGAGGAGGGATCCATGGCCATCGAGGTCGTGATCCTCGCCCCTGTCCTCATCGCGGTCATGATGCTGATCGTCGGGCTGGGCCGGTACGTCGACCGCCGCGGCGACGTCGAGGCCATGGCGCGCGACGCCGTGCGGTCGGCGTCGCTGCAGCGCGACGTCTCGTCGGCGCGCCAGGCCGCGCAGGCCATCGTCGACAGCACCCGGCCCGACGGCGTCACGTGCGCCCCGATCCAGCTCGGCGGCACGTTCGCGCCGGGGGAGATGATCAGCGTCCGGGTCAGCTGCCAGGTCAGCTTCAGCGGCCTCGGGTTCGCCGGCTTCCCGGGCAGCACGACGCTCGAGGGCGAGAGCTTCGCGCCCATCGACGAGCTGCGGGGGACGCTGTGAGGCGCGCGGCGCGGTCGGAGCGGGGCGCCATCAGCGCGATGGTCGTCACGCTGATCGTCATGCTGTTCATGCTGGCCGGACTGGTCATCGACGGAGGGTTCGCGATCAACGCGCGGCAACGCATCTTCGACGACGCCGAGCAAGCCGCCCGCGCGGCCGCCAACCAGATCGACATCGAGGCGCTGCGCGAGACGGGTCAGGTGGTCCTGCTGGAGTCCGAGGCGAGGCAGGCGGCGGTCGACTACATGACCGCCCGCGGCTACGACGCCGGCCGGGTGACCGTGCAGGTCAACGGCGACGAAGTGTTCGTCCGCGCCGAGGACACCGTGAACACGTCCCTGCTGCAGCTGATCTTCATCGACGACTTCGGCATCGAGGGCCAGGCCACCTCGCGGCCGGCGGTCGGCATCACGGGGGAATTGCCATGAGCGAGACGAGAGGGCGCCGCGCCGCGGGCCGGCCGCAGACCACCCGTACCGAGCGCGGTTCCCGGCCGGTGTCCCCGATCGAGGCGTCGGTGACGGCGACCGCGTCGCTGCGCGAGACCGGGCCGCAGCGCTTCCAGCAGCGCGGCGTGCCGGAGGCCAAGCGCAGCCTGCCGCAGGCCATCGCGGCCGGGTTCGCGCTCGCGCTGCTGGTCATCGGTGTGCCGGTGCTGCTGCTGATCCTGGGCGGCCCGCCGCCCGTCCCGACGTCGCTGCCCACCCGCGACGACCTCACCGCCACCATCGGCGCCGATCAGCTGGTCGGCGTGCTGCTGTGGGTGGTCTGGCTGGCGTGGCTGCAGTTCACCATCTGCGTGCTGATCGAGCTGCGCAGCGCGGTCCGCGGCGTGGGGCTGCCCAGCCGGGTGCCGCTGTCCGGGCCGACCCAGCGGTTCGCCCGCGCGCTGGTCGCGTCGGTGCTGGTTGCCACCGCCGCGGTGGGCCAGGCCGCGGCCGCCTCGCCGGCGGCGGCGCCCGAGGCGCCCACCGCGTCCGTCTCCGCCGAGGCCTACGACGGCCAGGCCGAGGTGACCGTCCAGCAGGAGACGCCGCCGGCCGCGGCCCCCGCGGCCGCGTCCGAGGAGGTGGAGTACCGGCTGGGCGACATGGTGCTCGACCCCGAGGAGGGTGCGGAGCTGGTCGGCCAGAAGGTCTACATCGTGCAGCCGCCCGACGGCCGCTACCACGACAACCTCTGGGACATCGCCGAGCGCACGCTGGGCGACGGCCGCCGCTACCAGGAGATCTTCGAGCTCAACCGCGGGCGCACGCAGCCCGACGGCCACGAGCTGTCGCTGGCCCGGCTGATCTACCCGAACTGGCTGCTCATCGTGCCGGCCGACGCCGTGGGCGTCGACGTCGTCACGGCCGAGACGCCGGTGCCGGAGACCCCGCCCGCGCCGCCGGCCACCCCGCCGGTCGCGCCCGACGAGGGCGGCGGCCAGCAGGAGGGCATCGGCGAGGCCGGAGCCGGCCTGTTCGCCGACTTCGTCGCCACCGGCGAGGCCGAGTCGGTCAACACCAACCCGCACGCCGGGCTCATCGACGCCGGGCTGCTGGCCGCGGGCGTGCTGGCCGCCCTTGAGCTGGTGCGCCGCCGCCGGCGCACGCCCGAGCCGGGCACCGACGAGGTCGAGGCCGAGGTGGCGCTGCGCATCGGCGCCGACCCCGACCGCGCCCGCTGGCTCGACTACGCGCTGCGCCAGCTCGCCGCGGCGTGCCAGGAGGCCGGCCGGCCGCTGCCCCCGGTCTACGCCGCGGTGGTCGACAGCACGTCGGTCGAGCTGCTGCTGGCGCCGGCCCGGGCCGACGCGCCGGAGCCGTGGTCGATGCTCGACGAGGGCCGCCGCTGGATCCTGGCGCGCACCGACGTCGCCGTCGACCCCGAGCTGCGCGGCCGGGTCCTGGCGCCGTACCCCGGCCTGGTCTCGCTGGGCCGCAGCGGCGACCGCGACGTCCTGGTCGACCTCGAGGCGGCCGGCGGTCCCATCTGCATCGACGGCGACCCCGAGGCGACCTTCGAGGTGGTCACCGCCCTGGCGGTGGAGCTGGCCACTAACCAGTGGTCCGATCACCTGCGGGTCACCGCCGACGGCCTGCCCGACGCGCTGAGCGTCTTCGACCCGGGCCGGCTGCGGCTGGTCGACGGCGTCGAGCCGCTGCTGCCGGAGCTGGCCGCCCGCCGCGCCGACCGGCTCGGCACCGACGTGCTCACCGGCCGCGTCCGCCCCGGCGGCGCCGGCAGCTGGATGCCGGAGTACCTCGTGCTCGGCACGCCGCCCACCGGCGAGCTGGCCGAGCAGCTGGTCGCGCTGACCAACGCCGCCGGACGGTCGCCGCTCGGCGTGGTCTGCGCCGGCGACGTGCCGGGCGCGCGCTGGCGCATCCACGTCGACGCCGCCGGCACCCTGGAGCTGCCGGCGCTGGGTCTGTCCGTGCGGGCGAACCAGCTGTCGTGGCGCAGCATCGAGGCGCTGGTCGGGCTGGTCGACCCCGACCGCAGCCACGACCCCGACCCCGCCGGCCCGACCTTCAACGAGGCCTGGCTGCCCGAGGTGCGGCCCGAGGTGCCGCAGGTGCGCACGCTGGTCACCGAGGCCGAGCTGGCCACGGCGCCGGTCCGGGTCTACATCCTGGGCCCGGTGGTCGTGCAGGCCCGCACCGAGATCGAGGCCGAGCGCCGCGCGCTGGCCACCGAGATCGTCGTGCACCTGGCGCTGCACCGCGAAGGCGTCCACCCGACGGTGCTGGCGGCCGCCGTGTGGCCGCGCGGCGTCACTGCCGCGGTGCGCGAGTCCACCTTCGCGCGGGTGCGCGAGTGGCTCGGCGTCGACCGCGCCGGCTCGCCGTACCTGCTGATGACCGAGGACGGCCGGCTGAAGCTGAGCGAGGCCGTCGTCCTCGACTGGGACGTCGTGTGCGCGCTGCTCAGCCAGTCGCGGCAGGTGCGGCGTCCGTCGGAGGAGGCCGACCTGCTGCGCCGGGCGCTGCGGGTGGCCCGCGGGCCCGTGCTCAGCGAGCGGCCGCAGGGACGCTACGCCTGGATCGCCCGGGCACGCGTCGAACGCGTGGCGTCGGACCTGCTGGTCGACGCCGCGCACCGGTTGTCCGTCATCACCCGCGACGGCGGCGACCCGGGCACGGCGGCAGCCGCGGCCCGGGCCGGGCTGCGGGTCAGGCCCGCCGAGCAGCTGCTCTGGCGCGACCTGATCCTCGCCCAGCACGCCGTCGACGGGCGGGGCGGCGTCATGGCGGTGGAGGGCGAGATGAGCGAGACCCTCCTCGGCATCGGCGGCATCGAGCTCGCGCCGGAGACGGCCGCGCTGCTCGAGGAGCTGGTGCCGGGCGGCGGAGGGAGACACCGCGATCTCGCATAGTCGGAGGGCACCTGTCATTGCCGAAGGAGGTACCTCAAAACGTCTCGGGATGAATTCATGAATGGGCACGCTATTGTCCGGTCCGGGGTCCTGAAAAGGCCTGCGGATGATGTTGTCGTTGCCTTTCATGGAATCAGTCCGAGAAATTCCGGAAATCGCCGCCGGACAAGTTGCAAATTGCGCGACGGCCGGTAGGATTTCCAGTGTCGTGCCGCACCCGACGCGGTGGGGCGTAGTTATTCACGAGGGAGTAGAGAACAATGGGTGTTGGTGCAGATCTTCCCACTCTTCGGGAACTCCACGGGACGTTCACCAGGAACTCCGAGTCCGCGGACACCATCAAGAAGGAGGTCGACACCGGTGTTGCCAACGCCGTGTGGACCGGCCGTTACGCGGACGACTTCCGGAATGCGTGGGAGGAATACCGTACGAACCTCGACACGCTGCGTGACGCCCTGACCGGCGCGGCTGACGACGTGCGCGTCAACCACAACAACATCGCCGAGGCGACGGGCGAGCCCGACCGCATCTGACGGCCGGCACGCGTTCGCGACGGGTGGCCCACATTCTTTCGAAGGATGTGGGCCACCCGTGCGACGCTAAGCTGGTTCGGGTACGGGCCACCAGGCGTAACGCGGAAACAGGGACGGGTACGTGCGGCTGCTGCTGAGTGCCACCGCTTCGGGCGACGGCGACGTCGTCGACCTCGCCGTCGACTGCGACGACGATGCGACGGTCGCCGACATCGCGCGGCAGCTCGCTGCCCGGGTCCGTCCGGCGCCCGAGCCGCACATCGTCCACACCGCCGGCCGCCACCTCGGCGTCGTCGGCGAGAGCGTCCTCGACGAGGCCGCCGCCGAGGGCGGCCTCCCGCCCACCCTCTATCTCGGCGGCGTCCCGCTCGACCCGGCCGGCAAGGTCGCCGAGTCGCCGCTGCGCAACGGCGCCCTCGTCGGCGTCGGCACCCCGCTGCCCGACCTGTTCGGCGAACGCACCGGCGTGGTCCAGGTGCGCACGGTGTCCGGGCCGGGCGCCGGCCGCGTCGACTACCTCTCACCGGGCAGCCACGAGATCGGCAGCCGGGCCGGTTCGGCCGTCCATCTGTACGGCGAGGACACCCCGCCCGTGGCCGCCCGCCTCGACGTCACCGTCGACGGCGTCGTCACGCTGTCGCCCGATCCGTCACTGGTCGGCGTGCTGGTCCCGCCGCCGCCCCGCGAGCGGCTGCTCGAAGGCCCGATCGTGGTGCCGAAGGACGAGGAAGAGCCGCCGGGGACCAAGCGCCGGCGCAAGCGCAGGCGGTTCAAGAAGCGCATGGAGGAGCTGGCCCGGCTCAAGCACCCCAACCTCACCGTCGACCCCGAGGCCGACCGCCCGTTCCTGCACCTCGACCGCGTGCCGGTCGAGGGGCCGATGACGTGGCCGCCGGGCGGTGCGCTGGTGGTCGGCGACGTCGTGCTCGAGCTGGCCCTGCCCGCCGACCCCGACGCCTCGCTGTCGCCGAGCCCGGGCGGGGTGACGCTGGACTACAACCGCCCGCCGCGCCTGCTGCCGCCGCCGCGGCAGACCGAGTTCCGGCTGCCGCACGAGCCGCGCAAGCCCGACAAGGAACCCATGCCGTGGGCCATCTCGCTGGCCCCCATGATCATGGGCGGCGCCATGTTCTGGTTCACGCGGTCGCCGTTCAGCCTGATGATCATGATCATCACGCCGATCATGATGATCTCGCGCTACCGCAGCACCAGGAACCAGCAGCAGAACCGCTACCACGACGACATGAAGACCTACGTCCAGCGCATGCGGCACATCGAGAGCCAGGCCTACGACGGCCTGGTGACGGAGCGCTCGGCGCGCCGTCGCGACCTGCCCGACCCCGCGGCGGTGCTGCTGTTCGCCACCGGGCCGCGTTCGCGGCTGTGGGAGCGCCGCCGCACCGACCCCGACTTCATGCACGTGCGGGTCGGCACCGCCGACGTGCCGAGCGAGGTGTCGATGACCGACCCCACGCGCGAGGAGCACGAACGGGTGCTGCACTGGACGGCGCCGGACGTGCCGGTCGGCGTGCCGCTTGAGCAGGCCGGCGTCACCGGTGTGGCCGGCCGCGACGACGTGCGCCGTCAGGTGGCCGGATGGATGGCGGCACAGGTCGCGGCGCTGCACAGCCCCGCCGACGTCGACATCGTCGTGCTCTCCGACGCCGACGGCGGCGCCGCCTGGAACTGGATACGCTGGCTGCCGCACGTGCGGCGCGGCGACGACTCCGACGTCCTGGCGGGCATCGGCACCGACGACGACACCACCAACCGGCGCGTGGCCGAGCTGATGTCGATCCTCGAGCGGCGCCGTGCGGTGCTCAACGACCGCAGCGGCGGCATGCTCGCCTCTCGCGACGTCACGTTCCCGCCGCTGCTCGTGCTGCTCGACGGCGCCCGCCGCATCCGCCTGCTGCCCGGTCTGATCACCCTGCTGCGCGACGGGCCGCGGGTGAACATGCTCTTCCTCTGCATCGACGCCGACGAACGGCTGCTGCCGGAGGAGTGCCGGGCCGTCGTGTCGATCGGCCCCAACGGCACCGCGACCGTGCGCCGCACCGGCCACCCGACGGTCGAGGGCATCCGCCTCGACGTCGTGCCGCCGCAGTGGTGCGAGCGGCTCGGCCGCGCGCTCGCCCCGGTCAAGGACGTCAGCTCCGAGGACCTGTCGTCCTCGCTGCCGTCGTCGAGCCGGCTGCTCGACGTGCTCAAGCTCGACCCGCCCACGCCCGAGGCGATCCAGGGCTGGTGGGCCAGCGTCGGGCGCACCACCAAGGCGGTCATCGGCGAGGGCATGGACGGGCCGTTCGCGGTCGACATCAAGGCCGACGGCCCGCACGGCCTGGTCGCCGGCACCACCGGTTCGGGTAAGTCCGAGCTGCTTCAGACGCTCATCGCCTCGCTGGCCGTCGCCAACCGGCCGGACGAGATGACGTTCGTGCTGGTCGACTACAAGGGCGGCGCGGCGTTCAAGGACTGCAACAACCTCGCGCACACCGTCGGCATGGTCACCGACCTCGACGGCCACCTCACCACGCGGGCCCTCGACAGCCTCGCCGCCGAGCTGCACCGCCGCGAGCACCAGCTGGCGCGCGCGGGGAAGAAGGACATCGAGGACTACCTCGCGGCCAAAGGCCCCGGCGACGAGCCGATGCCGCGGCTGATGATCATCATCGACGAGTTCGCCGCGCTGGTCACCGAGCTGCCCGACTTCGTCAAGGGCCTGGTCGACATCGCCCGCCGCGGCCGTTCGCTCGGCGTGCACCTGCTGCTGGCCACCCAGCGGCCGGCCGGCGTCGTCAGCGCCGAGATCAAGTCGAACACCAACCTGCGCATCGCGCTGCGCGTCACCGACTCCAACGACAGCCAGGACGTCATCGAGGCCAAGGACGCCGCGGAGATCTCGAAGTCCACGCCCGGACGCGCCTACGCACGGCTCGGTGCGTCGTCGCTGGTGCCGTTCCAGTCCTCGCGGGTCGGCGGCCGGCCGCACACGCCGGGCGCGCAGATCGCCGTCGACCTGCGCCGCCTCTACTGGGACGAGCTCGGCCGGGCGCCGCAGAAGACCGACGACGGCGACAAGGACGAGGACGTCTCGACGCCGACCGACCTCGAGAGCCTGGTCACCGCCATCAACGCCGCGTCCGAGCGCACCGGTATCGCCGCGCCGCCGCCCCCGTGGCTGCCGCCACTGGACGACGTCGTCACGCTCGACGAGGTGCTGGCCGACCCCGCCGCCGTCATCGAGAGCGGCCGGGAGCTCCGGATCCCGTTCGGCATCGTCGACGTTCCGCGGGAACAGCGCCGCACGGTCGCGTTCTACGACCTGTCCCACGGCGGGCACCTGGGTGTCATCGGCGCACCGCGCAGCGGCCGCTCGACGGTGCTGCGGGCCGTCGCCGGCCTGGTCGGGCGGGCCGTCTCGCCGCGCGACGTGCACCTCTACGGCATCGACTGCGGCAACAACGCGCTGCTGCCGATGGTCGGGCTGCCGCACACCGGCGCCGTCGTCAGCCGCGACCAGCCCGAGCGGCTGTCGGCGCTGTCCGCGCGCATCCGGGCCGAGATCGGCCGGCGCCAGCAGCTGCTGGCCGAACAGGGCTACTCCGACCTCAGCGAGCAGCGCGCCGCCGCCGAGCCCGGCGCCCGGCTGCCGTACCTGCTGGTGTTGTTCGACCGGTGGGAGGGGTTCGTCCAGTCGTTCGAGAGCTTCGACAGCGGCCGGCTCATCGACCAATGGCTGCAGATCCTCCAGGAGGGCGCCGGCGTCGGCGTCAAGGTCGTCATGACGGCCGACCGCACGGCACTCGTCGGCCGCGTCTCGGCGCTGGTCGAGGACAAGCTGATGCTGCGGATGACCGACAACAGCGACTTCGGCAGCATCGGCATGCACCCGAAGAAGGTGCCCGAGCACATGCCGCCCGGCCGCGGCTTCCGCGCCGAGGGCCTGCGCGAGACCCAGATCGCACTGCTCACCGACGACGTCGAGGGCACTGCGCAGGTCGCCGCGCTGCAGCAGATCGCCCGCGAGGCCAAGGAGCGCCACGCCGACGTGCCGCGCCGGCAGCTGCCGTTCCGGGTCGACCAGCTGCCGTCGCGCATCAGCTACGCCGACGCGCTCGCGCTGGCCGAGCGGCCGCTGGCGCCGACGGAGCTCCCGGTCGCCGTCGGTGGCGACACCCTCACGCTGCGGGCGCTGGACGCCATCGACCACGGCCCCGGCATCCTCGTGCTCGGCCCGCGCCGGTCCGGCCGCAGCACCACGCTGCTGACGATGACCCGGTCGATGCTCGAACGCGACTGGAAGCTGCTGATCATCACGCCGCGGCGCAGCCCGCTGCGCGAGCTCGAGGGCAGTCCCGGCGTCGAAGCCGTCATCGGTCTCGAGATCGACAAGGACGAGGGCACCCGGCTGTGGGAGTCGATGGTGCCCGAGAAGGGCGGCCGGCCGACCGCCGTCGTCGTCGACGACCTCGAGCTGATGGGCGTCGACGGCTGGATGGTCGACCTGCTGACCAAGCACCTGCCGAAGCTGCGCGACACCGGCAGCGTCATCGTCGCCGCCGGCACCACCGACGACCTCGGCAGCAGCTACCGCGGCCCGGCGGCGGTGCTGAAGAAGTCGCGTTCCGGTCTGCTGCTCTCGCCGGCCGCGACCGCCGACGGCGACCACTTCGGCATCAAGCTGCCGCGATCGCTGACCGGCGGCATGCCGCCCGGCCGCGGCCTGTTCTCGGCCGCCGGCCAGTGGCAGCTGGTGCAGGTGCCGGAGACCACGGTCGAGAAGCGATGACGGGGGCGGCGGCCGGCCGCAGGCTGCCGGCCACGCGCCGACGTTCCGCGCGCCGGCCGGCCTCCCCGATGCGTGTGGGGCCGCTGGAGGGCGATGATCATCGACGATCGCTTGCATCACGAGGATTCCGCCCGCTTCACCAGGGGCGGCAGCCCTCGTGAAGTGGGAGAACTCCTGGTGATGGCCCCCGGATCCCGCCGCGCCCCGGCGATCGCCTGATCAGGCCGGGCGCAGCTGCTCGGCGGCGGCCGCGACGGCTGGGTCGTCGCTCTCGCGCAGCGCGGCCCACTGCTCCTCGTAGCCGACCGGCGGGGCCAGCTCCCCGGTGCCGCGGGCGGCCGTGGCGACCGTCGCCGCGGTGAGCTGGGCGAGCTCGTCGTCGCCGGCCTGGACGACCGCCTGCACCAGCGTCTCGGGGTCGGTGCTGTGGACCAGCTCGCGCGCGTAGTACGGGTCGTGCCGGTTGGCCCGGAGGTCGGCGACCAGCTGCCGCGTCGTCTCGTGGTCGCCGGGCACGCCGAAGCGCTGGGCGGTGGCGCGGGCGGCGTCGTAGGACTCGTGGACCGGCTTGGTGCTGATCTGCGACTCGTCGCCGACGTACGGACGCGGCACCGGGCGGTGGTCGGGCTGCGTGCTGACGCCGCCCTCGCCGAGCAGGTCCTGCGCCATCGCGAGCCGCCGCCGCAGGCCGGGCAGCTCCTGCTGGATCCAGTCGGCGACCTGGTCGAAGCGCGCGGTGTCGGATGTGTCGAGGTGCACGCCGGACAGGATGGTGCGCATCTCGTCCTGCAACGACACGATCTGATCACCGGCCCGCTCCATGGCCGCGACCAGCCGGGTCATCGCCTCGACGTCGATGGAGACGGTGGTGTTCGGCGGCTGCGGCCGCTCGGGCTTCTCCAGCACCGGCTCGTCGGGATCGAGCTCACCCGGCTTGGTCGGGTGCTCGGTGTCGCCGAAGTCGTCGGTGACCGGGGTGTCGTCGCCGCCGTCGTCGCCGTCGCTGTCGGCGTAGAGCGGGTCGTCGGGAGCCTCCGCGTCGGGCTCGGCCGGATCCTCGGCCGGCGGTTCCTCGGCGGGCGGGTCCTCGGCGACGTCCTCGGTGCCGCCACCGCCGTCCCCGCCGCCGTAGCCCCCGCCTCCGCCGTAGCCGCCTCCGCCGTCGTACCCGCCGCCATCTTCGGCATAGGAGGAGTAGTCGATGGCGGTGTGGTCGACGTACTCCTTCTCGATCGACCCGCCGGCCAGCTTGTCGGTGTCGGCGCCGCCGACCTTGCCGGGGTCGGGCGCCAGGCTGTCGCTCGCCTTCGTCACAGCGGCCGCACCTCCAGCGGCTCGTCGTCGCCGCGGGCGTCGAGCGCGGCCTGGATGGTCTCGACACAGCTCTCGGCGACGGAGCCGGCCAGCCGGGCGTGCACCGTCAGGCCGTTGGAGAACTCGTCGGCGAGCCGGCTCACCCAGGCGCCGTCCTCCATGGCCCGCTGGGCGGCGGAGAACAGCGACTCGCAGTCGTCGGCGACCAGCTGGGCCCGCTGCAGCGCCATCTCGAGCTCCTCGCGGCTGCTGGTGCCGGTGTCGGGCAGCGGGACGATCGGGGGCCGGGCGATGAGGTCGGGAGCGGTCTCGACGCCAGGCTGGGTCACCAGCGGCCGGGTCTCGACCGACGGCATCTGGAAGCCGTCCGGGACGACGTGGGCGGAGTCGGTCATACCTGCTGCCTCTCATCGCAGACGAATGGATGTCCGGTCGTGCCCAGACCCGGTCCTGTCGTGATGGTTACCATACCCGTGACCGCCCGAGAGACCATCCGTGAGTAGGACGTCCATGCCCGTCGAGTCCCTGTTCGACCAGCTCGAGCCGCTGCTGGCCAGGGTGGCCAAGCCCATCCAGTACGTCGGCGGGGAGCTCGGGGCGACGGTGAAGGACTGGGACTCCGCCCAGGTCCGCTGGGCGTTGATGTACCCCGACGCCTACGAGGTCGGCCTGCCCAACCAGGGCGTCCAGATCCTCTACGAGGTGCTCAACGAGCGGGACGGCGTGCTCGCCGAACGCACCTACGCGGTCTGGCCCGACCTCGAGCGGCTCATGCGCCAGCACGGCATCGGCCAGTTCACCGTCGACGCGCACCGCCCGGTCGCCGCGTTCGACCTGCTCGGCGTCTCGTTCGCCACCGAGCTCGGCTACACGAACCTGCTGACGGCGCTCGACCTCGCCGGCATCCCGCTGCTGGCCACCGAGCGGGGCGACGACCACCCCGTCGTCATCGCGGGCGGCCACTCGGCGTTCAACCCCGAGCCGGTCGCCGACTTCCTCGACGCCGCCGTGCTGGGCGACGGCGAGGAGGTCGTGCTGGCCATCACCGAGGTGGTGCGCGAGTGGAAGGCCGAGGGACGGCCTGGCGGCCGCGACGAGCTGCTGCTGCGGCTCGCGGCCGGCGGCGGTGTGTACGTGCCGAAGTTCTACGACGTCAGCTACCGCCCCGACGGCGCCATCGCCGCGGTCGTGCCCAACCGGCCCGGCGTGCCCGCCACCGTCCGCAAGCACACGGTCATGGACCTCGACCAGTGGCCTTACCCACGCAACCCGCTGGTGCCGCTGGCCGAGACCGTCCACGAGCGGTACAGCGTCGAGATCTTCCGCGGCTGCACGCGCGGCTGCCGGTTCTGCCAGGCCGGCATGATCACCCGGCCGGTGCGCGAGCGGTCCATCGAGACCGTCGGCGCCATGGTCGCCGAGGGCGTCAAGAACTCCGGCTTCACCGAGGTGGGGCTGCTGTCGCTGTCCAGCGCCGACCACTCCGAGATCGGCGAGATCGCGAAGGGCCTGGCCGACCGGTACGAGGGCACGAACACGTCCCTCTCGCTGCCGTCCACCCGGGTCGACGCGTTCAACGTCACCCTGGCCGACGAGCTGTCCCGCAACGGCCGCCGGTCCGGGCTGACCTTCGCGCCCGAGGGCGGCACCGAGCGCATGCGCCGCGTCATCAACAAGATGGTCAGCGAGGACGACCTCATCCGCACCGTCAGCACGGCCTACAGCAGCGGCTGGCGGCAGGTGAAGCTGTACTTCATGTGCGGTCTGCCCACCGAGACCGACGACGACGTGCTGGCCATCGCCGACCTCGCAAAGCGCGTCATCGAGGCCGGCCGCAAGGCGTCGGGCCGCGGTGACATCCGGTGCACCGTCTCCATCGGCGGGTTTGTCCCGAAGCCGCACACCCCGTTCCAGTGGGCCGCCCAGGCCGATCACGAGGTCGTCGACGCCCGGCTGCGCAAGCTGCGCGAGCGGGTGAAGTCCGACCGCTCCTACGGCAAGTCGATCGGGCTGCGCTACCACGAGGGCAAGCCGAGCATGGTCGAGGGCCTGCTGTCCCGCGGCGACCGCCGGGTCGGGCGGGTCATCCGGGCGGTGTGGGAGGACGGCGGCCGGTTCGACGGCTGGGGCGAGTATTTCTCCTACGACCGCTGGGTGCGGTGCACCGAGGAGGCGCTGGCCGGCGAGCCCGTCGAC
>NZ_QUAL01000401.1 GCF_003579925.1 Jiangella rhizosphaerae | reverse complement strand
GGCCGGCAGCGGCGCGAGCCGCGCGAGCGGACCGCTGCCGGGGTCGCCACCGGGCGCGGCGACGGTGTCCGCGTGAGCCGGCCGGGTGAGGGCCAGACCGCCGGCCAGGCCGGCGACCCCACCGATGATCACCGTCCGCCGGCTCGGGCGGGCGCCTGCGACTGCCATGCGTGCCTCCGTTCCGCCGCGACCGCGGCGCAAATGACGGGCGTCAGCCTTTGATGCCGCTGGCGAAGCCCTTGATGATGTACTTCTGGAGCAGGAAGTAGACGACGAGGATCGGCACGATCGCGATGCCCATGCCGGCGAAGATCACCTGCCACTGGCTGGCGAACTCGCCGCGGAAGGCGAAGATCGCGACCGGCAGCGTCTGCTGCGGACTGCCGCCCACGTAGAGCAGCGGCGTCAGGAAGTCGTTCCAGATGTTGATGGCCGACAGGATGACCACGGTGCCCGTCACCGGACGCAGCAGCGGGAAGACGATGCGCCAGAACACCGCCAGCGATCCCGCGCCGTCGACCCGCGCCGCCTCCTCGTAGTCGCGGGGCAGGGCGCGCAGGAAGCCCGCGTAGAGGAACACGGACAGCGGCAGCTGGTGCCCGATCTCGAAGATGATCAGCGACGTGTAGGTCTGCAGCAGGTTGAGATCGCGCATCAGCTGGTACAGCGGCACCATCCCCAGCTGCAGCGGGATCATCAGGCCGAGCAGGAACAGCAGGTACGTCCCGTAGCTCAGCCGCGTGCCGCGCCGGGCCAGCACGTACGCCGCCAGCGAGCCGCAGGCCACCAGCAGGGCCACCGACAGGCTCGTCACCACGACGGAGTTCACCATCGCCGTGCCGAGGTCGCCGCGCTGCCAGGCCTCGGTGAAGTTCGCCAGCGCCGGGTCCGTCGGGAGCGACAGCGGCGAGCGGGCCAGTTCCGCGGGCGTCTTGAGCGCCACCGTGAGGAAGACGTAGAACGGGAACAGGAAGATCGCCGCCACGGCGAGCATGCCGAGCTCGGCACCGATGCGCGGCAGGGTCCACCGGCGCCGCCCGGCCGCCGGCCGCATCGCCAGGGCGCTCACTGCTGCACCTCGAACCGGCGCAGGCCACGCAGCTGGAGCAGCGCGAACGCGAAGACGATCATCGTCAGGACGAGCGCGATGGCCGTGGAGTAGCCGTACCGGCCGGACACGAACGCCTCCTTGTACATGACGACCGACAGGGTCTCGGTCGCGTAGCCGGGGCCGCCGCCGGTCATGACGTAGACCTGGTCGAACAGCTTGAGGCTGCCGATGAGCGTCAGCGACAGCGCGATCGTGGTGGCCGGCACGAGCAGCGGGAGCGTGACGTGTCGCAGCCGCTGCCACCGTCCGGCGCCGTCCATCGTGGCGGCCTCGTGCAGCTCGGGCGGCACGCCTTCGAGGCCGGCGAGGTAGATGACCATCGTGAGGCCGGCGTTCTGCCAGATGATGACGGCGATGACGCTGGCCAGCGCGACCGACGAGTCGCCGAGCCAGTTCTGCGCCAGACCGCCGAGCCCGACGGCGCCGAGCGCGTCGTTGAGCGGGCCGGCCGGGGTGAGGATGTACTGCCAGAGGAACCCGATGATCACCGGCGGCAGCAGCGCCGGCGCGAAGAACATGGTCCGCAGCAGGTTCCGGCTGGCCAGCGCCGAGTGCAGCGCCAGGGCGAGCGCCAGGCCCACCAGCGTCTGGACGATCGTGGTCGACAACGCGATGATCAGCGTGTTCCGCAGCGCGGAACGGGCGGCCGGGGCGGAGAACAGCTCGGTGAAGTTGTCCAGCCCGACGAAGCCCGGCGTCTCGCGTCGACCGGCCCAGTCGGTGAACGCGTACCCCGCGCCCTGCAGCGTCGGCCACAGCACCACGAACGCGTAGAACAGCAGCGCCGGCACCAGCAGCAGGTACGGGACGCGCGCCCGCCGGGCCCGGCGGCGGGTGGCGCGCGGACCCCCATCCACCGCCGGCCGGCTGAGGGTCAGCGTCACGACTGGCCCCGGGCGTACTCGGCGTCCATCTGGCCGAGCAGGCCCGCGGTGTCGAGGGCGCCGTCCAGCCACTCCTGACCGGACTGCAGCATCGTCTGCTGGACGTCGCCGTTGGGCCACAGGTAGTTGGCGTAGGCGACGGAGCGCCCGTCGGCGAGCAGCGGCTCGATCGGCCCCAGCACGTCGCTGTCCAGCTCGACCTCGGTGGCCAGGCCGGGTAGCACGCCCATCTCGTTGGCGTAGGCCGCGACGTTCTCCGGCTGCGCGAGGAAGTCGAGGAACTCCAGCGCGGCCTCGGGGTCGGCGGCCGCGTTGACGGCCAGGAAGTCCGGCGCCACGGGGACGAGCGTCGCCTCCGGGTCGTCGTTGGCCGGCAGCGCGAAGACGCCGAACGCGTCGGCGCCGCCCTCGGCATAGCCGTGCAGCTGCGGCAGCCCGGCGGAGACCATCAGCACCATCGCCGCCTCGCCGGTCGCGACCGACTGCAGCCCCTGGTCGGCCGGGATGCCGAGCATGCCGTCGGAGAGGTAGCCCGCGTCGCGGAGCTCGGCGATGCGGGCGAACACCTGGCCCCACTCCGCGTTCTCGGCAAACGTCGTCTCACCGGCGGCCATCTGCTCGTCGATGTCCGGGTTCTCGGCGTAGACCAGCGTCCCGGCCAGGGCGTACACCCAGAACTGGAAGTAGATGCCGCCCTGGAACGGGGCCGCGATCGGCGTGATGCCGGCCGCGTCCAGCGCCGCGCAGGCGTCGAGGAACTCCGACCAGGTGGTCGGCACCTCGAGGCCGGCGTCCTCGAACACCTGCCGGTTGTAGGCCATCACGATGGCGTTCCGGCTCACCGGGAAGGCCAGCACCTGGCCGTCGACCTCCGCGAGCGCGCGGGTGTCGTCGGACAGCTCATCGGTCCACGACGCGTCGGACAGGTCGGTCAGCTCGCCCTCGCGGCCCAGCACGCCGACCGCGACGGGGCTGGAGTTCCCCGGCGAGACCCGGATGAGGTCCGCCGCTGTCCCGGACGTGAGCTGGACCCGCAGCTGCTGGTTCAGCTCGTCGGTGGTGGCCGAGGAGATGTCGACGGTGGCGCCGGTCTCCTCCTCGTAGGCCTCGATCAGCGGCGCGAGGCCGGTGTTCTGCTCGGTGTTGACGTACGCGGTGAGGCTGCCGCCCGACCCGCCCTCTTCTGTCGAGTCGTCGCCGGAGTTGACGAACCCGCAGGCGCCGAGCGTCACGGCGAGGGCGGTGCCCAGAGCGGCCCGCTGGATCAGGACACGGGCGGGACGGGACCGAGCGGCGTCGATGGTCATGAGGTCTCCTTGGTCGGCAGGGGTGGGACGACGACGTCGCCGGGCAGGATCGCCCCGTGGGCGCGCAGGTCGTCGCGGATGAGGTCGAGCGGCAGGTCCAGGACGTCGGTGCCCCGGTCCACGGCACGTGCCGCCATCACCCCGGCGGACTGGCCCATGGCCATGGACGACGCCTGCACCCGGTACGCGGACGACGCCTCCTGGTCGCCGCTGATGGCGCGACCGGCGACGACCAGCCGGGACGATCCGCGTGGGATCATCGCCGCGCGTGGGATGGTGGGCAGGGTGCCGTAGGCGAGCGGCCGGATGTCGATGCCGTCGCCGTCCGGCCGGTGGACGTCGATGGGGTAGAAGCTGTAGCTGAGCGCGTCGGGCCAGGCACGGCCGCCGGCGTAGTCGTCGAGCGTGATGGTGGCGTGGCCGTCGATGGTCCAGCTCTCGCGGATGCCGGTCTCGACCGCCCACGACTCGATGACGACCTGCTCCAGGCCTGGTTGCCGCCGCAGGAACCGCAGGATACGCAGGAGGGTGCGGCGACCCGCGACCTCGGCGTCGGTCTTGTCGCGGCTGGTGCCGCCCTGCACGCCGGTGACGTGGATCGCGTTCTCGCCGCGCACCCGGAGGAACTTCGCGACCGGGTTGTGCGCGAGGTCGGCCGGCAGCAGGTCTCCGCGCCGCACCGCGTCGTCGTGCGCGGCCTGCACCGCGTCGACGTCGATGGCGGCGAGGTCGTAGCCGCCCAGCCGGACCATGATCGTGCCGGGCTGGCGGCGCGCACGAGTGGTGCGGGTCAGCCCGGCGAGCGCGACGACGTCCGCGTCGCCGGTGCAGTCGACCACGGCGCCGGCCCGGATGCGGTGCAGCCCGTCCTTGGTGGCCAGCGTCAGCCGCCACTCGGAGCCGTCCCACGACGCCTCGGCCACGATGGCGTGCAGCAGGAGCTCCGCCCCCGAGCCGACCACCGTATCGTCCAGGACCGCCGCCAGCACGGCCGGCGACACCCGGACCTGCAGCCGGTGATGCGGCAGGTCCCAGCGGGAGAAGTCGGGCAGCCGGAGGCCGGCCTCATGCACCGACCGCGTC
Organism: Jiangella rhizosphaerae; assembly: GCF_003579925.1. Taxonomy (GTDB): domain Bacteria; phylum Actinomycetota; class Actinomycetes; order Jiangellales; family Jiangellaceae; genus Jiangella; species Jiangella rhizosphaerae. The sequence continues at coordinate 8,451 of NZ_QUAL01000401.1, read as the reverse complement.
ACGGCCTCCCAGCCGATGCCGGCGATCACCTGCTGGCCCCACGCGTGGAACAGGCCCGGCAGGGACACCCCCGCCACCGTCGTGGTGCCGCCCAGCGCGCCGTTCTTCTCGACCAGCAGCGTGCGGGCACCGAGCCGGGCCGCCTGCGTCGCCGCCGGCCCGCCCGCCGTCCCGCCGCCCGCGACGACGACGTCGTAGTACGGCGTCATGCGCTCGCCTCCCCCGGATCGGCGCCGAGCATCAGCGACAGCTCGGCGGCGGCATCGACGACGTCGTCACGCAGCGAGGCGGCGTGGGCGTCGGTGTGCCGGACGGACGGATAGCCGACGCAGATGGCCGCGATGGTGCGCCCGGTGTGGTCGCGCACCGGAGCCGCGACGCCGCAGACGCCGGGCGCCTCCTCCTCGAGGTTGGTCGCGAACCCGCGCCGGGCGACGTCGTCCATGGCGTCCATGAGGTCGCCCTCGTCCGGCGGGGTGTCGTCCCGCCAGGGCGCCGACCGCAGCATGGTCAGCCGCTCCGGCCGCGACAGCCCGGCGAACAGCACCTTGCCGGCTGCGGTGCGGTACGGCGGGGTGGCCGAGGCGTCGACGAACCGGGCCGTCGTCGGGTCGATGGTGAGCAGCTGCGGGCTGACGATGACGGCGATGTCGACCCGGCGGTAGCCGTGGAACACCGCCAGGTGCACCGTCTCCTGGGTGCGCTCCCAGAGCCGGCGCAGCACCGGCGCGGCCGCTGCGGACAGGTCGGTCTGCAGCACGAACCGGCGGTTGAGCTCGAAGAACCGCGATCCCAGCAGATAGTGCCGGCTGCTCACGTGCTGGGCGACGAGGCCGTGCGCCACCAGGGACGCCAGCAGTGTCCGCGCGGTCGACGCCGGGAGCCCGACCTGCTCAGCGAGGTCGCGCAGCGCGATGCCGTGCGAGCCGGCGCCGGCGACGACGTCGAGCAGAGCGACGGTGCGGTCGATCGCCTGGATGGCGGTCCGCGGCTCCGGGCGTGCGCCGGCGGCCGCCGGCCGTGCGACGTCGTTGTCGGTCATCGTCGATTCCGTTTCCGGCCGTGGACCGGCCGCTAGTTTGTTCGGCAATGTCGAATGGTGTTCGACATTGCGGCGAGCGTAGAGCTCGGCTTGAATCGTGTCAATGACCCGGCGCGGTTGCGCGCGGGCGCCTTGTCGGCGGAGGGTGGGGGAACGATCCGGCGAGAGGACGAGGTGGCCATGCTCCGATTCCGCCCTGCCGCGACGTCCGACCGCGGCCTCGTGCGTCAGAACAACGAGGACTCCGGGTACGCGAGCGCCGGCCTGCTGCTGGTGGCCGACGGCGTCGGCGGCAACGCGGCGGGCGAGGTCGCGTCGGCGAGCGTCGCGCACGTCATCGCGTTGTTCGTCCTCGAGTCGCGCGAGCGGCAGGACCCCGTCGCGCTGCTCAGCGACGCCGTCGGGTACGCGTTCGCGCACCTGAGCGACGGCGTGCGGCGCGATCCGGCCCGGGCGGGCATGGCGACGACGTTGACGGCGCTGCTGGCCGACGGCGAGGGATTCACGCTCGCACACGTCGGCGACTCGCGCGGCTACCTGCTACGCGGGCCGGTTCTTCAGCAGCTCACCCGCGACGACACGTTCGTCCAGGACCTGATCGACGCCGGCCGCATCACCCGTCAGGACGTCTCCACCCACCCCTACCGCTCGGTCGTCGTCCGGTCGATCGCCGCCGACAGCGCGCCGGTCGTCTCCATCGCCCGCGTCGCGCTCGAGTCCGGCGACCGAGTGCTGCTCTGCAGCGACGGCCTGACCGATGTCGTGCCCGACGACCTGATCGCCGAACTGCTGGACGATGGCTCGCCGACGACCGCGGCACAGCGGCTCGTCGACGCCGCGCTGGCGGCCGGCGGCCGCGACAACGTCACCTGCATCGTCGGCGACGTCGACGAGGGAAATCCGCACGTGCGCAACGGCGCTCTGGTCGGCGCGCACCGCAACCCGGTCAACCTCATCGACCCGGCGGCGGCGCTGACGCAGAGCCTCGCTCGCGGCGCCGCCGCCGGGTGAGGTGTCAGGCCGGCCCCACCTCGGGTGACGCGGTCAGCTGACGCATGAGGCCAGCGTCGTCGCGCACGGCCCAGTGCTCGACGCCCTTGCCGCCGGCGAAGCGGATCAGGTGCATCTGCCGGTAGCTGAACGACCGGCCGCTGGGCGGGATGCCGAAGTAGTCGCCGACGTGCCGGCCGCTGTGGGTGCAGTGGATCACGACGGTGTCGCCGTCGGCGAACGCGTGGTGCACCGTCCACTTCTGGTCGGCGAAGGCGTTGGCGAGCAGATGCATGTAGAAGGCGACGCTGCCGAGCCCCGGCGGAGTGCCGGGCGGCGCCTCGTGGTTGACGAAGTCGTCGCTGATCAGCTCGGCCAGGGCGGCTTCGTCGTCGGCCGGGAAGATCTCCTCGAGCACGCGGCGGGCGCTCTGTGTGATGTCGGTGGTGGTCATGACGTCGCCCCCGTCCCGTCACCGGCGTGTCGGCCGGTTCGGCTATATTCGTGACAGTATCATTCTCTTCAATGTCGGAGATGACAAGACCCAAGCGCCGGTACGACTCGACGAGCCGCCGGGCCCGCGCCGCCGAGACCCGGACCCGCATCGTCGAGGCGGCCGGCCGCGTCTTCGTCGAGCTGGGGTACGCGCGGGCGACGATCCCCCGCATCGCGGCCGAGGCGGGGGTCGCGGTCGAGACGGTGTACCGCTCGGCCGCGGGCAAGGCCGGCCTGCTCGAGGCCGCCGTCCTGGCCGCGGTCGCCGGCGGCGTCGAACGCTCCGACGTCCCGGTGGAACAGCGGCCGGCGATCCGGCGGATCATCGAGGAGCCCGACCCACGCCGGCAGCTGCGCGCCTACGCGGCGACGCAGCCGGGCATCTGGAGCCGGGTCGGGCCGCTGCTGCGCGTGCTGGACGCGGCCGCCGCGACCGACGACGCCCTGCAGGCGCTGCGCATCCAGCAGGCCGACTTCCGGCACGCGGGGCTGCGCCGGTTCGCCGGGCTGCTGGAGTCGCGCGGCGCGCTGAGGCCGGACGTGTCGGCCGACCGGGCCGCCGACATCATCTGGACGGTCTGCGCGCAGGCCAACTACGACGCATTCGTGCTGGCGTGCGGCTGGACGCACGAGGAGTACGAGCGGTGGATCGGCGACACCCTGATCCACGCCCTGCTCCCACCCAGCGCCGGCGAGAGGTGAGCCCGCCCCGCCCCGGTGACCTCATTCCCCGCAGACCTCACTCCCCGCTGACCTCACTCCCCGTTGATCTTGGAGTTGTTCGGCAATTGCCGGGTGAAATGTCCGATAGATACCCGAAGAACTCCAAGATCAACGGGGAGTGGTGGTGCGTCGGGGAGCAGGCGCGGCAGAGGCATGCGCACGAGAAGCGTCCGGCCCCGACCTCGCGAGAGGGTCGGGGCCGGACGCGGAACGTACGGTGTCAGGCGGGGTCGGGGCCGGAGGCGGACCGTACGGTGTCAGGCGGGGTCGGGGACGGGCTCGATGCGCTCCAGCTCGGGCCCGGCGACGGCGGCTGCCGCCAGGCCGTCACCGGCGTCGGGGCCGGTTTCGGGCTCGTCGCGCAGCGGGTGGGCGAGCTCGTCGGCGGGCAGCTTGGCCCAGACGATGGCCACGACGGCGACGACGGCCGGGACCACGCCGGCGATGACGAACGTCGGACGCAGGCCGATGAGCTGCGACACCGGGCCGGCCAGCGCCATGGACACCGGCATCAGCGAGATCGACACGAAGAAGTCGAGGCTGGCGACCCGGCCCAGCAGCGCCGGCGGCACCCGTCGCTGCAGCAGCGTTCCCCAGATGACCATGGGTGCGGAGAACATCGCCCCGAGCACGAACGCCGACCCGATGACCACCCACACCGAACCGGCGAAGCCGATGACCACCATGGGCAGGCAGCCGAGGCCCCAGAGGAGGTTCATCCAGCTGAGGTAGCGGCGCGGCATGCGCATGGAGGCCATGATCAGCGAGCCGACGGCGCCGCCGATGCCGAACGCGCCGAGCACCCACGCGTGGTCGTCGGGGCCGCCGCCGAGGCGGTCTTTGATGATGAACGGCGTCAGGACCTCGAGCGGGCCCATGAGCACCAGGATCATCAGGCTGGCGAACAGCAGCGTGGCGAGCAGCCACGGCGTGCGCCACATGTACGCCAGCCCCTCGCGCATGTCGCCGAGCGCCGTGCGGACGGGGTGCGCGACGGCCTCGGCGGGCAGTTCGCGGCGGACCGGCGTCTTCGGGACCGTGGTCAGCGCCAGCAGGCCGAGCGCCGCCGCGCCGGCCGCGACCAGCACGGCGGAGCCGGGGTTGGCCATGCCGACGACCGCACCCGCCACTGCCGGGCCGAGCGCCTGGCCGATGGTGGGCCGGACCATGCCCTCGAAGCCGTTGACCGCCATGAGGTCGGACTCGGGCACCAGCGCCGGCAGCCAGGCGGAGTAGGCCGGGTAGTAGAACGCCATGCCGACGCCGGTCAGGAACGCGACGACGGCCAGGTGCCACAGCCGGGTGACGTCGGTGAGCGAGAGCGTCGCCACCAGCGCCATGCCGCCGAGCTCGATGCCCGCGACGGACAGCAGGATGGTCTTCTGCGGGACGCGGTCGGCGACGACGCCGGCGAGCAGGGCCGGCAGCAGGACGCCGAGAGCCGACGCCGTCGAGACGACCGAGAGCTGGGCGGGGCCGCCGCCGAGGCGGATGACCTCCCACACCTGCGCGACGATCCAGACGCCGCTGGCGAACGTGGAGAACACCAGAGCCACCGCCAGGCGGCGGTAGGCCGGGGTGCGGAACGGCGTGAGGGCACGCGGCACCGGACGACCGGTGGCTGCGGCCTGCGTGTCAGTCATCGTGATCCTCCGCGATTGATTGTGCCGATACCGACCGACAAAGTCGTTCGAATTCATCGCCCCTCGGAGGGGGCGGATCCGCGCACTGCTCAGGAGGCGTCGGGGTCCATCCAGACCAGCTCCCAGTGGTGACCGTCGGGGTCGAGGAAGCTGCGGCCGTACATGAAGCCCTCGTCGAACGGGTCCTTGGCCTTCTGGCCGCCGGCGGCCAGCGCCTTGTCGGCGAGCTCGTCGACCTCCTCGCGGCTGTCGACCTGGACCGCGAGGATCGCTTGGGTCCCGGAGGTGGAGACGCCGTTGGAGACCGACTCGGCGAAGAAGCCCTCGGTCAGGGCCATGACGTAGATCGAGTCGGTGACGGCGACGCAGGCGGCCTGCTCGTTGGAGAAGTCCTCCTGGAGCGTGAAGCCGAGCGCCGTGTAGAAGCCGGTCGCCCGCGGGAGGTCGGTCGTGCGGACGTTGACGAAGAGCTTGCGGGGCATGTCAGTCGCCTTCCTGATCTGTGTCCGCCGGTCAACTGTTTCCGGCTGAGGACAACTGTGTCCTACAGATACTGTTTCCGCAAGACTCAATTTTGGTAGAGTTCTCACCAAGCGAAGGTGAGGGCACAGTGGTGACAGACGCGGACACGACGGCGGACGGCACGATCCAGCTGCTCTGGGGGCTGCGAGAGGGACCCACCCGCGGCCCGAAGCCGGTGCTCAGCCTCGAGCGCATCGCCCAGGCCGCGGTCGACATCGCCGACGCGGAGGGCATCGCGGCGGTCTCGATGCAGCGGGTCGCCGCCGACCTCGACTTCACCAAGATGTCGCTCTACCGGTACGTCACCGGCAAGGACGAGCTGGTCGCGGCCATGATCGACCTCGCCGTCGGCGAACCTCCCACGCTGGAGGAGCTGCCCGGGACGAACTGGCGGACCCGCATCGAGGCGTGGGTCCGGCTGCTCGCGACGACCTGGGAGGCCCATCCCTGGCTGCCGTGGGTCACCATGGGCGACCGCGTCATGGGACCCAACGAGACCGGCTGGACGGAGCTCTCCGCGGCCGTCATCGCCCAGACCGGGCTGACCGTCCCGGAGCGGATGAGCCTGGCCCGGATGCTCGGCGGGCACATCCGCGCCACCATGTCGGTGTCGACCGCGGGCACCCAGCCGTGGGTCAACCGCCATCAGGCGGCGCTGCTGCGCGAGCACGCCGACCGGTTCCCGACGCTGCGGTCCATGCTCGACGGCGACGCCGCGCCGCCGCCCGACTACGGCCGCGACTTCGGCCTGCGGCTCATCCTCGACGGCGTCGAGCGGCTCATCGCGCAGCGGTCCGGCTGACGCCGTCGCCGGGAGTGGCGATTCCCGATCCCAGCCGTGACACTAGTGGGGTGAATGTCGATGTCAGCGCCCGTCACGGCCATTCGCACGACGACGTCGCCGCCGTCGAGCGCGCGCTGGACCGCCTGCGCGCCCGCGGGCACCGCATCACCGGCGCCCGGCACGCGGTGATCGAGGCACTCGCGACCGTCGACGGCCACCCCAGCGCCGAGCAGCTGTCCGAGCAGGTCCGCCAGCTGCACCCGACGGTGCACCGCGCCACCGTCTACCGCACGCTCGAGACGCTGGCCACGCTCGGCGTCGTCACCCAGGTGCACGTCGGCGGCAGCGCCACCACCTACCACCTGGCCGCGCAGGCCACGGGCCACGACGACCACCTGCACGCCAGCTGCCGGGTCTGCGGGCGCATCATCGACCTCCCCAGCGACCTGCTCGACCCGATCAAGCGGCGGCTGGCCGACGAGAGCGACTTCCAGCTCGACCCGCCGCACATCGCACTGTCCGGCACCTGCCGCAGCTGCCAGTAGGGCGGGCTCAGAGCCGCAGCGTGGCCCGCACCGGCCAGTGGTCCGACGGCAGCCGCCCGCCCGGCCGCACCCGCACGACCTCCGCGTCCTCGATCGTCCACTGCGGGCCGGCCAGGATGTGGTCGATGCGCCGCCCGTCGGCCGCCCCGGTGAAGCGGTGCACCGTCCCGCCGGTCACCGGCGCGAACCGGAACCCCAGCTCCAGCAGCGGTCCCATGACGGCGCGGTCGCCGGCGACGGCGTTGAAGTCGCCCAGGACGACCGCGGGGACGGACGGGTCCAGCCAGCCGGCCAGCTGCCGCACGGCGGCCGCGCGATTGGCCGCGTGCCGCTCGTCCAGATGCGTGTTGACGACGGTGAACTCGCGCGCCGTCCGCTGGTCGCGGCACCGGAGCAGGGTCGCGACCCGCGGGAACGACGCGTCCGGCAGCCGGGTGCCCGGGACGTCCGGCGTGTCGCCGTACCAGCGGGTGCGGTGCTCGAGGACCCTGACGAACCCGCCGCCGACGGCGACCGGGCACTGCTCGCCCGACGTGCCGCCGTCGCGGCCCTGCGTGCACCACTGCAGGCCGGGCAGGCGGCGGGCGAGGTACCGGCGCTGGAACTCGTACACCTCCTGCAGCGCCAGCACGTGCGCGCCCAGCGCGCCGATGGCCGCCGCCGTCGCACCGCGCCGGAACCACCACGAGTTCAGCCAGTCGAGGGCCCGCCCGTTGCGGATGTTGAACGTCGCGACGCGCAGCACCGGACCCGGCTCCATCACCACTCTTCACGTCTCGGGCACACGGCGGCAGCGTAGCGGTCACGCGTGGACGATGTCGGCCGACGACGGCGTGTGGGTCACCGACCGGCCGGATCGGCGGATCACGCCGGCGAACCGGACGGCGTCGCGCACGGCCGCGCCGTCGGGGTCGTTGTTGAAGTAGACGAACACGTCCTGGTCGTCGGCCCACGTGCCGGCCAGCCGCTCGGCCCACGTACGCAGCGCCTGGCCGCCGTACTTCGGCCACGGGTGGGCCGCACCTTCGTGCATGCGCAGGTAGCCCCAGCCGGCCGTGCGCCACAGCGGCGTGACCGGCCGGCCCAGCCGGTCGGCCCAGCACAGCGCCGCACCGTGCCGCTCCAGCACCGAGCGGACCTCGTCGGTCCACCACGACTCGTGCCGCGGCTCCACGGCCACCCGCACGTCGCGCGGGAACAGCGACAGGCAGCGGTCCAGCCGGTCCGGCTCGGCCCGCAGGTTCGGCGGCAGCTGGATCAGCACCGGCCCGAGCCGGTCGCCCAGCCCGGCGGCGACGTCGAGGAACCGGCGCACCGGCTCCTCCGGCTCGCGCAGCCGCTTGATGTGCGTCAGGAACCGGCTGGTCTTCACCGCCATGACGAAGTCCGGCGGCAGCCGCTCGCGCCACGACTCGAACGTCTCGCGCCGCGGCAGCCGGTAGAACGCGCTGTTGTTCTCGACCGTCGCGAACACCTCGACGAACCGCTCCAGCCAGCGCCGTTGCGCGAGCTTCGGCGGATAGAGCACGCCGCGCCAGGAGTCGTACTGCCAGCCCGATGTCCCCACGTGCACCACCATGGTCGGATCAATGCCCATTCGCGAACGATCCGAACGGGCCTGACCCCGGCCGCCCACCGACCGCCCTCGCCCGTTGACGCTTCTATGTCAAGCTGCTGGTTGTTGGCAGGTCGCGGGTGGGAAGTCGT
>NZ_QUAL01000407.1 GCF_003579925.1 Jiangella rhizosphaerae | reverse complement strand
CGTCGTTGGGGTTGTCGTCGCTGCAGGCGTTGAGGAGGAGCGCGACCGCGGCGAGGCCAGCGCCGAGAAGTCGGGCGGCGGGTCGTGTGCGTCGCGGGCTGGTCATGTGGGGGTTCCTCCTACAGGCCTGTCGTGATCTGGACGGTCGCGCTACCGGTGACATTGAAGCTGGGAACGCCGACCAGCTCCAGGAACACGGTGTCCTCGGTTCCGCTGGTGTTGACCGTGATCGTGTCGCCGGAGATGTCCACGGTGCCGGCCACTCCAGCGGCGGCGAGGTAGTTGCGCGCGGCCGCGATCGCGGCGGCGCGGTTGATGCCGAGGCCTCCGTCGAGGTCGGCGCCGGAGATGTGCTGGCCGGCGGCGCGGGCGGCTTCGGCGGCGACGTTGTCGAGCCGCTGCAGCGCCTCGACCTTGCGGGCGCCGTCGAAGACGAGGCCGACGACGGCGAACAGGCCGAGCACGACGACGGAGACGGTGAGTGTGACCCAGCCGTGCTCGCCGCGGCCGTGGAACCGGCGGCGGAGTGCGTTGTGGAGGTGTCGCATGGTCGTCACCGCTCGCGGTAGGTGTCGATGGGGCTGATCGCTGACGCCTGCACGGTTCGTGGTCCGAGGCCGGGCAGCGGCAGGTCCGCGACCCGGACGGGACAGGTGACCGTGACGGTTACGTTCGCGGACTGCCCGGGGGCGGTGGCGAAGCCCGAGGTGTCGACGCTGACGCTCGTGCTGGTGCACTGCAGGCCCTGGTCGGCCAGGGAGGCGTTGACGGCCTCCTGAGCGGCGGCGCGGGCGGCGCTGGGTCCGCGCTCGAGCGAGGCTGCTCGGGCGCCGTCAGCGGCGGACTGCTCGACGGCGGAGTTGGCGAGGCCCATCCGGCCGGCGAACGCGACGAGGGCGATGAGCAGGAGGAGGCCGGGCGCGAGGACGGCGACCTCGAGGGTGACGGAGCCGCGCTCGCCACTTCCCCGCCGTAGCCGGCGCAGGCGCAGCCGCGGGTGTGTGTTGTTGAGGGCGGTGATCATTCGATCCACCCCTTCAGTGGAGCGGTGGAGCTCTGTGTCACCGTGATCTCCAGGCCGGGCACGAACGACTCCGAGTAGCCGGTGACGGTGACCGTGACGGTGTCGGCGGTCTCGCTCTGCCGGATGTCGGTGACGGTGAGGACGTCGTCGCCGCCGGCGTCGGAGATGAACTCCGCGGCCCGTGCGGCGCCGTCGCCGCGGGACTGGGCCGAGGCGACCCGGGCGCCTTCCTGGGCCGCTCCGATGGCGATGTTGCGGGCGTGGAACCAGAAGCCGGCGTGCAGGATCGTCAGGAAGATCAGGAACACGGCCGGCCACACGACGACGGTTTCGAGCGTGGCGGCGCCTCGCTCAGTGCGCAGTCGTGACTTGGTGATCCGCAGCATTCTTCGTCAGCCCTCCTCTCCGCGTCGACCATCCGGGGCTGATGGACGGATACGAGGTGGGGCTACTGGATGTTGGACTGTTCGCGGTTGATGACGCCGATGATGATTCCGACGAGGGTGACGGCGGCGACGAAGACCGCAGCGGCGATGACGACGTACTCGAGGGTGGTGGCGCCCTGCTCGCCGCGGGTGGCGAGGCGGTTCCGCAGGTGGACGGTGGTGGCCTGGGCCCACGCGGTCAGGTTGGTGATCATGACGTGTTCCTCCGGGGTGAACGGTGACTGCTGTCGTTCTCTAGTTGGTGACTTGCTTGTTCGCCCTGTGACAGGAGCGTAGGCGGATTTCGCGATTTTCGTCGTCAATCCGCTGTTGGAGTGCTATGACGCAATGCTGATCGCCATCGGTGTGACGAGCATTGCCATGAAGACGACGACGGTCATCGCGACGGGCAGTGTGGAGCGTTCGGTGCGAATCCCGGCGCTGGTCTTGTCCGAGGACAGGATCTCGGCGCGCATCGAGGAGGCACGTGCGCGCAGGTTCTCGTAGACGGTGGCGCCCTGGTCGGCGGCGAGCCGCATGACGTCGGCGGTCTCGACGAGCTGTGGCACGCGCAGCTCCTCCCCCACGACCTTGAGTGCCTCCCATGCGGGAGTGCCTGACCAGCGGGCCCGGTTGAGTTCGTCGCGGATGCGGCCGAACACCCAGGAGTCGCCGACGTCGGCGGCGTGCTCGAGCGCCTGGACTGGGCCGGAGCCGCCGGCACGTTCGAGGGAGACGAGGTCGATGTAGCTGGTCATGGCGCGTGCGAACTCGGCGCGGGCGACGCGGGCGCGGTCAGCGACGCCGAGGTTCGGGAAGAAGGAGAACACGATGGCCATGCCGATGCTGACCAGTACGGGTACGGCGATCGGCATGCTGAGTCCGACCACGTAGAGGACGACGGTGGAGAAGGTGGGCAGGAGCAGGCCGAGCAGTGCGCACAGGGCCTTCTCACCCAGGAATCGGGCCACGCTGATGCGCAGGAGCGCGAGGTCACGGTGCGGGATGCGCAGGATAGACCAGGTACCGATGCGGCCGAGCAGTGCGCGGCCGAGCCGGTCAGTGATCTCGTCGCTGTCGCTGTCGCTGTCGTAGTCGTCGCGTGCGGCGTTGACGTTGGTGAGTCGGGCGGCGACGTCAACGGCGTCGATGCGCCGCGGGTAGAGCTCGCGGATGATGAGCAGGGCGCCGAGCGCTGCGACCATGCCGAGGGCGATCGCCAGCTGCGTGTCGGTGGTCATGCCGGGACTCCCTGCTGCTCGCGGGCGGCCGCGCCGAGGATCCGCGGCTGCTTGGGTGTGACGGTGGTGCGGCGAAGCCAGATGAGGCAGGCCACATAGGCGACGAGGTAGCCGATGAGGAAGGTCTGGCCGAACGGCGTCCTATAGGGCTCGGAGTACGGGTGGAGCAGCAGGAACGTGACGCCGGCAGCGGTGATGCCGGTGATCCAGCGCGATCGGGTGCGCGGCTTCTCCTGCTCGGCGGCGACGTCGCGTCGGACCTTGACGTCTTCGGCGACGGTGTTGGCCAAGCCCTCGAGGACGTCGGACAGGTTGGTGCCGCGCTGGCGCGCTCCGAGGATGAGGGCGGCGGCGATGAGGTCGCCGGTGGCGTCGTTGAGGTCGTCGGCGAACCCGCGCAGTGCCGCTTCAGTGTCCCAGCGGGCGTTGAGTCGCGCGACCAAGCGCTCGACTTCAGTGCGGATGGGTGCGGGGCAGGTGGTGAGGCTGGTGGAGATGGCTTGCTCGATGCCGACGCCGACGGTGAGGACCCCGGCTAGATTGCGGGTCCAGTCGCTCATGGCCTCAAGTCGCGCGATCTCCTCCTTGGTGCCGTCGGACAGCTGCAGCAGGTACGGCATGCCGGCGACGGCTGCGGGAAGGAGCAGGACGATGAGGAACCAGCCGGTGAGCAGCCAGAGGACGGCGCCGACGAGTACGGATGCGGCGATGAGTCGGCGGTGTCGGCGCTGGGCGCGAGTGGTGCCGCGCAGGGCGCGCAGGCGCCGCTGCAGCGAGGTGGGTGGTGCGCCCTCGATGACGGGCCGGCGGCGGGCGCCGGAGATGAGGATCATGGCGCCGCCGATGAGGGCCAGGGCGGTGAGGGCGGCCAGCGAGGGATTCATGCGCGTGCTCCCGCCTGGAAGCCGGTCGGGTCATAGCCGTGCTCGATGAGGTCGTCGATCCACTGCGGCGGGATCGCGCCACGGGTGACCTGTCCGCCTCCGTTGTCGGTGAAGACGTCGGTGAGGGCGGGCCGTCCGTGTTCGCCGGGCTCGACGGCGACGATCTCGTCGATGTAGCGGCGACGGTAGGTGCCGTCGGCCGTGCGGACGTCGCGGCGGTTGAGGTGGACGATGATGTCGATGTGCTCGGCGATCTGCCGGTACGCGAACTCTTCGGTGACGTGGCTGCCGGCTTCCATGGCGCAGGTGACCAGGCGCTCGATGGCTGCTCGGGCGGAGTGGGCGTGGGTGGTGGAGAGGGAGCCGGCGCCGGACTGCATGGCTTTGAACATCGGCAGGACCTCCTTGCCGCGGACCTCGCCGACGATCATGCGGTCGAGGTTCTGCCGGAGCGCGCCGAAGACGAGCTGGTCGAGCGTGACTTCGCCGGCGCGGCTGCCGTCGGCCTGACGTTCGCCGCTGCCGGGTCGGGCCTCCCAGGCGATGATGCGCCGGTGCCGTTCGGGCATCTTGTGGAGCAGCAGCTCGTACTCGGTCTCGATGGTGCCGAGCTTCTCGAGTGGATCGATCGCGTTGGCTAGCGCCCTGATCAGCGTGGTCTTCCCGAACCCTTGCCCGCCGGCGACGAGGACGCTGCGCTTTGCCTTGACGGCGGCGATGAGGAACCGGGCCATGTCCGGGGTCAGGGTGTCCCTCTGGACGAGGTCGTCGAGGTCGATATCGACGAGGCGGTGCCGGCGGATGGTGATGACGGTGGTGTGGGAGATCCAGCCCACGGCGGCCATGCGGTAGCCGCCGTGCAGGTTGAGGTGGAGCTCGGGGCTGGCCTCGCTGAACGATCGTTCGCGGGCGCCGCCGCGGGTGGCGAGGAATTGCAGGAACTCGTTGAGCTCAGCGACGGAGTCGGCGGCTGGAGGCATGAAGTCCAGGCGGCCGTTGGAGCGTTCGACGACGACCTGGTCGGCGCCGTACACCTCGACGTTCTCGACGTCGTCGTCGTCGATGTAGGGCTGGAGGCGGCCCAGGCCGAAGAGGGCGTCGTAGACGGCCTTGGCGAAGGCCTCGCGGTCCTCAATGGACAGGCTGGGTTCGCCGCGCAGTGTGCGCTCGGAGGCGTCCTCGTTGACGAGGTCCTGGATGATCTGGTGACCGCGGGCTCGGCGTTGCGCGTCGGTGAGCTTGTCGGCGTTGGTGATCTGGGTGGACAGGCGCTCGGCGGCGCGGATGCGGAAGATCCGTACCATGTCCCACCCGAATCCTGGGCCGTTGTCGTGCGCTGGCGCGGCCGGTTGGGCGGCGTGCAGTGTCTCGACCGTGGGCGGGAGGAGCGGCGTCGTCGGCGGGGCCTCGACCGGGACGGGCGGGGGCGGCGGTGTGGTGCTGGTCGGGAAGGCGGAGAGGATCTCGCGAGGACTGCGCCGGGCGGCGTGACGTGCGGGGTTGCCGGGTTCGTCGGGGCGCGGCGTGGTGTCGAAGATCGGCAGGCTGGTGATGTCGCCGGTGTGCGGGCTGTCGTCAGTCATGTCGGTGATCACCGTGTTCGCTGCGGAGTGCCGAGGAACGATCGGCGCTCGGCGTCGATGTTCCTCAGCTCGTTGACGGTTGAGCGGGCGGAGCGGTAGAGGCCTGTGCGTTCGAACTTGGCGAAGGTGGGCAGGTCGGCGTCGCCCATGAGGCGGCCGGCGGTGTGAGGATCCCAGGCGAGCGTCGACCAGATGCGCAGCCCGGTGGCCTCGGTGATCTTCTTGTTGGGGTAGGGCCCCTGCCCCAACAGGATGGCTCCGACGCGGTTGGACGCGGCGTCGGCGCCGCGGCGCAGGTAGTCGGCGTTGGAGGCGGCGGAGACGATGTGGTCGAGGTGGTTGCGCATGACCACGGCCACCATGTCGGCGCGTTCGAGGAGTCGGTCGGGCCCATTGATGCTGCGGATGCGGCCGGCGTCGACGATGACGTCGTAGCCCTGCTCAGCGGTGTTGGCGAGCACGCTGGCCAGTTGGTCCCAGAAGTCGGGGGTGAGGGCTCGGAGCTGGTCGGATCGGGCGATGCCGGCGACATAGCGGCGCGACGGCTCGAGCGGGAGCGGTAGGGAGGCGTGTCGTAGGGCTTCGACGCCGAGGCTGCGATGGTTGTGGTGGGCGTCTGCCAAGTCCATGATGTTTGGGCTCGGCGTGGCCTGGCCTCGGAAGTGTCCGGCTTTGATGCTGCTGGATCCGGACACGTCGGCCTCGACGAGGATCACGGGGCGGTCCCACGCCAGCGCCAGGGTGAGAGCGGTGGCCGTGACGCCGGGCGCGCCTCGTGTGGAGGTGAGCGCCAGGACAGTCACCGGTCTGCTCCGTCCTCGATTGAGTCGAGAGCGAGTCCGACTCGGCCGGTGGCGACGCGGGCGATGAGGTCGCCGGCGACGTCGCGTTCGACGAGCACGTTGACGATGATGTGGCCGGTGTCGGTGACGTCGGAGACGCTCACGACCGTCGCTGCGATCGCGCTGGGGGTCTCGCGGGGCGGCTCGTCGCCGGGGTTCGTGGTGTCGAAGACCCGGACCTGGTCGCCAGGAATGATCTGTTCGGTGGGCAGCTGCGGCGGCAGGAGGGCGACGCCGACCACGGTCTGGCCAGCGGCGGGGATGATGACGTCGGTGACGGCGTCCTGGGAGAGCAGTGTGCCGGCGGTGAGGTCGGCGGCGGCCCGCTGGCCGACGATCTCGTCCATGCGGGCGGCCGGGACTGGGTTGAGGGCGGGGTCCGGGGAGGCGGCGGCGATGGTGAGGTCGCCGGCTTCGATGACCTCCCCGCGGGCGACGTTGTTGCTGATGGCGATGACCTCGACCGAGTCGTTGGCCTGCTGAGCCAGCATGTAGGCCCCTCCCCCGCCGAGGGCGAGGACGGCGGTGCCGAGCGCGATCATCGCGGGCCGGCGGGTGTATCGGGGTTGTACGCCGGCCGGGGGGTTGGTGCGGCGCCGATCCGGGGTCGGCGCCGCTTGGGGGGCACGGGTGGAGCTGCTCACGAGACGTCCTCCGCCTTGAAGTACTCGTCGAGTGCGGTGTTGATGAGGTGGCTGCGGCTGTCGGCGCCCAGCTCGTCGACGAGCCGGTCGATGACGCTGTAGTGGTCAGGGTTGAGGCGCACGTTGAGGGGCATCTTGTTGAGTTCGCTGGTGCTGGCGACGCGGGAGGTGAAGTCGCCGAACAGGTCGCTGGTCATGGTGCGGCCGCCGAGGCGTTCCTTGAGCTTGCCGCTGCTGTAGGTGTCGTTGATCGCCTGCAGGATGACCATGCCGGAAGACCAGGCCCGCTCGTCACGCAGGTGCTTGATCTTCGTGACGTTGTCCTGGCTGACGTAGACGACCGACGGCTTACGCTTCTTCTCATCGCTGCGCGGCGCCGCCGCTGCGGCCGGGGTCGTGGAGCGTGGGCGGCGCGGACGAGGCGAGGGCTGCTGCGGTGCCGGCGGCGGCTGCGAGGCGGGTGCGTCGGCGGTGTCTGCGGTGTCTGCGGGTGTGTCGGCCGGCGGGGCCGCCTGTGTGGCGGGCTCGGCAGTGCGGCGACCGAGGACGTCGGCGAGGTCGACGTCGGGGTCGTAGCTGTCTTCGAAGTTCGTCGTGCGGCTGCGCTTGCCTGCCATGGTGGTCACTCCCCCTCGGCCGTTGACGCGGCCTGTTCGTGCTGGTTGATCTTTGTCAGTACTTCTTTGGCGAGATCGAAGTAGTCGTCGGCGAGATCGTGGACTGTCATGGCGATCGGCTTGGGCACTTCGATGTCGGTGTTGCCGCGCCTGTAATCGCGGAGGGCCTTGCGGCGCGCGAGCTCGAATTCGTTGCGCTTGGCGGCGAGTTCGTGGACGAGCAGGCCGAAGTTGCGGGCGCGGCCGCCAGTGGGTGTGTAGCGGATGAAGGTGTCGAACAAGGGGATCGGAGGATCGAGTTCGAGACTCTCGATGTAGTCCTTGGCGTCCTCGATGTAGGACTTGGCGTTGACGTCGAGGCCGGTAACGACGAAGCCGAGGTAGGTGATGTCGGGGTTGCCGTTCTTCCTGGCCCGTGACACGAGGGGGCCGATGCCCCGGACACCGTCCCAGCTGTCCTGGTCGAGGCCGACCGGAATGAGGACGTACCTGGCGGTGTGCAGGGCGAGGGCCTGTTGGAGGCCGAGGCTGGGCGGGGTGTCGATGATGACCAGTTCGTAGCCTGCCGCATCGACGAGCTCGGCAATGCGCTGGACGAAGAGGGTCTCGAGCCCGCCGGCTTCGATGACCTCCTCGAAGGTCGCGGCGTTCTCGAGCATCTTGAGCCTCGGGCCGCCGACGATGAGGTCGACCTTCGGGCGGACGTCGTGGATGACCGGGAGGTCTTGATCTTCAACCAGGGCCGTGACGAGTCCGAGGCCGCCGTTGTTCTGTGGGTGGTCTGCGAGGCCGAAGTGGTTGATCAGGTTGCCCTGTGGGTCCAGGTCGATGACCAGTACGCGGTAGCCGCGATCGCCCTCGGCGTAGCGGGTGGCGAGGTTGGCCACGATGCTCGTTTTGCGGACTCCCCCTTTGCCGTTGGTGACGGCGATGGCCCGGGCGAGTCGACTGTCGCTTCGCGTGTCGCTGTTCACTGGGCGCCTCCAGTGCTCGCCGATGCAGTGACGCGCGGTGCTGGGGCCGGAACGGACGGATGGGCGTTGTCCGCGGCGGCCTTGGAAGCGAGAACGGCGATGGGCGAACGTCGATCGCCGACATGCCGGATGGTGAGCATGGGCGGTACGCCTCCTGGCAGGTTGTGGGGTAGAGATCGGGCACCAGTTGCGAGACGGCCGATAGGTCGTTGGTGGCGTAGGTGGCACTCACCTGTCGGCCGCCGGGTGATCGTGCGCGAGGAGCGGTTCATTGACGGTGTCGCTATTGGGGCATTGGTCGTGAAGTGCGGTCCAACAGCGTTCCATCCGTTGTGACGATGCGACCTAGGCATTGCTCGCTCCTGCGCGTCCAGCGTCGAGGCCATAGGTGACGCCTCGTTTCGCCACAGCCTAGCTGCTGGTGAAGAATTGTCAAGCCACTTTTGACATGCGTTCAGAACGTGGCTGGCATCGTGCCTGGCAGCACCGCGAGCGTTTGGGGACAGCGTGCGCCATGCTGTCGATATGTGCGCAGGGCGCGCTCTGGACGTGGCCTGACTAGTGTCTTGCAGTGCGCTGTTCGATTGCCGCACGTCATCGGAATGAGGTTGGCACGCGTGCCGGATGCTGGCTGGGCGCGGTCGGCGTAATTGCTGGACGTGCCTGCATCGTGGTGGCAGTGATTGGGGGTCGATGTCGACCCGTTGTCCGACTGTTGTCTGACAGTGCGTAACAGGCATTGGCGCCGCATGGGGAGCGTTGTTAGGACGCAGGCGCACCACCGGGAGGCGGCAGTACCCATGCCGCCGACAGGCATGCGGACCACGGTGCAGATGCCGCCGAACGGTAGGCGAGGAATAGGGCGGCAACGGTGACACTGCGGGGACGCAGCAGTGCCGCCGCTGAGCGCGCGCATGAGGCGTGCGGGGCCAAGCGAAGCGGGCAGCGTGCGAACAGGTTCCACACCACGACGAGGCAAGGTGCGGGCAGTGGCGCGACTACGGAGTACGCGAGCCCGCGGCGTTGTGACACCGTGGGTCCACAGCGGTGAGCACGCCCGATTTCGGTCCGATCCGGAGGCTAGAGCGCGGCGCGGCATGCCCCTCAGCGGCGCTGTGCGCCTCGCTGAGCGCCTAACCGCCCTTCCGTGGACCCGGGCACCGGCCTGAGCCGGAGAAGGCGTTCTACGGTGGGCGGCGACGGGGCCGATCATGGCGTCACTGTGCCACATAGCGACCCTCACGGACGGCCGCGGCGAGCCGCTTGATGGCGCGAGAGCACCGGGCGCGGAGCGCGGTGTACGAGATGCCAAGTTCGACAGCGACCGCCTCACCGCCGTCGCACTCGCCCGGCTGCGGGCAGTAGACGCGAGCGAGAAGGTCCGCGTCGGCATGTCGAATGATGCCGACCTCGACACCCCATGCGAGCACATCGACGATCTCGGCGCTGTTGTGCGGCGCGTGGACGTCTTCAAGCGTCTCAGTGAGATCGATCGGGTTCGCGTCCAGCCCGTTGTCGTCCTCGCGGTTGAAGTACATCAGTGTGTCCATGGCGATGTTGGCGCCGACGCGAGCGCGCCGGCGTTCGATCGGGTAGGTGGCGATTACGCGCCAGAGAGCAGCGACAGCCGATGTAAGCAGGTCGCTGAATGAGGCGTTGCCGTTGCGGCCGACGGTGATCGCGCCTCGGCCCCGGCTCAGGTAGGCGCGGTGGGCGACGTAGACCGCTCGTCCAAGCATTCGCTGAAGCATGAGGCGGCCGGCCAGGTCGCAGCCGCCACGGATGTAGGCCTCCAGAACGTCAAGGTATGCCTGATCCAGGTCGTCGCCCTCAAGGGCGAACAGGCGGTCGAGGGCGTCGCCGAGAGTGGCGCAGTCGGCCAGGGCTGGCGAGGTGGCGAGCGCCGCGGGGACGGTGCGCTCGGAAAGTACGAGCCACTCACGGTTGAGGTCGTTGATGAGGCGGTCGTTGGTGGGCTTGACAGCGGTGATGGCGGCCACAGTCGGCTCCTGACGTGCACGCTCTAGGACTTCGGACACGTCCACGCCACAGGCACCCGCTTGCCTGACTGATCACCCGATCGCTAGCCCACGGCTCTGTGACCAGGAATTTCTCAGAAATCTGCGCTAGCCCCGCTTGCCCGGCGGCTTGGGCAAGCGGGATGCGGGGGAGGAGCCGGCGGAAATTTCTCGAGCAGCGGTGTCACACGGCTGGGCCGGAATCCACCACATCCAGGCGACAGCTACAGACACCCCCTGCGAGATCGAGGAGGCGCCGCCATGGGCGTGCGACACCCACTTCCCCGCCAGTTGGTTCTCAGCGCGGCTGTGCATGCGCGGACCTCCGAGCTTCACCGCGCGCTCGGCGATCTCGTCGTGCAGCCCCTGGACGCCGACGCCCTGACACGCTTCACCACCGCGCAGCGGGCGGCCCTGGCGGCACGGGAGGAGCTGTGTGCCGAGCTGGACTTCGAGCGGCTGTTCGCTGATGCAGCCGACGACGTCGCCTACGGCCTCGCCGACGACGCACGCGTGCAGTCCCCGGACCGGGACGGCTCGCGTCCTGACGCTGGCGGTGATGCCGGGTGAAGATCACAAGGCGGAACGGTTCGGAGTCTGTGCCAGTCGGGCGAGCCGGGCAGGGGCATCCATGGACTGCGGGCTCGGATCTGGTGAGCCGTAGCCTGGCCGGCGTCCTTTGGGCGGCTCTGCTGTGTGGCCCGGTTGCGCTGTTCGTGGCGGCACAGGCCGGCGGTGCCGGCGGTGTCACGCCGTCGGCATCTGTGGCCGGGGCGACCTCGGATGTGGGCAGGGATGCGGCGGCGGAATTCGCGGAGCAAGTAGTCGTCACGTGGCTGACCGCGACTCGCGAGAACGCCGCCGGGGAGCGACTGGAGGAACTGGTCGGCATCGATGCGGGCCAGGGGCTGCCAGCGACGTCTCCGGCGGTGCGCAACCCGGCGGCCGCTGAGGTCAGTGCCGCCGGGACGGGGGTGTGGTCGGTCACCGTCGCTGTAGACGTCGATGAGCCGAGCACCGCCGAGGAAGCCGGCGGCGCCGCTGAGCCCGCTAGTGGGGACCGCGTGCAGCCAGTTCGTCGCTACTTCCAGGTTCCAGTCAGCGTCAGTGACGACGGCGTGGTGGCCGCGTTGGCGGCGCCGGCGCCGGTGCCCGCGCCCGCGGTCGGCGCGGTGCCAGGGCATGGATACGGCGCGTCGGTGCGCTCCGAGTCACCGGTCGGCATAGCGGTGGCGGAGTTCTTGAGCGCGTTGCTGGCTGGAACCGGCGGTCTGGAGCGGGTGGTGGCGCCGGGTGTGGAGCTGTCTGCGGTGACGCCAGCTCCGTACTCGCAGGTGGAGGTTACGGCGATCGCTGCCGTTGGCGAGCCCGCCGAGGACCCGGTGGATGGGGAGCGGGCGCAGGTGCTGGTGACCGCGAACGTCGCTCATGCGATGGGTGAGGCGGTGGTGCAGTACCCGCTGACTCTGGTGGCGCGAGCCGACCGGTGGGAGGTCGAGGCGATCGACCCGGCGCCGATTGGTGATGGCGCCGTCATGGACTCCGGCTTGGACAGGCCGGTGACGCCCTCGCCGCGGGAGGCGAGTGGTGGGGATTCGTCGTCGACGGCGACGCCGTAGGCGCTCAGGAAGGGAGTAACGAGCATGTCCGCAATCGAGTTGATGAGCGTCGCCGCCGAGGTGGCGCCAAGCGTTCAGGTGGTCGCCGACGGCGGCGTCTTCGGGTGGGTCGAGAGCGAGGCGGGCCAGTTGGAGAGCACGATGCAGACCCTGTCGATCGTGGTCGCTGTGGTCTTCGTCGTGTTCCGCGCCGTGAAGACGGGATTCGCAATCGCGTCGATCGCCATCGCAGCGCTGATGGCCGGTGTCTTCGTGTGGGTCGTCCACAACGTCGACATCCTCGGCAACCGGGTAGACCAGGAGATCAACTCCGCGCCGGCGGCTGTGGTCCAGGTCGACGTGGGGGCGGTTGAGCGGTGAGCGAGGAGCGCGAGGTCGTCAAGTTCTACACCCGGGCGCGGCGGTTCCCGCACGTGCTCGGGCGGTTCCCGGACGGCACGAAGATCCCCGGGGGGCCGTACACGTTGACCCAGGTGGTCGGCGCTGGCCTGCTGTTCCTGGTCGGCGTGCGCACCATGGGGATCTGGGGTGTGGGCAGCGGGTTGACCAACGTCGCGTTCTTGCTGCTGGCCACGATCGGGTCGGTGAACGTGCTGGGGCGGCTCCAGACCGGAGGACGGGGGCCGGTCGCCGTAGCGCTGGGCGGGTACACCGCGGCGGCGTCGCCGAAGCTGGGCCGTCAGGACGGCCGGGCGGTGACGCGTCGACGTCCGCGGGCGCTGGTACATCGATTCGTGATCGCCGACCCTGCCACGCCATCGGCACCGGACACGCAGATCGTGACCGGCGTGCCGACCGCGGCGGCTTCGGTGCCGGCCCCGATGACGGGCATCCAGGCGGCGCTGGCCTCGGCTGCGC
>NZ_QUAL01000403.1 GCF_003579925.1 Jiangella rhizosphaerae | reverse complement strand
CGACGGGCGTGGCGGCCGCCGGGCCGGACGACGTGCGCCCGACGCTGGTCGCCGAGGCGGCGGGCCTGCACCACTGGGGCGTGGTGCGGGCGCTGGTGACCGCCGGTGCGCCGGTCGACGGGGCGCTGCACCACGCCGCCGGCGCGGGCGCGCTCGACGTGGTGAAGCTGCTGGTCGAGCACGGCGCCGACGTCTCGGCCCGGGACGATCGCTTCCATCTCGACGCCGCCGGCTGGGCCGACTTCTTCCACCACCCCGACGTCGCCGCCTACCTCCGCTCCACGGCGAGCTGAGAGGCCCTATCGTGGGGATGCATGACCCCACCGGCGTGGGACCGTCTCGCGGCGTCGCTCGAGGGCACGCTGCTGTTGCCCGGCCACGCGGACTACGAGGCGGCACGCCGGCCGATGCGGCGGCAGCCGGTCGAGGTGCGGCCGGCGGCGATCGTCCGGGCCGCCGGCGCGGGTGATGTGGCGGCGGCGATCGCGTTCGGCCGCGAGCACGGCATCGCGACGGTTCCGCGTAGCGGGGGGCACTGCTACGCGGGCCGGTCATCGACGTCCGGGCTGCTGATCGACGTCACGCCGCTGGACCGGGTCTCGGTCGCCGACGGCCGCGTCACCGTCGGCGCGGGGGTCCGGCTGGGGCGGCTCTACGGGGCGCTGGAGCCGTACGATCGCACCGTGCCGATGGGCACCTGCCCGACGGTGGGCGTCGCCGGGCACGTGCTGGGCGGCGGCCTGGGGTTCCTCGGCCGGAGGCACGGGCTGGCCGGCGACCGCCTGGTCGCCGCGGAGGTCGTGCTGGCCGACGGCCGCGTGGTGTGGTGCGACGAGGCCCGCGACGCCGACCTGCTCTGGGCGTTGCGCGGCTCCGGCGGCGGGCAGTTCGGCGTCGTCACCACGCTGGTCCTGGCGACGGTGCCGCTGCCGGCCGGTGTGTCCGCGTTCCACGTGACCTGGCCGTACGAGCACGCCGCCGCCGTCATCGGGGCGTGGCAGGACTGGGCGCCGCGGGCGCCGGACGAGGTGGTCGCCGAGTTGCGCCTCGTCGTGCCGGCCGACCCGGGCGAGGCGCCCGGCGTGAGCCTGTTCGGGATGGTCATCGACGCGGAGACGTCGGACGCGATGCTGGCGCCGGTCATCGAGGCGGTCGGGACCGAGCCGACGTGGGAGATCCACGAACCGGGCCCGTACCTGCCGGCCGTGCGGCGACTCAATCTGCTCGGCTCGGCCCTGCCGGAGGGCACGGTGCCGACCGATCTCATCGCCGGCCGATCGATGTTCTTCCGCCACGCGTTGCCGGCCGAAGCGGTGTCCGCGCTGGTCGAGCGGCTGGCGGCGGACCGGGTACCCGGGTTCGCCCGCGAGTGCACGTTCTTCGCCTGGGCCGGCGGCTACGGTCGGATGCCGGTCGACGCCACAGCGTTCCCGCACCGGGAGGAGTCGTTCCTGGTCAACGTCGCCACCGTCGTCGAGGACCCGGCGCCGCGGGTGACGTCGGCCGCGTCGGACCGGTTGGCCGAGCTGTGGAACGTCGTGCAGCCGTGGGGGAGCGGCGGCGCCTACGTGAACTTCCCCGACCCGCTGCTGCTCGAGGGGGAGGCGGCCTACCACGGCGCCAACCTGGCTCGGCTACGCGCGGTCAAGCGCCGCTACGACCCGGACGACTGCTTCCGCTTCCACCAGTCGATCCGCCCGGCGAGCGCAGGCGACGTCACCGCTCCTTAGGCGGCGCGGGCGGCCGACACGGCGGACTTCGGAGGCTTGGTGTCGAAGGAGTACCGTCGTTTGCTCTCGCGCTCCAGCAGGCCGGCGTCGGCCAGCCGCTTGAGCACGACCGGGCACACCTTGCACCGCGGCCGGTCCTTGCAGCACTTCTTCTTGGCCTTCACCGTCGCCATGTGGGAAGGATAGGTAACCCTTCCTCTCGGAACAAATCGGACACCCCTTGAGTTGATCATGGAAAAATCGGGCTTCCCAACGCTGGGAAACCCGATTTCTCCATGATCAACAAGGATGGTCGGCAGTCGGTCGTCGGCGTGGGCCGTCGGTCAGGGTGACGCGGGACGTCCCAGCCCGGGCGGGAGCTCGGACGCCGCCGCGCGGTCGAGCAGCCACCGGGTCGCGCGCAGACCCTGGGCGCCGGCGGCCGGGATCTGGACCGGGCCCGACCCGCCGAGCGCCAGCCGGACCGCCGGCGCCTTGTCGGGGCCGGCCACGACCAGCCAGACCTCGTCGGCCGACCGGATCACCGGCAGGCTGAGGCTGACGCGCTCGGGCGGCGGCTTCGGCGCGCCGCGGACGCCGACGACGGTGCGGTCGTCGTGCAGCGCCGGGTGCTCGGGGAACAGCGACGCGACGTGGCCGTCGGGGCCGACGCCGAGCAGCAGCACGTCGAACGCGGGCGCGCCGGAGTGCAGGCGCTTCTCCGTCTGCTGCGCCAGCACGTCGGCGTACTGCGCCGCGGCGTCCTCCGGGGTCAGGTCGCCGGACCGGGCCGGCATCGCGAACACCCGCGCGGGGTCGACCGGGACGTGGTCCAGCAGCGCCTCGCGCGCCTGCGTCTCGTTGCGATCGGGGTCGCCGGAGGGAAGGAACCGCTCGTCGCCCCACCAGACCGAGAGCGCGGACCAGTCGACGGCCGAGCAGGCCGGCGACGCCGCCACCGCGCGCAGCGTCGCGATGCCGGCCGTCCCGCCGGTGAGCACGACCGACGCGTCGCCGTGCGCGGCCTGGGCGTCGACCAGGCGGGTGATGAGCCGGGCCGCCACCGCCTGCACGAGCACGTCGGCGTCGCGATGGATCACGATCGTGGGCGTCGTCATCGCTTCACCTTCGCCTTGGTCCGGGTGACCTTGCCGAACTCGTGCAACTCGTTCAGTCCTTCCTGGATGACCTCGCCGTAGACCTCGTCGGGGTCGAGCCGGCGCAGTTCCTCGGCCAGTGAGTCGCCCGCCGAGCGACGGGGGAGCGCGACGCGGCGGTCGGCCCGGCCGGGCACGGTCAGCGTCGCCACCTCCTCGTCGGGACGCTCGATGCCGATGGCCCCGGACGGGCGGTCCAGTCGCACGCTGAGCAGGCCGTCGACGCCGGTCGCCTTGGTCCGCGTCACCGGCACCTTCAGCGTGTGCGCCAGCCAGGCGGCCAGCAGGTCGGCGCTCGGGTTGTCGGGCCCGCCCACGACCCGGGCCGCGGTGATCTCCTCGTGCGGCGGCTGGTCGAGGGCGGCGGCCAGCAGCGCCCGCCACAGTGTGAGCCGGGTCCACGCGAGGTCGGTGTCGCCCGGCCGGTAGCTCTCGGCCCGCTCCTGCAGGGCGGCGATCGGGCGCTTGCACGCCGCGGCGTCGGTGATGCGCCGCTGCGCCAGCCGTCCGACGGGGTCGTCGGCGGGCACCTCGGGCGACTCGGCCGGCCACCAGGCGACCACCGGGTTGTCCGGCAGCAGCAGCGGGACCACCACGGACTCCGCGTGCGCCGTCAGCGGCCCGAACAGCCGCAGCACGACCACCTCACTCGCGCCGGCGTCGCCGCCGACCCGGATCTGCGCGTCCAGCCGCGCCGACCCGCGCGACGTACCGCGGATGACGGCGATGATGCGGCACGGGTGCTCGTGGCTGGCCTGGTTGGCCGAGTCGATGGCGTCCTCGGCGTTGGCCTCCTCGGCGACGAGGACGAGCGTCAGGACGCGGCCCAGCGCGACGGCCCCGTGCTTCTCGCGCAGGTCGACCAGGCGCTTACCGACGGCGGCGGCGGTGGTCGACGGGATGTCGATGATCATGGCCTTCTCCAACTGCGGCCGTCGCGGGCCAGCATCTCGTCCGACGACGCCGGACCCCAGCCGCCGGGAGCGTACTGCTCCGGCCGATCGGGGCTCTTGGCCCAGAACTCCTCGATCGGGTCGAGGATCTGCCAGGACAGCTCCACCTCTTCGTGACGGGGGAACAGCGGCGGGTCGCCCAGCAGGACGTCGAGGATCAGCCGCTCGTAGGCTTCGGGGCTCTCCTCGGTGAACGAGCCGCCGTAGCCGAAGTCCATGGTGACGTCGCGGACCTCCATGGCCGTCCCCGGCACCTTGGAGCCGAACCGGATGGTCGTGCCCTCGTCCGGCTGCACCCGGATGACCAGAGCGTTCTGGCCCAGCTCCTCGGTGGCGGTGGACTCGAACGGCAGGTGCGGCGCCCGCTTGAACACGATCGCCACCTCGGTGACGCGGCGGCCCAGCCGCTTGCCGGTGCGCAGGTAGAACGGCACGCCCGCCCAGCGGCGGGTGTCGATGTCGAGACGGACGGCGGCGTAGGTCTCCGTCGTCGAGCCCTCCGGGATGCCGTCCTCCTCGAGGAAGCCGTTGACCTTGACGCCGCCGGCCCAGCCCGATGCGTACTGGCCGCGGGCGGTGTACTGGGAGAGGTCCTCGGGCAGTCGCACCGCGGACAGGATCTTCTCCTTCTCCGCCCGCAGGTCCGACGCGTTGAACGAGACCGGCTCCTCCATGGCCACCAGCGCCAGCAGCTGCAGCAGGTGGTTCTGGATGACGTCGCGGGCCGCGCCGATGCCGTCGTAGTAGCCGGCCCGGCCCTCGATGCCGATGTCCTCGGCCATCGTGATCTGCACGTGGTCGACGTAGTGGGCGTTCCAGATCGGCTCGAACAGCTGGTTGGCGAAGCGCAGCGCCAGGATGTTCTGGACCGTCTCCTTGCCGAGGTAGTGGTCGATGCGGAAGATCGCGTCGGGCGGGAAGATGCTCTCGACCGTCGCGTTGAGCTGCCGGGCGCTCTCGAGGTCGTGGCCGAACGGCTTCTCGATGATCACCCGGCGCCACTGCTCCGGCCCGTCGGGGTGGGCCAGACCGGAGCGGTCGAGCTGCTTGCTGACGATGTCGAAGAACGACGGCGGGATGGACAGGTAGAACGCGAAGTTGCCGCCGGTGCCCTGCTGCTGGTCGAGCTCGTGGACGGTCTCGGCCAGCCGGTCGAAGGCGTCGTCGTCGGAGAAGTCGCCCGGCACGAACCGGAACCCCTGCGCGAGCTGCCGCCACGTCGACTCGCGAAAGGGCGTACGCGCGTGCTGCTTGACGGCGTCGTGCACGATCTTGCCGAAGTCCTGCGTGGCCCAGTCGCGCCGGGCGAAGCCCACCAGCGAGAAGCCGGGCGGCAGCAGGCCGCGGTTGGCGAGGTCGTACACCGCCGGCATCAGCTTCTTCCGGGCGAGGTCGCCGGTGACGCCGAAGATCACCAGGCCGGACGGGCCGGCGATGCGTGGCAGCCGCTTGTCGCGTTTGTCGCGCAGCGGGTTCTGGTAGCTCACCTCAGGATGCCCCTCAGGGTGTCGATGCCTGCCTTGCGGTCGGTCAGGTGCAGCCGGAGCACCGGACGGTCGTGGTCGGCCAGCACCTGGGCGTCGCCGGCGGCCTGCGCGGCGATCAGCTGACCGAAGGTGAACGGGCGGTCGGGGATCTCCAGGTCCTCGGCAGGCGCGCCGGTGACCTGCAGGTACACGCCCTGGGCCGGCCCGCCCTTGTGGTATTGGCCCGTGGAGTGCAGGAAGCGCGGCCCCCAGCCGAACGTCACCGGCCGCTCGGTCCGCCGCTCCAGCGGGACGCGGACGCCGGCGAGCCCGGCGTCGTCACCCTCGCGGTCGAGGTAGGCCATGACGGCGAGGTAGCCGTTCGGTTCCAGCCGGCCGAGCAGCGCCTCGACCGCGCCGGCGAGGGAGTCGACGCCGTCGAGCAGCCCGGCCGAGCCGCGGACCTCGACGACGCCGTCGGTGAACGCCGGCGCCTCGGGCTCCGGCGTGGCGTCGAGCAGGCCGCGCGCGGCGGCCTTCGCGCTCTCGACGTCGGGCTGGTCGAACGGGTTGATGCCCAGCAGCTTCCCGGCGACGGCCGTCGCGTACTCCCACAGCAGGAACTGCGCGCCCAGCTCACCGGCGACGACGACGCCCTTGGCGGGCGGCTGCGCGGGGGAGCCGACGAGGGCCGGCAGGACGTCGCCGGCGGGGTGCGCGACCTCGGGGTCGTCGGTGCCGCCGCTGGCGATCGGCAGGATGCCGGTGCCCTGCTTGCCGGTGGACTCGGCGATGAGCTGCTCGGCCCAGTCGGCGAAGCCGGCGATGCCGGAGCCGGCGTCGGCGATGGCCACCTTGTCGCGGCCGTCGCCGTGGCCCCCGGCGAGGGCGGCGCCCAGCCGCAGCGCGGGGTTGTCGGGCACGTCGCCGGACAGCCGCTCGGCGACGGCGGCGGCCTCGTCCAGCAGCGCGGCGATGTCGGCGCCGGCCAGCCCGCTCGGGACCAGACCGAACGCCGTCAGCGCGGAGTAGCGCCCGCCGACGTCGGGGTCGGCGAGGAACAACTTGCGGTAACCGCGCTCGGTGGCGAGGTCGGCCAGGCCGGAGCCGGGGTCCGTCACGACGACGATGCGGCTGGCGGCGTCGATGCCGGCCTCGGTGAAGGCCGCCTCGAACACCCGGCGCTGGCTGTCGGTCTCGACCGTCGAGCCGGACTTGCTGGACACCACGAGGACGGTGCGGTCGAGGCGGTCGGCCAGCGCCCGCCGCACCGCGCCGGGGTCGGTGGTGTCGAGCACGGTCAGCTCGACGCCCGCGGAGCGGGTGATGACCTCCGGCGCCAGCGACGAGCCGCCCATGCCGGCCAGCACGATGCGGTCGAGGCCCTCGGACCGCAGCTGCGCCGACAGCGCCTCGATCTCGGCCAGCAGCGGCCGCGACGTCTCGTGCAGGTCGGTCCAGCCCAGCCGGATGGACGCCTCGGACTCGGCCTCCGGACCCCACAGCGTGGCGTCCTTCGCCGCGATGCGCGACGCGACCTTCTCGCCGACCAGGCCATCGACGACGGCGTCCGCGTCGACACCGTACGTGGTGACGCTCAGAGCGGTCACTTGGCGGCCTCCAGCTTGGCGTTGACGGAGTCGAGCAGGTCGTTCCAGCTGGTCTCGAACTTCTCCACGCCCTCGCGCTCGAGGACCTCGCTGACGTCGTCGAGGTCGACGCCGGCGGCGCGGACCGCGGCCAGCGTGTTCCACGCGTTCTCGCGGTTGGGCCGGATGGTGTCGCCGGTGATCTCGCCGTGGTCGGCCACCGCCTCGATGGTCGCCTCGGGCATGGTGTTGACGGTGTCGGGCGCGACCAGCTGCGTGACGTACATGGTGTCGTCGTAGTCGGGGTTCTTCGTCGACGTGGACGCCCACAGCGGCCGCTGCCGCTGCGCGCCGGCCTGCTCCAGCCGCTGCCAGCGCTCGGCGGCGACGACCTCCTCGTACGCGGCGTAGGCGAGCCGGGCGTTGGCGACGGCGGACTGGCCGCGCAGCGCGAGCGCCTCGTCGCTGCCGATGGACTCGAGCCGCTTGTCGATCTCGGTGTCGACCCGGCTGACGAAGAAGGACGCGACCGAGGCGATGCCGTCGAGCGACTCGCCGGCGGCGAGGCGCTGCTCGAGCCCCGCCTGGTAGGCGTCCATGACCTCACGGTAGCGGTCGATGGAGAAGATCAGCGTGACGTTCACGCTGATTCCCGCGGCGATCGTCGCGGTGATGGCCGGCAGCCCGGCCTTCGTCGCCGGGATCTTGATGAACACGTTCGGGCGGTCGACCTCGGCCCACAGCTCGCGCGCCTGAGCGATGGTGCCCTCGGTGTCGTGCGCCAGCCGCGGGTCGACCTCGATGGAGACCCGGCCGTCGCCGTTGGTGCTGCGCTCGGCGATGGGGGCGAACAGGTCGGCGGCGGCGCGGACGTCGTCGGTCGTGAGGTCGCGTACGGCGGCGTCGGCGTCGGAGCCCTGCCCGGCGTGCCGGCGCAGGTCGTCGTCGTACAGGCTGCTCTTGGTGATGGCCGCCTGGAAGATCGACGGGTTCGTCGTGACGCCGACGACGTGCTTCTCGTCGACGAGCGACTGCAGGTTGCCGGTGGTGAGGCGGTCGCGGGAGAGGTCGTCGAGCCAGATGGCGACGCCCTCGGCGGAGAGCCGGCCCAGCGGATCGTTGGTGGTCATGGTGACTCCTCTTAGGCGTTGGAGATGGAGTCGCGGGCGGCGGCCACCACGGCGTCGGCCGTGATGCCGAACTCGCGGTACAGGGTCTGGTAGTCGGCCGACGCGCCGAAGTGCTCGAGGCTGACGGCCCGTCCGGCGTCGCCGAGGTAGCGGTACCAGCTCATCGCCACGCCCGCCTCGACGGAGACGCGGGCCTTGACGGCGGCCGGGAGGACCGACTCGCGGTAGTCGGCGTCCTGCTCCTCGAACCACTCCTGGGACGGCATCGAGACCACCCGGGTGGGCACGCCGTCGGCCTGCAGCCGCTCGCGCGCCTCGACGGCGATCTGCAGCTCGGAACCGGTGCCGATGAGGATGACCTGCGGCGTTCCGCCGTCGGCCTCGGCGAACACGTAGCCGCCGCGGGCCGTGCCCTCGGCGTCGCCGTAGACCGAGCGGTCGAACGTCGGCACGTTCTGCCTGGTCAGCGCCAGGCCGGCCGGGTGCTGCCGCTCCAGGATGGTGCGCCAGGCCACGGCCGTCTCGTTCGCGTCGGCCGGGCGGACGACGTCCAGACCGGGGATGGCGCGCAGCGCCGACAGGTGCTCGACCGGCTGGTGCGTCGGGCCGTCCTCGCCGAGGCCGATGGAGTCGTGCGTCCACACGAACGTCACCGGCAGCTGCTGCAGCGCCGCCAGCCGGACCGCGGCCCGCTGGTAGTCGCTGAACACCAGGAACGTCGCGGCGTAGGGCCGCGTGAGGCCGTTGAGCGCGATGCCGTTGACGATCAGGCCGGAGGCGAACTCGCGGACACCGAAGTGCAGGGTGCGGCCGTAGGGGTCGCCCGGGAACATCTTCGAGGAGCGCTTCTCGGGCAGGAAGCTCGGCTCGCCCTCGATGGTGGTGTTGTTCGAACCGGCGAGGTCGGCCGAGCCGCCCCACAGCTCCGGCAGCACCGGCGCGATGGCGTTGATGACCTTGCCCGACGCGGCGCGGGTGGCGACGCCCTTCTCGGACGGCTCGAAGACCGGCAGGCTGTCGGTCCAGCCGCTGGGCAGTTCGCGCTTCTGCAGGCGGTCGAGCAGGGCGGCGCGGTCGGGGTTGGCCTCGCGCCAGGCGGCGTAGCGCTCGTCCCACTCGGTGCGCAGCCGCTTGCCGCGCTCACCGACCTGGCGCGCGTGCGCCAGGACGTCGTCGGCGACGTCGAACGTCTTGTCCGGGTCGGCGCCCAGCACCCGCTTCGTGGCCGCGACCTCGTCGGCGCCGAGCGCGGAGCCGTGGATGGCGCCGGTGTTCTGCTTGTTCGGCGCCGGCCAGCCGATGATGGTGCGGACGGCGATGAACGACGGCCGGTCGGTGACGGCCTTGGCGTTCTGCAGCGCCTCGAAGATGGCCCGCGGGTTCTCCTTGTACTCGCCGTCGGCGGTGAAGTCGACCACCTGCGTGTGCCAGCCGTACGCCTCGTAGCGGGCGACGGTGTCCTCGGTGAAGGCGATGTTGGTGTCGTCCTCGATGGAGATGTGGTTGTCGTCCCACAGGACGATGAGATTGCCCAGCTCCTGCGTGCCGGCCAGGGAGCTGGCCTCGCTCGACACGCCCTCCTCGAGGTCGCCGTCGGAGGCGATGACGTAGACGTGGTGGTCGAAGACGCTCTCGCCGGGCAGTGCGTCGGGGTCGAGCAGGCCGCGGACGCGGCGCTGGGCGAACGCCAGGCCGACCGCGGACCCGAAGCCCGACCCGAGCGGACCCGTGGTGACCTCGACGCCGTCGGTGTGGCGGTACTCCGGGTGACCCGGCGTCGACGAGCCCCACGTGCGGAACGCCTTGAGGTCGTCCAGCGTGACGTTGTAGCCGGACAGGTAGAGCTGGATGTACTGCGTCAGGCTGCTGTGCCCGGCCGACAGGACGAACCGGTCGCGGCCCAGCCAGTGCTGGTCGGAGGGGTCGTGGCGGAGCACCCGCTGGTAGAGCGTGTAGGCGACCGGGGCGAGGCTCATCGCCGTGCCGGGATGCCCGTTGCCCGCCTTCTCGACGGCGTCCATGGCCAGCAGCCGCACGGTGTCGACCGCCCGGTCGTCGAGCTCCGTCCACTCGAAGGCTGCGCTGTTCTCGGGTGTCGTGTTCACCGGCGTGACGTTCCTCTCAGGCGGATGGGTCCCTACGTCTCTGCTCGCAGCGCCGTCGTCGAGACGGCCGTTCACGGTCGAGCGTATCGACGTCACCCGCACGTGTGCCCGGCCGCTCGGCGGTTTGGGCGCACCGTTAGACTCAACAGGCCAAGCTGGCGGATGTTTCCCACTCCCGCCTGTCTCTTCGACCACACGAAGGTGAACGTTGACGTCCGTCGAGCCGAGCCCCGCGGCGACCCGGCGTGCGCCGGAGCCGCCGACGCGGCTGGCGCGGCTGCGGGCCGTGCTGGGCTCCTACGTCGCGCTCATGAAGCTGCGCGTCGTCGAGCTGCTGCTCATCACGACGCTGCCCGCCATGGTGCTGGCCGAGCGCGGGCTGCCCTCGCTCGGCCTGGTGCTCGCCACCCTCGCGGCCGGCACGCTGGCCGGCGGTAGCGCCCACGCGTTCAACCAGGTGCTCGAGCGCGACATCGACGCCGTCATGCACCGCACCCGGCGCCGGCCGCTGGCCCGCGCCGTCGTCGCCCCGTACCGCGCGTTCGCGTTCGCGTCGGCGCTGCTGGTGGCGTCGGTGGCGATCATGCTGGTGTGGGTCAACGCGCTGGCCGCGGCGCTGACCATCGCCGCCAACCTGTTCTACGTCCTCGTCTACACCATGCTGCTGAAGCGGCGGACGTCGCAGAACATCGTGTGGGGCGGCGTCGCCGGGTGCGTGCCCACGCTCATCGGCTGGGCCGCCGTCACCGGAACGCTCGACTGGCCGCCCGTGCTGCTCTTCCTGGTGGTGTTCTTCTGGACGCCGCCGCACTACTGGCCGCTGGCCATGCGCTACCGCGACGACTACGCGCGGGCGGGCGTGCCGATGCTGCCGGTCGTGGCGTCGGCCCGGACGGTGGCGTTCCAGATCCTGCTCTACTCCTGGGCCATGGTCGCCACGACGTTCGTGCTGTGGCCGGTCGCCGACCTGGGGTGGATCTTCGGGCTGGCGTCCGTGCTCACCGGCGTCTGGTTCCTCGTCGAGGCGCACCGGCTGTACGGCCGGGCGCGGCGCACCGCCGACGGTGCCGGCCTCACCGCCATGCGGCTGTTCCACGGCTCGATCACCTACCTGACGGTGGTGTTCGTCGCGGTGATGGCCGACGTCCTGATCCTCGGCTGACCTGCTGTTCCGTCGGCCGGCTTGACTCTCCAGTCGCTGGAGACACCACCGTGGTTCCCGTGAACGACGACGGCCCCTTCCTGAGCATCGGCGACCTGGCCCGGCGCACCGGACTCCCGGTGAAGACGATCAGGTACTACGCCGACATCGGGCTGGTGCCGCCGACCGACCGATCCCCGGCGGGCTACCGCCGCTACGACGCCGTGGCGCTGGCCCGGCTGGATCTCGTCCGGACGCTGCGCGAGCTCGGCATCGACCTCGCGACCGTCCGGCGGGTCCTCGACCGGTCGCTGTCGCTGGCCGACATGGCGACGGCGCATGCCGCCGCCCTGGACGCGCAGATCCGGCTGCTCCGGACCCGCCGTTCGGTGCTGCGGGCGGTGGCCGCGCTGGGGATCGACGACCACGAGGAGCTGGATCTCATGAACCGCCTGGCCCACCTGTCCGCCGCCGAACGGCAGCAGATCATCGACGACTACTGGGAGTCGGCGTTCGAGGGGCTGGACACCGACCCCGCGTTCGCCGAGCGGATGCGTTCGGTCCGCGTCGACCTTCCCGACGACCCCACTCCGGCTCAGGTCGAGGCCTGGGTCGAGCTGGCCGAGCTGGTGCAGGACCCGTCCTACCGGGCGCGGGTGCGGCAGATGGCCGAGGCCGGCGCGTCGTCGGGTTCCGCCTCGGCCGGCCCGGCGCCGGCGGAGATGGCGCTCTACGAGAGCGTGACCGAGCTGGTGACGCCGCTGCGGTCGGCCGATGTCGCGCCCGGGTCGCCGGAGGGCCGCCTGGTCGTCGATCAGCTGGCGCCCCGGTTCGCCCACGCGCGCGGCGTCGCCGACGGTGCCGACTTCCGCCGGGAGCTGGGCGAGCAGATCGCCCTGTTCTCCGACCGCCGGGTCGAGCGGTACTGGGAGCTGGTCGGCATCATCAACGGCTGGCCGCGCGAGCAGGTGCGCTCTGGCAGTGTCGCCACGATGGAGTGGTTCGCGCAGGCGTTGATCGCGGCCGCGGAGGCCTGAGCCGGCCGCGCCGCGCGTGGGGTTGCGCCGGCCGGGAACGCCGCGGCGCCCGTCCCGGGATCGGGACGGGC